>CAJUTD010000101.1:1850-9620 GCA_910589635.1 uncultured Lachnospiraceae bacterium | reverse complement strand
ACGCTTTGGAAAACGCTTCACCCACCAGGGCAGAACCCTCTGAACTACTTAACACTTCGCCGGTATTCAAATCTACCAAACCGGAAGACAATACCACAAACGCCGTCAAAGTACAGACAACAATCGTATCGGCAAATACCTCAAAGATGCCCCACATCCCCTGGCGCACAGGTTCTTTTACGTTGGAACTAGAGTGCACCATAACGGAAGAACCAAGACCGGCCTCATTGGAGAACACACCGCGTTTCATACCCCAGGTAATCGCCAGTTTAATGCCGGAGCCAACAATACCGCCGCCTACGGCTTTCATAGCAAATGCCCCCTTAAAAATAGAAGAAAATACTGCGCCAAACTGATTGATATTTAAAACACATACCACCAAAGCGCCCACTATGTACAACAGCGCCATCACCGGCACTAATTTCTCAGTCACAGAAGCAATTCTCTTGATACCGCCCAAAATTACCAGTCCTGCAAGAATCATCAATACGATACCCGTAATAAACGTGGGTACGTGAAAAGCTGCTTTCATATTACCGGCTATGGAGTTAATCTGACTCATATTGCCAATGCCAAAGGATGCCAACAGACAGAATAAGGAAAACAGCACTGCCAAAACTGCGCCAACACCTTTCATGCCTTTCTTAGCGCCCAGGCCATCTCTCAGATAATACATGGCGCCTCCGCTCCACTCGCCCTTCTCATTTTTCTTGCGGTAATAGATACCCAGCACATTCTCTGAATAATTTGTCATCATGCCAAAGAATGCCACAATCCACATCCAAAAAATAGCGCCCGGACCGCCAAAAATCAAGGCACTGGAAACACCTACAATATTACCGGTTCCTATCGTAGCGGCCAACGCCGTACACAACGACTGGAACTGGGAAATTGACTTATCCTCGGTCCCGGTATGTTTCGTAATATGTCTGTCGGTAAAGATGCTGCCCAGTGTGTGTTTCATCCAGTATCCAAAATGCGAAATCTGAAAAACCTTCGTCAGTACAGTCATCAAAATTCCCGTGCCCACCAGGAGCACCAGCATAGGAATGCCCCAGACGAAGCCATTAATGGCTCCGTTAATCTTCTCAACCATCTCAATCATACTCTTCACTCCTCTTCCTTTGTCAACTATGTTACAAAAATACAGCAGATAAGCATTGTCTTACCTGCTGCTACATGTATGCCCTCTTAATAAATTACCATAGTATGATTAGACTGTCAAGATTTTAAAAATTTGAGTCACGGAAATCAATTTTGTAGAATCAAATGCCAAAAGGTCTTGCTGCCCTTGGCAGCATAGACATCTTGGCTCCATTTTAATACCACGCGTTCATATTACTCATAATCCATTCTATGATGCCCATGCCAACGGAAAAGCTGGTCAGCAAAAATACCAGAAAAATCGCTCCCCCATCGTATTTCAACACTTCCTCCTGCTCCTCACCTTTACGCACATTGGCAAGAAGCATCTCACATCCCAAGGCAATTAAAATCAACGGCCACAATTTCATAATCACGCTTAAAGACAATGGCGGATAAAACATGTGTACCAAAAACAATCCTCCAAATATAATCATCACCATTCCGCAAGTGATACTTCCAACTCTTCTGATTCTCATACTACTGTCCCTCCTGGTCCATCGGCTTGCCTTTGTTTGTTCCCTGTTCCATAGGATTCTCTTCTGCCTTCATCAGCGGTTCGGGCGGTATGTCATATATTTTCTGCTTTGGCTCCTTACCATCAAGCTCCTTTTTCTTGCCGCGTATCAGATAAATGCCACACCATATCAGCAGTACTGCGATTACCGTCTGCGGAATATCGTCCACAATGTGCCAGTATATGGATTCTGGAAGCAGCCACATCATGTAGTCTGCCAAACGATTCCACATAATTACCACGCCGATAATAATGAGCGCTGCCGCCAAAATATTTCCCTGTTTTCCTTGTAACTTGCCCCAGAACGCATTCTCGTTCAAATGGAACAGATAATCGTCTTCTAATGCATAAAACTCCTCATCAGACATGCCTCTGATATTATGCACATTGAAAAAACTGTAGCACCACAGAATTGGCAGTATGAATAACAGCGGCCCCATGCCAAAAAATGCCGCCAAAAAAATCAATAGCCAAAAGACTGCCATAATGCTGATTCCCTGTTTCATAAACCCCATATACATTTCCCCTGCCCCCGGTATCAGGGAAAAGCAAAAGGTTAAAAAACTACTTTTCTTCCTTGTCATCTCGTTACCTCCTGATTTCTTTCCTATTCTGTTTCATCCAGTCCCATACGGAACAATCCATTGCTTATATCACATAAAAAACCTGAAATTTCTCTGCTTTTTTGATTTAATGTGTGGGAAATACTTATCGTCTCTTCCCGGCTGTCCGCCTCCTGCCTCTGCTGCATCTGTTCCGTCCTCCATTCACGGACTGTCTCAGGCTGCAGCTCCTGGACATTTGCCGTCAGCATCAATAAAAATATAGAAGCCGTCACCGCCAACCCTACTTTGAGGCTGTACATAAAAAGCTGCATCTGCCGCGATTTCTGCCGGACATGTACGCCCATTTGCACACTCGGCTGCTGTGTCCGCTGTATAATTTCTTCCTTCAGATACCTCGGAGGATTGAGCAGCCCCGGCTGGTTCATAAAAGCCTCCTCCCGGCTCACAGCCAGCTCTGGCGGTTCTGGCGGCGCTTCCATCCATTCCGCAAACTGATGGGCACAGAATGTACAGTTCCCAATATGTCCCAAGAATTCTGTTTCTCTGTCGGGAGGCATCTCGCCTGCCAGCCAGTCACAGAATTGTTCATTTGTAATATGGCATCTGCTATCCGCCTGTCTTACTATCCCGTTTTTCCCTTCTGTCATCTGATTGCCCTCCCTTCTATCATCTTGCGTATCATTGCTTTGGCCCGGTAAATCTGGGTCTGGACGGTTTTGATTCCCTTATCCGTCTCCGCTGCGATTTCCTTTGCCGTCTTCTCCCGGTAGAAATGTTCTGTTGCAACTTCCTTATATGGACTTTTCAGGCTTTGACAGATAGTATAAACATACGCCTTGGATTCCTGCTGCAAATATGCCTCCTCGGGGCTCGCCTTCTGGTCCTTCAATTCTTCAAAATAAGTATCTTCTTTGGGTTCACTGCGCCGCTTTGCACTTTTCAAGAAATCCAGCCCCTTGTTGGTGGCAATTCTACACACCCACGCCTTTTCATACTCCTGTTCAAAGGTGGCAAGATTTTTATAAATGGATAAAAAAGTTTCCTGCGTCAAATCTTCTGCGTCAAACTGGTTTCCCGTCATCTTGAAACAAATGGAATACACCAGCCGCTCGTATGTATCCAGAAGATAGCTAAAATATTCTTCCTTATCGATTTTATCCGCCTCCTTTTCCCAGGTCTGATCCATGCTTCCCAACATTTGGGGTTCGTTTTCTATCTGTCTGTTTATTATAACGAGAGACATTTACGATTGACTTCAAACTTTCGCAAAAATATAAAAACAACGGCAAAATTGTTTTTGATAAGACAATTCTACCGTTGCATTTCCTGTCAATATTTTGATGGACTCTCTCTATTTCGCAAGCAGCTCGTCCGCAAGAGCTTCCATATCTGCAATCGTCCCCTCTTTCATAGCTGACTTAATCGTTACAACCTTATCGCAAATCGTAATATCCTTCATCTGCTCTAAAACCGCCTTCATATTCTTAGCAGCAATCGGCGCCCAGGAGCCGTTCTCCATAAGGGCAACTGTACGATTGCGGTATGTCTTGCTCTTTAAATGGTGAAGAAAATCTTCCATGCAGGGGAAAATTCCGCCGTCATACGTTGCTGCCGCCAACACCATCTTGTCATAACGGAACGCATCTTCTATGGCTTCTGCCATATCGTCCCTGGACAAGTCGGTAATCGCCACCTTTTTCGCACCCTTGGCCTCTAAGATTTCTTTTAATTTCTTGGCTGCCTTAGCAGTATTTCCATGAATGGAAGCATATGCTACAAGAATTCCCTCATCTTCCGGCTCATAACTGCTCCATATCTGATATTTGCCAATATAATACTCCAGGTTCTCCTTTAAAATCGGTCCATGCAGTGGGCAAATCATCTGGATATCCAACCCCGCAGCCTTCTTCAATAACGCCTGCACCTGCGCGCCATATTTGCCAACAATATTAAAATAATAACGTCTTGCCTCGCACGCCCAATCCTCGTCTGTATCTAAAGCCCCAAATTTTCCAAATCCGTCTGCTGAGAAAAGGATTTTTTCAGAGCTTTCATAAGAAACCATAACCTCAGGCCAATGCACCATTGGAGCCATTACAAAGGTCAGCTCATGGCTTCCCAATTTCAGAGTGTCCCCCTCTTTGACTACCAAAGAACGCTCGGACAAATCAATATCAAAGAACTGCCCAAGCATAGGGAATGTCTTGGCATTGCCAACCACTACCATCTTTGGATATTTCTCTGCAAGCTTCTGGACGTTGGCTGCATGATCCGGTTCCATATGGGAAACGACAAGATAATCTACGTCCCTGCCATTTAACGCCTGCTCCAAATTTGCCAGCCATTCCTCGCCTCTTCTTGCGTCTACGGTATCCATGACTGCTACCTTTTCATCTAAAATAACATAGGAGTTGTAAGACACCCCATTGGGCACCACATATTGGCTCTCAAATAAGTCAATGTCTTTGTCATCTGCCCCTATATATTTGATTGTATCTGTAATAGTCACGTCTTTCATTGTACTCTTCCTCCTTCTATCACCATCTCAGTTCCATCCACGCCGCCGGCAAAGAAGCCTGCGGCATGATGGGCTGAAAAATTGTTTTTTTATTTCGCGGAAAGGTATTCGTCAATGCCCTTTGCCGCTGCTTTCCCTGCACCCATGGCAAGAATAACGGTTGCTGCTCCCGTCACGGCGTCTCCGCCGGCAAATACGCCCGGCTTACTGGTGGCTCCATTTTCTTCCTCCGCCACAATACACTGCCTGCGGTCGACATCCAGACCCTTGGTAGTCGAAGAAATCAGCGGATTGGGAGAAGTTCCCAGGGACATGATAACCGTATCAAGCTCCAAATCAAATTCGGATCCCTTAACTTCTACCGGCCTTCTCCTGCCGGATTCATCCGGCTCGCCAAGTTCCATGCGGATGCAAGTCATGCCTTTCACCCAGCCATTGTCGTCCACCAAAATTTCCGTAGGATTTGTCAGCAAATCAAAAATAATGCCCTCTTCCTTTGCATGGTGTACCTCTTCCACCCTTGCCGGAAGCTCCGACTCACTTCTCCTGTACACGATATGTACCTCCGCACCAAGGCGCAATGCCGTTCTTGCCGCATCCATGGCAACGTTTCCGCCACCTACCACGGCAACCTTCTTGCCTTTCATAATCGGGGTATCGTACTCTTCCTTAAACGCTTTCATCAGGTTATTCCTTGTCAGGAACTCATTGGCGGAGAATACGCCGTTGGCCTGCTCGCCCGGAATTCCCATAAACCTCGGGAGACCTGCGCCAGAACCGATAAATACAGCCTCAAAGCCCTCTTCTTCCATCAATTCGTCAATGGTGCCTGCCTTGCCGATTACCACATTCGTCTCTATCTTAACACCCAAAGACTTGACATTTTCAATCTCTTTTGCCACAACTGCGCTCTTAGGCAGACGGAACTCCGGGATTCCATAAATCAGCACTCCGCCCGGCTCATGTAACGCCTCAAAAATCGTCACATCATAGCCCATCTTCGCCAAATCGCCAGCACAGGTTAAACCAGCAGGACCGGAACCGATAACTGCTACCTTGTGGTTCTTTTTCTCCGTTGCCGGCTGCGGCTTGATGCCATTCTCCCTTGCCCAGTCAGCCGCAAAACGCTCCAGTTTGCCAATGGAAACAGGCTCGCCCTTAATACCGCGGATACATTTTCCTTCACACTGGCTCTCCTGCGGGCATACACGGCCGCAGACTGCAGGAAGGGCGCTTGCTTTACTGATTACCTGATAGGACTCCTCAAAATTCCCCTCTTTTATCTGAGAAATAAATCCCGGGATATCTATGGAGACCGGACATCCCTTAACACACTGTGCATTTTTACAGTTCAGGCATCTCTGCGCCTCTTCCATCGCTTCTTCTTTATTATAACCAAGGCACACTTCCTCAAAATTCGCTGCGCGCACCTTAGGCTCCTGTTCTCTTACCGGTACTTTCTTCATCACATCCATTATTTGTCACCTCCGCAATGCCCGCATCCGCCGTGGTGGGTAGCCCCCTCCTGAGCTTTGAGCATCTCTCTTCCTTCCTCCGTCTTATACATCTGCTGACGCTTCATCGCCTGGTCGAAATCTACCAGATGGCCGTCAAATTCAGGCCCGTCTACGCAGGCAAACTTCACCTTGCCGCCCACAGTCACGCGGCATGCGCCGCACATTCCTGTTCCGTCAACCATAATCGGATTCAGGGATACAATGGTCGGGATATTAAGCTTCTTCGTCAGCAGGCAGACAAATTTCATCATAATCATCGGCCCGATGGCAATGCATTGGTCGTATGTATTTCCTTTATTTACTAACTCCTCTAACTGGTTCGTCCCCATTCCATGGAAACCATAGCTTCCGTCATCGGTAGTCACATATAAGTTCTCGGCTACCTTCTCCATCTCATCTACCAAGATCAGCAGATCCTTCGTCTTAGAACCCATAATTACGTCACAACCCACGCCGTTTTCATGAAGCCATTTCACCTGCGGATATACCGGCGCAGTTCCCACCCCTCCGGCGATAAATACAATTTTTTTCTTTTTCAACTCTTCTATCGGCTGTTCTGTCAACTCTGATGCACAGCCAAGAGGACCTACAAAATCCTGGAAATGATCTCCCTCTTCTAAGCTTTCCATTCTCTGCGTGGACGCGCCCACAGTCTGGAATACAATAGTGATCGTTCCTGCCTCCCTGTCATAGTCGCAGATGGTAAGCGGAATACGTTCGCCCTCTTCATCCATTTTTACAATTACAAATTGTCCGGGCAGACAGGACTTTGCTACGCGCGGCGCCTTTACGTCCATAAGAAAAATCTTATCCGCCAGCTTTTTCTTCTTTACGATTGGGTACATACTTGAACCTCCGTCTTAGTAATCTTGCAAATTTTTGTAACGTTCTTATTTTAATATACTTCTATGGAAAATTCAATGTTTTTCTAAAATGATTTCCTGTTACTTAACTTTTACTTTTACTTTTTTTGCATATCCGTTTCTGGCATAGACATAGATCGTGCAGGAACCCTTACCTACCGCCTTAATCTTCCCCTTCTTCGATACCGTTGCAACCTTTTTATTGGTAGTAGCATAACGAAATTCCTTTGTATGCTTATCTGTAAGCTGCTTTTTTCCTTTGCCGGCTAATACGGTACTCGCTTTAATAGTCGCCGTTTTTCCTTTCTTGAGTGTGTAAGCATTTTTATTTAACTTGACAGCTTTTACGTTCGTGTACTTTGTGTTTTTACTGCCAACGACATGGACGTCAATGGTCTTTGCAAGCGTTATTTTCTTTCCGCCTGCCCGCTTATAGGCACGTACATAAACTTTAAAAAACTTCTTCAGATTGATCTTTTTACCATTAATCTTTTTCACCGTTACTTTTGTCGTCTTACCATTTTTTACGGGTGTAATTGATTTAGTGTTGAAATTTTTAAAACAGTACTGCACATAGACATCATATCCGTCCGCTCCCAACACCTTTCCCCAGGAAATTTCGATATTTTTCCCTTTCTGCCTTACT
>CAJUTD010000101.1:0-1840 GCA_910589635.1 uncultured Lachnospiraceae bacterium | reverse complement strand
ACTTTCAGCTGTGCATTCAGTTCCAGCTCCCTTTTTTTCTGTTCCTTCTTTTCCTGCTCTATCGGCTTTGTTGGTTTTGTCGGCTTCGACGGTTTTGATGGCTCCGTTGGCTCTGTCGGCTCCGTTGGCTCTGTCGGCTTCGATGGGTCTGTCGGGTCTGTCGGCTCCGTTGGCTTCGACGGGTCTGTCGGGTCTGTCGGCTTCGATGGCTCTGTCGGCTCTATTACGGGAGACTTAATGGATACTGGAACGTCAATATCATCAACAACAACATATCTATCCAGATCCCGCGGTGTGTAAATGGCCTTAAATATATTCGTTCCCTCTGCTCCTACAGAAAGAGAAGAATCCTTCCATGTAAAACCATCCGGCAGAGCAACCGTTGCAAGTGTATCGCCTACCGTAGCCGTTAAGTTTTGCGGAATGGTATAAGAAGGAATTTTCTTAAATACAAATCGAATCTCTGACCCGTACAATTTTCCGCTTTCTACGGTCACATACGCCCAACTTGCATTCGGCTGTATCAAAATGCTTGTTCCATCTTCCGAGATACTACAATTTTCACAGCTCAAAGTCCCAGCAAGCACATCATTCTTATCCAGCACCCGTTTAACTAATTCCGGCAGCTCACTTTCACGTCCAGCGACTAAATTGCCGGAAAGGGAAATATACTGCGAACTCAAATCAAATTTGGCATTTTGTTTCAAGTATGTAAAATCATCTATTCTGTTCTTTCTAAAATTAATGCTGACGTCATCTCTTATATTGGCAAATTCTTGCAGCGAAGTAATTCTAAGCGCTGATAAATCTAACTCCTTCAACAGCGGAAAATGTGTTGGAAGCGATGCCAGGCTCGCCAAGTCTGTGAATTTATTTTTACTGTCCAAATTTATCCAGCTAATTTCTCCAATACCTGTATGAACCTTTTTGCCTAAATTGAGGACTTGCAGACCGGACAAGTTTTTGCTGCCCAAACGGATTAACGCCGTCACGGAATCATCCGTAAGCTTGTTATCCCCCAAGGACAAATCCTCAAGTTTTACAAAATTGTTTACAAAATCAATATCTGATATTGCACAGTCATCCAACCACAAACGAATCAAATTGGGTAATTTATTCTGTGTAAGATTATCGCAGGCGCCTTCAGCAGAAAAGTTGTTCTGTGACAGGCATATGGTCTTTAAGTTTGGTAACGTCAAATCAGGAATCTCTTTCATCTGACAAGAAACCAAATACAGACCAGTCAACGTGTCCTTATTGCTAAAAAGAGAAAGATCAAACTCACTTAAATTACAGTTTTCCAGACCGATAATTTCCAAATTCGTACAATGATTAAGCAGCGTCTCTAACACACTCCGGGAATTGTCCGCCGTCATGTCCACTCTCCGTACCTGGATATATCCAACCTTCTCCATATTCAAAGTTATTGTCTGGTTTTCGTCGTCATTTGCAATCATCGCGCCATAATTATTAATAATATTAGGTGCAAGGCATTTTTTCAGTGCATCATAAAAGTTCTTATCCTCTATCGTGAGTGTCTGCGTATCCTGCGCCAATACAATTACCTCTGCCCACGGCAGTACTGGACTTACCATAAGTATCAACGACAACACCAGGGACCATACCGTTCTTTTTGTGTTCATATCCTTCTCCTTTTCCTAATCTTCCTTCCATTTTATACTAAATATAACACATTTTTCGAGTTCTTTTAATATAAATTTTTAAGGTGAATTATTATTTTGAGTTTCCCCATTTTTTCTAGTACCAAAAGGTCTTGCTGCCTTTGGCAGCATAGACATCTTGCACAAAAAGCGTCTAGAAAGCTAGCTTTCTAGAATGC
>CAJUTD010000100.1 GCA_910589635.1 uncultured Lachnospiraceae bacterium | reverse complement strand
AGCGGAGGCGCCGGGATTCAGGCCGATCTGAAAACGATGACCATGAACGGTGTTTTCGCCATGAGCGCCATTACGGCGCTGGTAGCGCAGAATACCACCGGTGTAAGAGAAATTGTAGAGATGACGCCCGATTTTCTCGGACAGCAGATTGACGCGGTATTTGAGGACATCCCGCCCGATGCGGTGAAGATCGGTATGGTGGCCTCCTGCGGACTGATTGAGAAGATTGCCAAGCGGCTGCGCTTCTATCAGGCGGGGAACGTTGTGGTGGACCCGGTAATGGTGGCTACCAGCGGCGACCGGCTGATTTCCGAAGAGGCGGTGGATACACTGAAAACCTGCCTGCTCCCCCTGGCGGCTGTGGCTACGCCCAATATCCCGGAGGCAGAGATCCTGTCCGGCATGGCCATTCAAAGCCAGGAGGATATTGAAGCCGCGGCCAGACAGATCAGCGGCGCCTATGGATGCGCGGTCCTGCTCAAGGGCGGGCACAACATCAACGACGCCAATGACTACCTCTATGCGGATGGCGCGGGGACATGGTTCTACGGAACCCACATTGATAATCCCAACACCCACGGAACCGGCTGTACGTTGTCCAGCGCCATAGCGGCAAATCTGGCCAAGGGCTTTGACCTGCCCACATCCATCCGGCGGTCCAAAGAATATATCTCCGGCGCGCTTAATGCCATGCTGAACCTGGGGAAGGGCCGGGGACCGATGCAGCACAATTTCAATCTGACCGGTGAATACGCAAAGGAGGCGGAGTCATGAAAATAACCATAAAGACAACAGAACGGCTTTTATCCGCAACAAAAGACATTTGGGCGGCATACAATGAGCATCCCTTTGTGAAAGGTATCCAGGACGGTACTCTGGAGCAGGTGAAGTTTAAGTATTACATCATTCAGGATTACCTTTATCTGGAGGAGTATGCGAAGGTGTTCGCCCTGGGCATTGCCAAGGCAAAAAGCCCCGAAACCATTCAGTTTTTCTCCAAGTATGTGACCCTGCTGACCGAGGGAGAGATGGATATCCATCGGGGCTATATGGGTAAGTTCTCAGTTTCACGGGAGGAACTGGAGGCAACGCCCCGGTCGCTGGACAATCTTTCCTATACGTCCTATATGCTCCGGGTGGCTTATGAAGAGGGGGAGGCGGAGATTCTGGCCGCTATCCTGTCCTGTGCCTACAGCTATGAGGTGATTGCCAAAAAGATTGTAGAGAACAATCCGTCGGCACAGGATCATCCATTCTACGGCGATTGGGTCAGAGGCTACACTGATCCCCATTACGGCGAAGCGAACGTCCTGCTGCTGGAAATGACAGACCGGCTGACCCTGCACTATACCGAACAGCAGGTGCGGCATCTGGAAGATATTTTTGTGGCCTGTTCCCGCTACGAGCTGGCTTTCTGGGAGATGGCCTGGAACATGAGCAAATAGGGCGCTAATTGTTGTGATAATGGAGCCTGCCGCTGTCTGTCTCTATAAACCGGATGTCATATATTTCCCCTAGTTGTGCGGGATAGGATTCCATAATTTCACCGTTATACTGGATGCTGATGATATCCCCAACCTTTGGAGTGGGGGATTTTGGCATATATTCTATAGGAATTGAAATGCGGTCAGAGGATGATAATTCAGCAGAGCCCTCTACAGGTTCGACCAGTAAGGAATGCTCGTCGGCTTCTATAATGGCAGCCGAAAAAGAAGCCGAATGCTTTTTGTCATCCGCTGAAGCTGCAGGATTACTGCTGTCTTCCTTTAAGTTTCTGGAAAAGAGTATAAATACGGTAAGGCATATTATGGCGGTTGCGGTTATTATCCAGAATGTAGGTTTTTTGTAGTATGGCATGTGTTTGATCCTCCTGTCATTTTTGATTATATCTGCAAATAGAAAGTACTTCCGCCGCCGTCTGTATCCTGCACGCCAAGCTTTAATCCCTGGATTTTTGCAAGGGTAATGGCAATGGACAGGCCAAGTCCGAAATGGTCTTTTTTATTCCGGGATTTATCACTTTTATAAAAGCGGTCAAAGATAAATTCTTTTTCCTCGTCAGGGATTCCGGGGCCATGGTCCACGACATAAACCAGTGTATGGGGATGGCGGTGTTCAGCCCTGAGAAGGATTTTCCTTGAAGGCCGCGTCAGAGAATATGCGATGGCGTTATCGAGCAGTATGGTCAAAATCTGTCGGCATAGTTCGGGGTCTGCTGATACTGGCGGAAGCGGCTCCTCCGGCAGGCGTAACTGCAGGGTTCCGTTTTTGGACAGGCAGAGCGGTTCGTAAAGCTCCAAAAGGCTTAGGAGGAGATCGTCTATTTCAAATTTCCGTTTTCTTACAGCCCATTCTCTCTGTTCGGCAGAAGCAAGGAGCAGAAGATTTTTAATCAGGGCGCTTCCCCTGCGGCATTCGTTTTTAATAACAGAAAGCAGACGGGTATCCTCTGCTGAATGGGAAGAGACTGCATCTGCGGTCATTTGGATGACTGCAATCGGAGAACGAAGCTCATGGGAGGCTGCGGCTACAAAATCCTGCTGCTTTTGGTATGTTTCTTCCAGAGGGCGCAGGGAACGGCGGACGAACCAGCGGCCGCTCAGAAAGAGGAGCAGGATTCCAAACAGGTCGATAAATAAATAGAAACATCCGGTTTTCAGGGATTTCTTCCTGCTGTCAGAGATGTCCTGCAGCAGGGTGAGCTTTTTATATCCGGCAGGGGTCTGGAGGACAAGGATATTCCCAAGATAGACATCCCGGCTGTCTCCATGGATTTGAAATATGGAGGTCTGCAGCATGTTTGAGGAGATAGGGTAGGAATCTGTGAAAATGCCTTCCTTGTCCGCGGCTTTCTCTGCATATGAAAGAAGAATCTCCCGTCTCGTATCCGGTCTGTATGAACCAGGAAAGAAAAGGGGCGAGTTGTTTTCTTCTATATGAATGATGAGCTGGTTTTTCTCCTCCATCTGTGCCAGAAACAGATCCGTAAAGTGGGAATTACCCTGAAGCTGGAACATCAGAGTAAAAAGATGTTTTTGGAACAGTGATTCCTGGCGGTTTTCCTGTGAGGTAAAGTAGAAAAGAAATGTTATGGACAGGATAAAAGTTATGATCAGCCCGGTACTTAAGGTATAAAGAAAAACTAATTTTCTCTGTAGTTTAGGAAACATTGCCGTCCTCCAATCGGTATCCCATGCCATGTACTGTGGCAATATTTGCGCAGCTCCCTAAAGAGCGCAGGTGTTTTCTGAGGAAATAAATATATGTATCAAGATTGCCGTCTTCTACGGCGCTTTCCGAACCCCAGACACGCAGGAAGATCTGTTCCCTTGTCAGGGTCTTTCCCGGATTGCGTAAGAAGAATTCCATGAGGAGAGCCTTTTGTTTGGAAAGGCGTTGCTCTTTTTCGTTGCAGGTCAGAATCCTGGCCTCCATATCGAACTGGATATCCAGAAAGGATAGACAGGTCTGGTCTGAAAATGCAAGGGGCCTTCTGGAGAGGGCGCGGATACGCGCAAGGAGCTCCTCTATGGCGTAGGGTTTTACCAGATAGTCGTCTGCCCCGCAGTCCAGGCCGGCAATCCGGTCGTCTACAGAACTCAGTGCAGTTGTCAGGATGATGGGTATGCTGATGTGATTCTGGCGGATGGCTTTCAGGATGGCCAGTCCGTCGAGCTCCGGCAGCATGCGGTCCAAAAGAATTAGGTCGTAAGCGCCGGACATGGCAAGATAGATCGCCTCACTTCCGGCGTGGCAGCAGTCAACAGTATGTTTTTTGGCAGAAAGCTGTAATTTTAAGGCGCTGCATAATTCTCTGTCGTCTTCTACAATTAAAATACGCATCTTTCACACTCCTTACTTTGAATCATATAAATCACAATGCGATTCTATCATTAGGGCAGACTGCGGACAATAACCTCGTTCTCTTTTGCGAAATGAAGGGCCGTTTTTGTATTTTATAAATCTTATTTTCTGGTGTGGATATAGAAATTAAAAATAGGAGCTTGATTTATATCAAACTCCTATTTCAGAAATAATCATAAAAACTATAGCAGAAGGGGTCATACTCAACTGCTTATTAGTATAATACCACTTCAACAATATCATGTCAAATTTCCTTGGATTATAATTTCACAAAAATTTTAGCAGTTTTAGAGTTTTTTTAGAGAATGGCTTGGTAGGATATATATGACAAATATTTTAGAAAGGCAGGATTTTAGAGATGGCAAATGAAGGAAAGAACAGAAACCGAAGATTATGCGTCATGGCAGTTGCAGCCTTTTTGGCGTTGTTGCTTGTAGCATGCGGAAGCGGAAAAGAAGACAGTACGAAGGATACAGATACACAGGGAGCTTCAAAACCGGAAAAGAAGACGGAAGATACACAGGCAGGGCAGACGCCGGACAGCGACAATCCAGAGATAGCCGGGGAGACGGAAAGCACAGGCACACCGATAAACGGACTGTCAGTAGAAATAGGAGAAGTTTTAGAAGGCTCTTTTACGGGAAAGGAGATTCAGACAGACGACCAGGGAGATGCGGGGCAGGTTGCGGTGCTTGACCCGGAGGAAGCGAAACAGTTGGAGATTGTATTTACAGAACAGACCACCTTCACGGTGCGCTCATCTACGGATATGGGGGCAACGCATACAGATACACCGGGCAGCAGCAGTGATTTGGCAAGCGGTAGGCAGACAGAAGTATCAGGTACGAGGGATGGCGATACCATACATGCTTCTTCCGTAATGATTATGGATTTTGGTAATTGAGTAGATGAGCTGTTATATATTGGCAGGATGGACTGGATGTACATAATATGAGATGGTACTAAAAAGGGCTCGTCGGGAAACAAATCATTTTCCGGCAGGGCCCTTTTTAGCATCCTCTTGGTTACAGGGGAGAAATCGAGGCAGATGTGGAGGAACCAGAGTCAGGGGCGGTGGTGAATGTAAAATGCTGTGAGATGATGGAAACCTCAAAAAAACCTTAACAAAGGGCGGAAAAGTAGTTTTGTTCTTGGAAGTCTTTTTGAGGAAAAATGTGTATAGTGGTAGATAGCATTTATGACCTGCCTGCTTTCAGCAAGCTGGCGTGCAGCTGTTCATAAACTGCGCATTATGTATGTATGAAGGGAGATTATGTGAATGAAAATGGGAAGGCATGGAAGATACGTAAAGCGTACGGCGGCATTTTTGTTATCTGCCGTATTGGCAGCAGGTTTATTATCCGGCTGCGGCAAGGGAAAAACGGAAGAACAGAATAAAGAGAATACTTCTGTGAAGGGCCGTTATGTGGAGAATGATATGGAACTGCCGATACAGGAGGGGGAGAAGATCCTGAACATGGCAAAGTCAAAGGATGGAAACCCGGTTCTATTTTCAGAGGCAGAAGATACGAAGGTATTCCGTTATGAATATAAGGAAGGGAACTGGGAACAGACTCCGCTGGACTGGATTGGCCAGCTTTACGGAGGGCAGAACCTCCGCCTGCAGGAGATACAGGAAACAAAAGAGGGGGCACAGATTGCAAGAAGTACGGACGAAGAGATGCTTACGCATATTGCAAAAAGTGAGGACGGACAGACAGGTGCTGAGCAGTCCATTCCTTATCTTAGCCAGCAGGGCGATAACGGATACCCTGCGGTGACCAATCTTCAGGTTGACGGGGCAGGGAACTACTGGCTGAGTGACATGTACCAGTCAAAAGTGGTAGTGATCGACGCATCTTCGATGGAGGTCATGCAGGAGCTTAACAGTGTAGAAGGCAGTTCCAGTGAGCAGAGGATGCTTTTTGCGGCGGAAAACGGGGATATGGCAGCAAATACGGAGGATGGCGTGGTTACGGTCTATGATTCCGGGGCAGCAGAGAAGGGCACGATGAAGATTGACCAGCAGGAAGGGATCATGATGTGCGGTAATGAAGAAAACTGGTACATCATTTCCGGAGAAGGTATCATGCGGATGGTATTGGGCAATGAGGTTGGAGAAGTAATCCTGGATGGCACGATGGCGTCAATGGGCTCTTCTTTGAACCGTATAGCGGGATTCATAAAAGGGCAGGAGGATGATTTCTATGTCCTCTACAGCCAGCCAAAAGCGTCAACGTGGAGCCTTATGCATTATGTGTATGACGCCGAGGCAATGGCGGTTCCCGAGAATACGCTGAGGGTATTCGGCCTTTCGGAAAATGCGACGGTAGAGGATGCGCTTCTCGGATTCCAGAAGGCACATCCGGATGTTAAAGTAGAATTCCTGACTTCGGGGAAAGAGGAAGGGATTACCATGGACGATATCCGTACCCTGAACACAGAGCTGCTTGGAGGAAACGGGGCGGATGTACTTCTGTTAGACGGCCTCTCGGCAGAGTCGTATATTGAGAAAGGAATCCTGGCTGACCTGACAGACCTGGCAGATGAGCTGACAGCGCAGGAGACGTACCTGGAATCCATATTGAAAAGCACAGCGCAGAAGGACGGAAAGATATACGGAATGCCGGTGAAATTCAGCATGCCGGTTATATACGGAGATGAAAATACAAAGGCAGCGCTGTCATCCCTTGACAGCCTGAAATCCTACTTGGAAGAGCATCCCCAGGCAAGCATATTTGGAATTGCGCAGAGGGATTATATCCGTGATTTCTTATTTCAGATGTATCAGGATGAGGTTATTAATAAGGACGGCAAGGTTGACCAGGAGAAGCTGGCAGATCTGCTGGAGATAGAAGTTAAGATTGCGGCAAATGCGCGGGCGGAGATATTCGACGAGGACGGGTCGGCCCAGATGGATATGGGAACGGCGGCAAAGATTTTCCAGCAGGATATGTTCAGCAACGGAGGAAGCGCAGCCATTATCAACCATCCGGACAGCGTCGCCACCAGTAAGATTGCAAGCGTGACGGATATGATGACCCCGTATACGCTTATGCGTCAGATGAGTCTTTCACCGGATACACTGGATGGGCTTTATATACCGAAAGGTATCATAGGAATTAATAAAGACACAAAGCAGAAGGACATCGCAGAGGAATTTGTGAAGTATCTGTTTTCGCCGGAAGTACAGGGCAAGCCAGTAGGAGACGGATTGTCGGTATTGGAATCCGGAATGGGAATCCTCAAGGAGGAGCTGGCAAGTGAATATGCAACAGGGCTTGTGACCATGTCAAGCTGGAAGTTTGAAGGCGAGGAAGAGATTGTGCTGGATGTAAGCTACCCGACAGAAGAGGAGGTCGATGGCCTGATTGCCATTTGCCGCACATTAGAGAAGCCGGCTACACAGGACTGTGTCATCTGGAATATTTATCAGGCAGAGGCAGATGAATGTCTGGGAGGAAATGTTGATGCAAAAACGGCAGCAAAAAACATCGCACAGAAAGTGGATACGTACCTTGCGGAATAAAAAGAGATCGGAAAGACAAGGAAGGGAGGTCAGGAACGGATACCTGTTCCTGCTCCCAAGCCTCCTGGGGACGGGGGGCTTCGTGCTCATTCCATTTATGGATGTTGTCAAAAGGTCTTTTCAGCAGGCAGTAGGCAGCGGATTTGTGGGCATGGAAAACTACCGGATGGTGGTGGAGAATGAGGCGTTTCGCTTGGCAGCAGGGAATACGGCGAGATTCATGGCGGTCTGCCTTCCCCTGCTTCTGGTCCTGTCGCTTGGCACAGCGGTTTTAGTAGGCCATGTGACAAAGTTCCAGAGATGGATGAAGACAGGGTTCCTTCTTCCGATGGCGATTCCGGCGGCATCTGTAGTGGTTTTCTTTCAGATGGTATTTGATGAAAAAGGATGGCTTG
Organism: uncultured Lachnospiraceae bacterium; assembly: GCA_910589635.1. GTDB lineage: Bacteria > Bacillota > Clostridia > Lachnospirales > Lachnospiraceae > Petralouisia. The sequence continues at coordinate 1,931 of CAJUTD010000100.1, read as the reverse complement.
GGCAGCTTGTAGGAATATTCGGGATTACTGGACGTGACTGGCTTGCGTCTGACTCGGCGTTCTGGATACTGGTTGCCTGTTATATATGGAAGAATCTTGGCTATGACATGATACTCTGGCTCGCGGGGCTTGGCGCGATTCCAGAGGAGCAGTATGAGGCGGCAAGGGTACAGGGGGCGGGAGAATGGGCCTGTTTCTGGTATATTACCCTGCCGCAGTTAAAAGAAACAACATTTGTAACGGGGCTCCTTTCGTTTGTAAACGCATTCCGGGTATTCCGGGAGGCGTATCTGCTGGCGGGAGACTATCCCCATGAGAGTATTTATATGCTGCAGCATCTTTTCAACAACTGGTTTGTGAATCTGGATATTCAGAAGATGACGGCGGCGGCTGTGATGTTAGTCATTCTGACAGGAGGGATACTGGGTGCGGAAGAATGGTGGAAAAATCATACAAAGAAAATCGAAGAGCGGAGGATATAAAGTGCTGGTGCAGTGGGCTCTTAGGGTGTTCCTTCTGATTGTCCTTGCGGTTATGGTATTTCCGCTCTTTATGCTTACTGCAAATTCTCTGATGGGAAGACAGGAACTTCTGGAAACATGCGGCGCGGTGCTTGCAGATTATGGGGAAAGTGCAAAACTGCGTGTTTTCCCCATGTACCCGACATTGCGCGCGTATGTCCGCCTTTTGCTGGATTCGCCGGAGTATTTTACCGCTTTCTGGAATTCCATGATACAGACCATCCTGGTGCTGGCAGGGCAGCTCCTTGCAGCGGTGCCTGCGGCATGGGCATTTGCCCAGTTCCGTTTTCCGGGGAAAAAGGTGCTGTGGTTTCTTTATATGCTTCTGATGATCCTGCCGTTTCAGGTAACAATGGTATCTGGGTATCTGGTCCTGAATACGATGGACTTAATGGACACCCGTGCGGCGGTGACCCTGCCGGGTATTTTCTCCACACTGCCGGTATTTATCCTGCAGAAGACCTTTGCAGGTATTCCGAAGGAACTGCTGGAGGCGGCAAAGATTGACGGCGCCGGGGACTTAAGGATATTTGTATCTATGGGCATACCGCTGGGGATGCCAGGTATTTTCTCTATCCTGATACTGGGATTTCTGGAATACTGGAATACAATCGAACAGCCAATGACATACCTTAAGACAGAGGCACTGTGGCCCCTGTCGCTTTATCTGCCGCAGATGGTAAATACGGAGATTGCGGCAGCTTTTGCGGCATCCATCATAACACTGCTTCCGGCGCTGCTTTTGTTCTTCTATGGCCAGGACAGCCTGGAACAGGGGATTGTGGCATCCGGGGTGAAGGCTTAACCACTTTTTACAGGGATATGTATGGGTTCGCTTGTCTGTCAACGAGACAAGACACTAATTATGGAAGGATTGACGAAGTGGACAGGAAAAAAAAGATAAATCAAAAATGGATGATTCGGATTATTGCCGGATTTCTGATCATTATGGCGGCCGGCGGGGTTATTTCCAGAGCGGCAGCCTCTATGCTGGTAGCTCAGGTGGGAGTAGAGAAGGTGGGACGGGGAAAGCTGTCTTATTCTTACGATGGGAACGGTACTGTGGTAACGGTACAGCAGGACCAGTTATTTTTATGGCCTGAACAGCAGGTGGAATGGGTGGCAGATCCGGGAAGCACGGTAAAAGCGGGGGAGCGTCTGGTTCAATTCCGTAAGGAGTATCTGCAGCAGTCAATTGATAAGAAACAGGCTGAACTGAACCAGTTAGAATTGCAGGTATCACAGCAGCAGGTGTCTGCCAGGGAACCGGCGAGGGTTCCGGCAACGACAGGGGCAGGACAGACGCTTTCCGAGGCGCAGCTTGGGCTTCAGACGGCCCAGCAGAAAGCGGCGGAGGCGGAGGCAGCCTACAACCAGTTTATCAATTCGGCTGTGCCGGACGGGGAAGAT
>CAJUTD010000099.1:1936-10063 GCA_910589635.1 uncultured Lachnospiraceae bacterium | reverse complement strand
CATATAAAACCACGAAAGAAGGAGTCATTATGACTGTGGAAAATCTAAATGAGAGGAGATTTGACATATGAACAAAAAATTAGTGAAAAACCGGGTTTCCCGGACAAATACGCTTGAAGCGATGACTTGTAAGTGTTCCTGTAGCTGTTCTTGTTATTCGGATTGTGGTAAGTGCAGCGGAGGCGGTTCTTTCCAAGTGACAGAGCAAAGAAGCAATATGAACCATATTCCGGCAACTCGAAGTTCCGAGGGCAGCACAGCCGCACGAAGACAGATTACTTAATTTTTAATGGTGAAATGTGGCCACAATTTCACCATTAAGGAATGTTGAAGAAAATTCTCTTATTAGAAACATATGTGAAGTATTATGAAAAGAATGGGTGGTTTGATGGATAGAAACAAACAAGAGAAAGACAGTCCTGAAGTCTTACATGTCTCATTGCAGACGCGGCAGGAGATCCAGAGGAAGCACAAACTATTTCTGAATGGCCGTTATCAGCGTTTTCCTGATATAGATCGGCTGATAATCAAGCGTAGCTTTGGTTCGTGCGGCGTTCCCTTAGAAATTTACTGGGACAGCGGGGATGAAGAACGAGCCCAGGCTGTTTTGGGGGCGTTACGGCAGGAGCGGTTTGGCATTACGGATAAGGATAAATGCTGTATATTTTGTGCGGCGGTGTATGCTGGAAACAAGATTATGGATTATATGCCCAAGTATTTGAGCTGGGATAAGAAAACATTAATATTTTCCATGCTTGACTTGTCACAGGAGTGGATGAAAATTTGTGTTGAGGAAATTTTTGCGTATAATCCTGCCTGGATGCGCCTAACGCCTAGCGTGGCGGTGATGCTGGCGGAAACCATGACGTCAAATGGGCTGTTGCCTCCGTCATCTTTACGCTACATTGAGTTGAGTGGAGAAATGTTGGATGAAAAGACGGAACGCATGATCCAAGAAACTTTTCATGTACAGACATCCAATGTGTACGCCACAAAGGAGATGGGACCAATTGCAGTATCTTGTGAGGATGGCAATTTACATATCTTTTCAGAAAATGTAGAAATACAGGTAATGAAGGATGGGAAGCCGGTCTTAGATGAGGAAGGGGACATATATGTTACCTCTCTTCAAAATAAGGCGATGCCGCTTGTACAGATGAAAACAGGCGACCGCGGAGTATTGCTGAGTACAACTTGTTCTTGTAGGCAGATAGCTCCGGCGCTTCAATTAACTGGAGGCAGGGAGTGTAGTTTTGTTACTACTGTATCCGGGCGGAAAATCAGCGCCCAAGCGTTGCGGAGTATGGCAGAATATGCGAACGAAGATATTTCCCGCTGTCTGGCAAACATTCAATTCCGACAGACTGCCATTGACAGTATGGACGTTATTCTGGGCGTCAAGCCGGCATTCTCGGGCTGGGGAGAAGAGGCGGCAAGAGTATTGCGCAGCCAGATTAAGGATCAGGAACTTCAGCACATGAAGTGGAATTTTATCTTCGTAGATTCCGATATGTCAGGAGAAAGTGAGTTAGAAGAAGAGCCGTTTTTTGCAATATGCGAGGGGGTGGAATTATGACGACAGTTGAAAAACCGTTTATCCATGTATTGCGGACGCCGTTGTGCAATTACATTTATGACGTCAATACGAATGCGTTTGTGAGTGTGGACGAGGGCGCTTATCAATATTTGAGGGAAGCAGAACAGCAGGGAGGCGCCCTGCCTGATGAGGCGGATGAACATATAAAGCAGAATCTTGAAGCCCTGCGTGCGCAGGGCTACCTTTCATCAAAGCGTCCGCAGGAAATCCGGCACAGCCAGAGTGATTTGTTAGCTTATCACTTAAATGAGAATATTGCGCAGATGGCGCTGCAAGTAACCCAGCAGTGCAACTTCCGTTGTGCTTATTGTGATTACTGTGCCAGTGATTTTGAATCTCAGCGAGACCATTCTGCCAAACGGATGTCGGTAGAGACAGCGTTGTCAGCGGTTGATTTTTTTGCCAAGAGATGTGCCAACGAGGACGAGCCGACGATCGGTTTTTATGGAGGGGAACCGCTCTTGGAATTTCCACTGATACAACGGGTAACGGAGTATGCAGAGGAAAAATTATATGCCAAGGGTCTGAGGTTTACCGTTACCACTAACGCTTCTCTGCTCACACCGGAAATTGCGCGTTTTATGGCGGAACATCATTTTTTGCTTACAATTAGCTTAGATGGGACGCCGGAGACCCATAACCGTTCCCGGCGGTTTGCCAGCAATGGCAAGGGCAGTTTTGAGGTGATTCGGCGCAATTTAGAGAACCTGAAACAGCAATGCCCGGATTTTGAGTATACGTTTAATGCGGTGGTAGACCCAAGATATCCTTGTGATTCACTGCATGAATTGTTTACTCGGGATGAGTTTTTCGGTGGGGCGACAATTAGGTCAACGCTGATTAGCGACCAATTTTCTGTAGAAAAAGCGGTGCCCGGCGAGGTCTTTTTGCAACAGGACAGCCGCCATCTGTTTAAAAGTTATTTGTCCTATCGGGACGCCTATGACCGAAATAAGGTTTCCCGTGTAGCGCGTGATAATTTGTCTGCAAATTTCCAAAAATTTAGGATTGACATGAAACAGTCGGTCTCACTGATGGATGCGGCAGCGCCTGGAGGCCCCTGTATCCCGGGACAGATGCGCCTGTTTGTAAGTACAGACGGAACCTTCTATCCCTGTGAGAGAGTCAGCGAAACCTCACCAGCTATGAAGATTGGTAATTTGCGAGAAGGGTTTGATATGGGAAAGGTTGACAGGCTTCTAAATATTGCCCAGGATACGGCTGAGGATTGTAAGAACTGCTGGGCGTTTCGGCATTGTAAGCTTTGCAGTGGGCAAAGCGATAACTGTGGGGAATTGTCTGCTGACTTGAGGCGTTCTCAGTGTGAGAGTGTGCGTGAGCAGGTAGAGGATTTATTTCGGGACTATCTTTGGACAAGAGAATTTGGCATTTCAGAAGATACATGGAGTAAGGGGGTTTAGTGGTATGCGATTGCTTGTATTTCCTTATGGACAGGATTGTGAGCCGGTCATCCGGCACGCTGGCCTGCTGGATGACGGTTATGAAGTTACAGCGCTGGTCTCCCCGGTCGGCTGGGGGAAGGCAGGGAAAAAAGTAATGGTGGGCGCTGGCAAAGGCGTGTTGCCTGTTCACGAGTCGTTTGAGGAGGTGACGGAAGAGTTTGACAGCCTTCTTATTCCGCCTTTCGAGGCAAGGATCGAAGCAGTGGAAAACCGCTTGGTAGATAAAATGCTTCTGCTGATTCCACATATATCCCATATTCTGTGTACTGCCCGGCTTACGGAGGCAAACCGCAAGAAATTAAAGGAGGCATGCCGCTGTTCCAGCCAGTCTTGTGAATTTGTTGATTTCTGTGAGGATAAAGGGCTTGAGGAATATGGCCTGGCAGCCCCCATGGAGAAGAATCCACCTTTAAAGTCTGTGGATGTACCCGTGGTGATAGTGGCCGGAGTGTGGGAGAAGACAGATAAATTTGAGATTTCGCTGTCACTGCGGGAACGCTTCCTTCAAGATGGCTACCGAGTGTCCCAGGTTGGTTCGCGAGACGGTTGTGAGATGATGGGATTTCACTCTTTTCCCAGCTTTATGCTGCAGAAGGATTTGGATGGAACTGTCAAAATACCTTGTTTCAACCAATGGATCCAGCAGATAATCAGGCAGGAGCAGCCGGATGTAGTATTGATAACAATTCCCGGAGCATTGCAGAATTTTAACGAGCAGTTTACGAGAGGATTTGGCTTGCTGCCTCATGAGGTATTTCAGGCTGTGATGCCGGATGCGCTTGTAATGTGTAACATTTTTATGAGTGAGGACGAAAAAGTTCTGGACGAGATATCGATGTCTTGCAAATATAAGTTTGACGTACCGGTGGATGCTTTCCATATATCCAATTTGATTGTAGATGCAAGTAAATCGGAGGAATTAATGCATATTGTGACCAATAGCATTTATCGGGAGACAGTCTCGAAGGCGGTGGCCAGAGGTTCTACGCATAGCTCTATCCCGGTTTTTAATGGGTTGGATGCAAAGGAATGTGATAAGATGTATGAGATTATTATAGAGAAACTAACGTGAAAAGGTACGCAGACGGTACTATAAAATATAAGCTGGAGGTGGACTTATGGCTGGAGAAGAAACGGCAAAAATTGCTTCAGAAGATATAAAAAAGGATATCGAAAACCTTTTGCAAGACAAGTTTGAAATGCCGGAATTTTTTGAGCCTGGGGGAGAAGAGGATAATTTTTTTGGCCTGCGCGGGCTGCTTCAACCGCGGGAACTGAGCTATCTGGCATATATACTGGAACAGCGGTATGGCATTCAGTTCAGCATGGAGGACTATGATGATTCGAGGTTCTACAGTTTGTCCGGGTTGTCAGAAATTGTTGCAGGATTAATATAAAAAGTAATTTATACAAGGAGGTAACCCCATGAGAAAATCCCTTGCCCTGAAATCGTTATTGCGTTCTCCTTTGAAAACGCTGTTGACATTTCTGCTGATTGCGGCGGCTTCGTTCGCCTTGTTCTCCCGCGTAACGGATTACGCGGTCACTACGCGGGAGACAGAGAGCGTCAAGAGCCTTTACCATGCCGTTGCGTCTTTGGACAATACCGTGCCGGATATCCCAATGATGGTGGCAAATGTTTATTCACCGGATAGAACAAGGTCGGCAGGTTATGATACTTTGTACCAGATGGAAGATAAACCCTGGCTGACGGAGGAAGAATTGAAGGAATTTTCTTCACTGCCTGGCGTTACTTTGGCTGACACAAGTTATATGACAGCCGGGTATGTGGGGGACTTTAAGCGTATAGACGGGGAAGGGGAATATGGCGGAGCGTTTCTGTTTGAGGCAACATATGAGGGATACGAGGAGGGGGAATCCGTTCCAGAAGGTCATATTTTGTTGAAATTTGAGGACGTCAAGGTAATCGCCCGTGGCGGCGGGCCTGAGATAGAAGAAGCCTTCACGACAGAGTTTGTTCCATTGGGGGAAACGTATTATGCAAAGTCTCCCTATACCAAGTCATTTTATGATAGTTTAGAAGTAGGAAGCCGCTGTCTTGTGCTGGCAGACAATACAGGGTTTAGCTATGAGGGGTCATCAGGAATATGTTTTCGGCCTTATGTAGCAGGGGAGGGCGCGTTATGTGTTATTGACGGGCAGCCGGACAATTATCTGGAGACAGAAGCGTTTGCACGCCAAAAGGGATGGGCGGACGCCATCAACTATAATAATTACGCTCACGATATGGTATATACCTCAGATATGCGTGTTCTGGGATTTCGTGAGCAGAGTATAAAGAAGGGGCGCTTATTAACGGCAGAGGATACAGACGCCTGCGTAGTCAGCGAGGAATTCCTCAAAGAGCATGGCCTGTCCGTCGGCGATAGCATCAGCGTACAATTGGGGGATATCCTTTGCCATGGTTCGGTAAAGGCAGAAACAGAAGGGCAAACTGGATATGTGGCGCCTGATGCGGGGAAAATCCCACAATTTGAGGAAGCCAGGGAGCTTACGATTGTCGGCGCCTATCCAGATCCCGACTTGTGGTCGCCCAACACCATCTATGTGCCGTCTGCGCTCCTGCCGGTGGAAGTCCCGGCGGACTATGAACCAAAGGCCCAGGATTTCAGTGTTTTTGTTGAGGACGCCGATGATATAGAAGCGTTTCATGAAGCGGCTGAACAGTTTGCGGACAAAGTGGATTTGAGATTGGATTTTTTGGACCGGGGATGGCTGGACGTGAAGGACAGCTTTGCGATGGGCGCGTTTACATCCCTTTTGACAACCGTGTTGTATATAGTAGGAGCGGTGCTGGCGTTGTTCCTCGCGGTGTACCTATATATCGGGCGTAATAAGAAATCATACGCCATTATGCGTATGCTCGGGGTTCCTGGAAGGGCGGCGGGGAATTCAGTTGTGATTCCTTTTGTGGCAGTGTCTTTATTGGCGGCGCCCATCGGCGGCGTCGCGGGGCTGTATTACGCGCAGAGGACGGCGGAAAAAGCGCTCCTTGGCATGGCGGACAGCGCTCCTGCGGGATATGTCCCTAATGCGGAACTTCCCCTTGGCGTGGTAATTGTGTGTCTGGTTTCGGAATTATTATTTGTTACGGCGGCAGCTTATATGTTCCTGCGGAACATGAAGAAGACCCCGCCGCTGGAATTATTGCAGGAAGGCGCAAGACAGGGGGCAAAGAAAAAGGCTGTGTTGGATTCTCCTGACGCTGCGGCGGCTATGTCTGTTTCGGCAAAATTTGATATGGCAAAGATTTCCGACGCCGGAACATGGGCGCCGCAAAGGAGTTACGGAGCCATACGTCATGTGACTTCCTATATCTGGAGCCATATGCGGCGCGGCATTGGAAAGAGTGCGGTATCGCTGGTTCTGGCAGTTGTGTTGGCTGCCGGCGTCGGCACATTTGTACTGGCGAGGATTACATACCAAGACGCTTTCTATCAGTTTGGCGTAGAAGGGAAAGCAGTTAATTTTACTTTTTCGTCAGTTATAGATTTGTCAAAATCCCCTCTGATAAAAGACTTTTATTGCCGGGAAAGTTTTAGCGCATGGGTGCAGGGGACGGAATCTGTTATTCCTATGACGGTTACAAGCGACCTCACGCGAAATCTGGGCAAAGATTGTACGGTAAATTATGCAAAAGGTTATGACATGTCTGCCTTTGAGGGGACGGGGCAGGTATGCCTGGTCGGGAAAGAACTGGCAGAAAAGCTTGGCGTTTCACCGGGAGACGAAATTGGGCTGATGTCAGATATTCTGCATTCCATGCTTAAGACGAGCGAGCAGGGGGAAAGCGCTGTCGCCGGAGGGTATAAGACATACAAAGTGATTGGTATTGCGGAGTCTGACGATGAAAGCGTCAAAGGCAGCATTTTTGCAGGGATAAGGAGCGATTTGAAACAACTGTTTTCTATAGAGTTTTCCGTAACTGATTGTGAGTTTACGCTGGCTGACAATGAGAGGCTTGACGAACTGGACGCCATGTTGGCAGAAGAGGAGAGCGAAAGTTTTATGTATTCACAGAATGCGTCATATGTCCTTGACTCCGGGGGACTTGCCAACATCGAGCGCATTCGCGGCCTGCTGGAATCACTGTTCCCTATCGCTGTTGCCGCCGCCGTGCTTATCGGGCTGTTCGGCCCGCTGCTTGTGATTTTGCAGTCGGCACAGGAAGCCGCATTCCTGCGCATCCTTGGCGTGACGAAGAAACGGGCCAGGTGTATGCTGGCGATTGAGCAGATTGTCCTCTGTATTGCTGGAATCATCCTTGTGGCAGGCGGGCTTGCCTTGTATGACTCGGGACGGTTCGCGAGAGGGATAGAGACGTTTGCTGTCTGCTTTGGGCTGTATCTGCTGGGATGCGTCTGCGGGGCAGTCGCGGCGTCTATACAGGTAACTAGACACAAGTTATTGGAACTTTTACAGGTAAAGGAGTGAGAATGATTCATGAGAAAATCCCTTGCCCTGAAATCGTTATTGCGTTCCCCTTTGAAAACGCTGTTGACATTCTTGTTGATTGCGGCGGCTTCGTTTGCCTTGTTCTCCCGAGTTACGGATTACGCGGTCACTACGCGGGAGACAGAGAATGCCAAGAGTTTATACCATGCCGTTGCATCCCTGGATAATGAGGTACCAGATGTCTGGATTGAGACAAAAGCTGTCCAATCAGCAGACGGATGGGCGATGACTGGTTATGGAATTGACTACGAAATGGAAGATAAGCCATGGCCGTCGAAAGGGGAACTGGAAGAATTCTCATCGTTGCCCGGCGTGACATTGGCGGACACGAGGTATATGACAGCCGGACTGGTTGGGGATTATAAACGCCTGATGGGATGCAGCTACTTTTTGTTTGAGGGAACCTATAACGGATATATTGATGATAAGGATGTATCTGTCTTGGAAGACCACGTCCGATTAAAATTTGACGATGTCAAGGTGATCTCCGGTGAAGAATGGCTTGCTGCCGGGGCGTCTGTCACAATGGAGGATGTGCCCCTTGGTGATGTGCCTTATGCGAAGTCTTCCTGTACCCGTGCATTTTATGAC
>CAJUTD010000099.1:0-1926 GCA_910589635.1 uncultured Lachnospiraceae bacterium | reverse complement strand
AAAAAAGGAAGCCGATGTCTTGTATATGCAGGAACTAACGCGGAGGGCGGGGCGGAGTCGGGTATCTATTTTAGATATGAGAAGGGTACAGATGCTTTGTGCGTCATAGATAACCTGCCAGGCAATTATTTAGAGATGGAATCGTTTGCACGCCAGAAAGGGTGGAAAGAGGCAATTGATTATAATATGCGCGTTTATGATGTCTTGTACACTTCGGATATGCGTGCCATACCCAAGTTTAATGACCAAAGGGTATCGATCGTGAAGGGACGTTCCCTGACAGTGGAAGATACGGATGCCTGTGTGGTCAGCAAAGAATTTTTGAATAAATATAATTTGTCTGTCGGCGACAGCATAAGCTTACAGCTGGGAGATAAGATTTGCCATAGAGGAACGGAGGTTATAGAAGGGAAGGATTTACCTGGATTTGGAGAGGCGACAGAACTTCTTATTGTCGGCGCATATTCTGATTTTACCGGTGAATTGGACACCATTTATGTGCCGTCCGCTATTCTTCCGGTGGAGGTTCCGGATAATTATGAAATGAAGCCGGAGGAGTTCAGTGTCTTTGTGGAGGATTCTCATGACATAGAAGCATTTCACAAGGCGGCTGAACAGTTTGCAGAAGCATTGGACTTGACCTTGGAATATTCGGACAGAGGCTGGCTGGACGTGAAGGACAGCCTTGGAATGGGCGCGCTAGCGTCACTTTTGACAACCGTACTATATGTTGCAGGCGCGGCGCTGGCATTGTTCCTTGCTGTGTATTTATATATTGGACGGAATAAGAAATCATTTGCCATTATGCGTATGCTTGGCGTTCCGGGAAAGGCTGCAGGAAATTCCATTTTACTGCCTTTTGTGACAGTGTCTATATTGTCGGTGCCTATCGGTGGCATAACAGGGTTGTATTATGCACAGAGGACGGCAAAAAAGGCGCTTCTTGGCATGGCTGATAGTGCTCCGGCAGGATATGTCCCCAATGCGGAGCTTCCCATCAGCATAGTGATTCTGTGCCTTAGCTTAGAATTGTTATTTGTATCATTAGTGGCTTACTTCTTCTTACGGAATATGAAACATACACCGCCGCTGGAATTATTACAGGAGGGTGCAAAATACAGAAGAGGGGCAGAAGCTTGGAAGGCTCCCCTGGAGCCCTCGTCAGTTTCCTTTGTGCCAACAGAGCTTGATATGGAAAAGATTTATGCTGCCGGAAAAGGGACGTTAAAGAGAAATTATGGTTCTGTACGGCATGTTACTGCTTACATTCGCCGTCATGCGGCACGCACTGGGAAAACAGTTGTGTCGCTGGTTCTTGCTGTTGTGCTTGCTGCGGGTATTGGGGCGTTTGTCCTGGCGAGGATTACATACCAAGATGCTTTTTATGAACTTGGCGTAAAATGCACGGCATCCGATTTTATATTTAGCTTTGCAAAAGAACTGTCAACATCCTCTCTTGTAAAAGATTTTTACTGTTACGACAATTTTGGTGTACGTGTTGAGGGAGAGGAAGATAATATACCTATGACGGTTACAAGTGATTTTGTCAGAAGTATGGGGGATGAGTGTGTGGTGGACTACGCCGAAGGGTATGAACTTTCCGCTTTTGAAGGAACTGCCCAGGTGTGTCTGGCCGGGAGGGAGGTTGCAGAAAAACTTAACATTTCTGCGGGAGACGAGATTGGCATACTGGCAGATACTTTATATACTGCGCTGAAAGAACAGGGTGGGAAGGAAGCTGTTTCTAACGGATATAAAACGTATAAGGTCATAGGAGTGATAGAATCCGATGATGTAAACATCAGAGGCGGTATTTTTACAGGAATAAGAAATGACTTGACAAGGCTATTTTCTATGGACTTTGCGGTAGAACATTGCGAATTTATACTGGCGGACAACGACAGGCTTGATGAGCTGCAGGAACTT
>CAJUTD010000098.1 GCA_910589635.1 uncultured Lachnospiraceae bacterium | reverse complement strand
TAAGCAGATAGAAGTTGTCATTCTCAACTTTCGTGTCCCTGACCTCAAGACGTTTCCCGCCTACCTTGTAATATCTTCCGTCCAGTTCCACCACATCATCATAAAATGCGGGTTCCGTCGTGATCTCCTTTACTCCTGTCGTAAAAATGTGTGTAGCTGTTTTCATATTCGACCAGCCATGATCGATCCCGATTACTTCAATATGTTTTTCCATCCTGTTCTTCCTCCATAATTTATTCATGTTGTTTTACCACCTTTATCAGCTTCTAACCGCTCAAGATACAGTCTGTCAAGAAATTCCCTCTGAACCGCTTTGGGCTGTTCGCCCCATGTTCCGTTTTCATGCGCATCACTGCGGTTCCATATGTCCTCTGCCTCTTTCCTGCGGATATGCCAGTACAGCCTGCTTCTCCTGTCAATCCTGGGTTCGTCCGCATCCTGCTCCTTTTCCTCTGTCTCTAACAGATTCCATACAGATATTTTTAAAGCGATTGCTATCCTGCACATAGCGCTCAACGGTATTTTATTGAGTGCCCTGCACTCTGCATGATTTAACCATCCGTAAACTGTGCCAATCGGATAACCTGTAACATTACTTATCCATACGTTTTTGCCTTTCCGGTATATTCCGCTGCTCCTGACAGCTTTATTGATATTTCTGATCACGTCACTCTTACTGATTTTTGCATGTGCCTCTAACAGTTTCAGAATGTCTTTCTCATACTCATTCATTTGCTTTTACCACCCCTTAAAATTTTTTTCATACAGGGAAAGCAATACTTGTCTGATTGTTTATACGGGCATCCAAAACACATATCTTCCCTGTCCTGTTCCGCAATTTCAGGCTTGCTTTCCTCCTTAACACACTTCCTTGCTAGACACTGGCTGTTATTTCCGTAAAAGAATCGGCACTGCATACAGCTTCTTAAATCATTTTCAAGTTTTACCTGTGCTGCTATAATTCCGTCCGGTTTTGGAGCGTTCTGTACCCTTACGTTAATTCCCATCCACGCCACCAGCCTTTCCCTCGGCGGAAAGCCTGTGCAGTTCCTCCATTTTTCTGTCTGCCATCCCTGCTGACTTTGAAAGTGCAAGTACAAACATAAACGCTGCTATAAATCCTGCCACTATCATCTGCCGCCCCTCCTTTTCTGCTCCGCCTTCTTTCTCTGTTCCGCCTCCATCCGTTCGACATACTCACGAATGTCAATCAGATCTTCTAAGTCATAGATTTTGGAACTCATGGCACGGTCAACATTTTCAGGAGTACATTCGCCATGTTCTGTCAATGCCGCTATTACTTTCTGCCTGATTTCTTCCTGTACAGAATCCGGCATTGCTGCTATATAGTGCGGCGGCAGCTTTGAAACTTCTGTGATTACCTCCTTTTCAAATCCGTAACTCTTTTCAAAGTCACTTAAAAACCTTTCTTTTACCAAAACAGCTCTTGCCCTGTTTTCCTCACTGGCTAACTCCACCAGTCCGTCTAAGAACTCAACTAGCTCTCTCTTTGTAAAGCCCATCTGTAAATCCTCCATTCTCCCAAACAAAAAGTAGGACCAGATTAGCAGTACGCAAACGGAATATCCGTTTTAAGAGCTAATTTAGTCCTACCTAAATCATTGTTATTTTGTTTCACCTCGCATTTCATTAAAGCCATAGAATGACCGTATCAGTAATCGACCATTATCTGACTTTCGTAATGTAGGTTTTCGATTTTGAGCAGCGCTGTCCTAATCTTGACCTAAAATGGGCTTAAAAAATAGGACTAAATCAGTGCAAACCCTTATGTTTACTGGGCTTCTCTTAATTTAGTCCTATTATACCACCAGCATAACCAATAAAAACAATGTCATATTGTTCTATGTTTGCCACTGACCCGGAAATTTCCGGTCGTGCATTTGGATCATTCATTTCGATGCTGGTACGGCTGTTTAAATCGCCATAATTCAAATCCGCAGACGTATAAGGAACGGTAGGTACAATCTCATATAAATCCGCTCCCAGACCATCCGAAAGATACCCTGCCAGCTTTTCCGTTGTGTTCGTGGCTGAAAAATAAGCGACTAATACTCTGTTTTTATCGGTATCATCCTTTTCGTCTTGTCCCGTAATTCCAATCTCTGCAAGCCAGTTGTTCACCATACTTTCGGCTTTAGACACATCCTTTGCCTCAATCGCAATCCCGGAAAGCACCTCTGCTTGCGGACAGGCATTGCTTATCGTCTGGTAACTGCTGCCTGCTCCATAGCCATCATGTGTACAGAACGGGATTACCTTTTTCCCTGACATGTCGTATTGATTCAAAAATGACAGGACTGCCTGCGGAGCATTTGTTGCCCATACCGGATAGCCGATAAAAACGGTATCATACCTGGAAATATCCAAATTGCTTTGCACAAGTTCCGGCAATACGCCGTCCTGCATTTCCTGATGGTTCTGATCCACTACCGCATCAAAATCGTCTGGATAGCTTTGTCTTGTCTGAATGGAATGCAAATCTCCGCCAACTTTTTTCTGAATCATATGGGCAATATATTCTGTTGTGCCGTATTTTCCCGTATTGTCCACAACAATGCTGGCAGAAGTAGTCGCATCAACATTCGTAGAATTCTCCGTATTCTCCGCAAGTGAAAAATACGCTATTAAAATATTTGATGTTCCCGGCTCCGGTGTTGGCTCTGGGTCTGGATTTGGGTCTGGTGTTGGTGTGGGAGCCGGACTGCCATCTGTCACCTTTATATCTACCCATACAGATTTTTTCTTGTTATCTTTATTCACAGCCGTAACCGTTATCCGTGCCGTTCCCGTGTTTCTTGCAATCACTGTCCCTTTACGATCTACGTTAGCCACCCTCGTATTGCTTGATGCATACCGAATGCTCTTTACGGCTTTTGCTGGCGCTGCATTTACCTTGAGGTCTTTCCATCCTCCCCTTTCCAAAGAATAAGCTCTCCCTGCGACATTCTTATTATCAATGCAGACAGATACTGATTTTATCCTTGGGTTGACCACTTTTACTTTTACCCAGGTGGATTTCTTTTTCTTATTTTTTCCAGTAACTGTAATCTGGATTTTTGCAGTCCCTTTTTTCTTCGCCGTTATTTTTCCCTTTTTGCTTAATGACACAATTTTGAGACTGCTTGATTTATAACGAATGGATTTCGCTGCCTTTTTGGGCGAAACAGTAACTTTGAATATTTTGCTTTTCCCAACCTCAAGTGTGTATGTCTTTTTTGTAGCTTTCTTATTGTCTATACGGATGGCAACGGCTCTTACTGCTTTTTTGCTTGCAGCCTCTACTGGCCGTCCTGCCCCTAAAACAGATAACGCCAGCACAAAAAACAATGCCCATAAAAATGTAAACTTTTTTCTCATATTCATTCCTCCGTTTTTAATTCATATATACAATAATCAATCCTGTCTAAAATCTGCTGTTTCCGTTGGATTTCTTCATTTTCCTCTTTATAATCAGAACCGCCATCCTTTGCTGTTGTCCTGGACAAAAGCCCTTTGCTTACATAAAACTTTAGCTTTTCCATTTGTGCGAGTGCGCATATTGTTTTTTATTCTATAGGAAGAAACTTTCACGCTTTAGCGTGACAAGTTCTTTCCTATAGAGTAAAAATATGAGTGCTAAGTCCGGGCAATTAATGCCTTTCCTTTTACACTCATATTGTAACGACTTCACTATTCTATATCAAATACTTGTTTTATATAGTTTTTTATGCCTTAAAAGCATATGTCAATTTTATATGTTCTATAAATTTCGTCACAGCCAAACTGAACGGCTGCTGCTTTTCCCATGCGATCACACTATTGGCAGACAGTTCCGGGTACAACGGGCGGTAAACAATTTCATTTCTATCCCAAAACGGCACGGCACCTTCAATAACAAAGGAATACCCTAATCCTTTCCGTACCATGATCGCGCTGTTTGTACTTAAATTGCTTGTAAATAAAACTCGAAGATGTTCAAAAGAATCCCCAAACCAATTTGCCAGTTCATTCTGCACATTCATCCGGCGGGGTAAAATGATTGGCTGTCCTTCAAAATCACTTGCAGCAACCGCTTCTTTTTCTGCCAGAGGGTCATCAGGCTGCATCAGGACTACCCACCGTTCTTTTCTATTTAACCGGATAAAATCAAATTTTCCAATGTCGATTGGCTCTAACAGAATGCCAATATCGACTAGCCCTCTTTCCATCTGCTCTTTTACCAGATCGGCATTTGCTGTATAAATATCATAACTGACAAGCGGATATTTCTTGCTGAACGTCTTGAACAGATCAGGGAGCAGCTGCACAGCGGCCAGCTCACCACAGCCAACCACAATCTTTCCATCCACACAATCTTCCTGCTCAATCAATTCTTTTTCTGTCTTGTCAACCAGCGATAGAATTTCCTCCGCACGGCGGCGGAGCAATATCCCCTCATTGGTAAGCGTAATTTTCCTTGCCCCTCTATGAAATAGTTTCACGCCGACTTCTTCTTCCAACTGTGACAACTGACGGCTCAAAGTTGGCTGCGTAATATGTAAAATCTCTGCGGCACGGTTACTTCCCCCTTCCCGCACCACCGCAAGGAAATACCGAAGCACTCTAATCTCCATTGCAACACCTCCACATTTTTAAATTTTATCATCTGAAATAATTCCAGGCAAGATATTGTTTCCCATTTTCACAGATTCTTTTCCCAAGATGCAGATTGGCTCCTAAGTTTTGCCAACCAAAAAATAAAGGGCAGTTCCGAAAAGAACACTCTGCGGAAATCCCTTTTATTTATCGCATTCCTGCTAACTTGGCAATATCATAACACGCTCCCCCCACTGCATCAAAAGCGCCGCACTTCCGGTAACAAACGGCGTCGCCATGGAAGTCCCGCTGCGCACCGCATAACCACCGCCGGGAGCCGCTGAATTGACGGCTACGCCCGGGGCTGCCAAATCCGGTTTTACCTGATTTGTCTGCCTCGTGTAACCGCGCCCGGAAAATTCCGCAAGTCGGTCGTACCTGGCGTCATAAGCTGCAACCGACACTACTTTTTCTGCCGTAGAGGGAATTGTCAAGGTCGTTTCTTCCGTCGGATACAAAAATCCGGTTCCCTGATTGAGCACTGTCTGTCCTGGAAGCCACATATCATAATTTCCCCGCACGATCCGTTCCGGCGTCAATATCACGCGCCAAACCCCGGAATCAATGTAAGAAGCGGCCGGCAGGAAATCAATATAAATTTCCTGATAGAGGTTATACGGGCTCGGTTCTCCATAATAGAGCAGGATTTCCGTCTGCCCCATCACAAACCGCTGCGGCCCTTGAATCTGCTGTATCGGTCCGATTCGTCTGCCGGAAGGATGTTCCAGTAAAATATCATAATCATCCACATAAGATTTCCATATTTGCAGGCTCAAAGCCGCCTCATAGGCGCCGACGCCCAGCTCAATTTCCCGCTCCTGCCCTTGTGTAAGGATTCCCGAAGTATGTCCCCTCGCGGCTCCTTCGTTCCCGGTTCCCACAGAGATCACAGTTTTCCAATAATTTGACATATCATTGATATAACTCTCAAGCAACGCCGTCCCGCTGTGTGAACCGTAATTGTTGCCAAAACTCATATTGACTGCCATAGGCATTTTTAGCTGCAAGGCTTTTTCGACAACGTAATCCAAAGCGCGCATAAGCTGAGTCGTGCGCGGGAACCCATCTGGCTGTGCTGTGCCCAGCTTCACTACAAGCAGAGGACTTTCATAGGCGACGCCTCGATTTACGCCATCGGACGCCCTGCCGTTTCCCGCCGCGATGCCGGCCACATGCGTGCCATGGCCTGAAGTATCACGACTGGGCAC
This sequence comes from uncultured Lachnospiraceae bacterium, assembly GCA_910589635.1. Lineage (GTDB taxonomy): Bacteria > Bacillota > Clostridia > Lachnospirales > Lachnospiraceae > Petralouisia. The sequence continues at coordinate 4,461 of CAJUTD010000098.1, read as the reverse complement.
AAGCCGGAAACGTTCTTGCTCGTTTGGCGCATTTATGGCCTCATTGATTTGTTCCGCTGTAAATTCCCGATCCAGCGTCTCATCATATAAAGCAAGAATCCGCGTGCTGCCATCCGCATTACGAAAATCGGGGTGACTGTAATCAATCCCAGAATCCAGAATTGCTACAATCACCCCTTGTCCTGTCAGATTATACCTTGCACTCTGAAGCGGCGTGATACAGGACGCCTGCTTGCCCTCCCGCACCGCAAAATACAGCCGTTTGGGCTTTTCCACATATTCTACTTCCACTGCATCTGCCACCTCATCTATAGCAGATTCCGGTACGTTTAAAATGGCATACTCATTGCTCAGTTCATCCACACGGATTTGTGGATTCTCCCGGGAAAGCCGCATGATATCGCCCGAGTATTTGACGATCAACTCCCAGCGTTTCTCCTCCGGATCATAGCCTACACCGAGATTTAAAGATTTTTCCCGCTCGCGCTCCGTGGCGTCTAAGGCAAGATTTAAAAGATTCTCAAATTTTTCACTTTCCATCGTGTTTTGTTTCCTCCCCCATGGCATATTATCCAACACTCTAGTTATAAAAGCTCCCATTAATCTTCAACAGTCCAGCCGATTGCCTGTTTCGCGTAATGGAAATTACACAGGCAACCGCTGAACTGTTAAAATATATCATGCACCGGGAAGATATATGCACAAAAAACATATATTTATCTGTCCTAACACGAAAATTATTTGACTGTAATTGTTATCGTTGCTTTTTGGGCATAAACATTGTTTACCTCAAACTTTCTTCCCACTTCCGCAGCGTCTCCTCACACTGGTCAACGTCCACATCCTCCACTGCTTCTTTGAGCTGCTCAAAAAATTCATCTTGTCCCGCCCGATAACGGAAATGGTTCATATCATGAATAACCTCCTCCATATGATCTATATCCAAATCCTCCACCGCAGCCCTCATCCTAGCAAAATACTCTTTGAGTGTACCGTTAGAAATATCTTCCTTGCCGGCCTCATCCTCCTCTTCCTCCGCGCAAAATGGCTCCAACACAGGCAGATAACTCAGATACTGCTCTAACATTTCATCCGTATCCCTATGTATCGCCGCCACATCCCTGGCATTTCCTGCCTTCTCCAAAGCTGCCGCTTTCTCAGACAGAGACACAGCGCCGATCTGTTTGGACGCGCTCTTAAGCGCATGGACTTCAATCGTGTATCCCGTCCAATCCTCCTGCTCTTCCATTGCTTTGATAGTCTCCGCTTTCTTCTGAATACTGCGGTAATATACTTTCAAGGTTTTCCAGAATAACTCTTCATTGACTAACAAGCCCATCGCCAAATCAATATCTAAATCGCCCACCACAATCGGCTCTGAAATTTGCGGCTTATTATCATGGGCGTCGCAAATCAGCGACACTTTCTTAATCTTCTCCACCGGAAGCCACTGCCTTACCTTATCCACCATAATGCGGATTTCAATTGGTTTGGCAATGAAATCATTCATCCCCTCCCGACAGAACATCTCCTTCGTCCCCTCCACGGCATTGGCCGTGAAAGCAATGATTGGCACGTCGTTATACTCTGAATGAAATCGCCGGATAATATGCGTCGTCTCCACCCCGTCTATCTCCGGCATCATATGGTCCATAAAAATCATGTCATAGTGGAAACTGGCAATTTTATTGATAGCAGCCGGGCCGCTGGTAACAGTATCTATCTGCATTTTCAAGGGCTCCAACAGCCCTTCTGCCACCGTCAGATTAACGGGATTATCATCGACAATCAGAATATGGGCGTCCGGAGCAATGAAATCAAATTCCTTCTCCTCCTCGTCATTCTCAAAATGCAGACGCTCCCCATTGAGAATTAAGGCGATATTTAATGCAAACAGCGGTTTTTTCACCACCAGAAGATTGGGGATATTCAATTCCACATGGTCATAAAAGCCGACCAGCAAAACAGCAGTAATCCTGGGATGGCTCCTGACATACCCTTCCACCAACTCTGTAAACATCGGGTACTCTATAAACAGGAAGTTCCTCTTATCACTTGGCAACTGGTCAAATTCTTTCACTGAAAGAAGCCTGATGCATTCCACGCCAAGACGTTCTGCATCGGAGCAGAACCGCTCCCAGACATATGGGTTAGAGATCAATCCCGCCAGCAATGCAGTTTCCGGCTCTTTAATCACAATGCCTGGGGATTCGTCAACAATCTGCTGCGGGAGCACAAAGGAAAATCTGCTTCCCTTCCCATATTCACTCTCCACCCAGATATTGCCGTTCATCAACGTCAATAAGCTCTTACAGATGGCGAGCCCCAGCCCTGTACCTTCTATATTGCGATTTCTCTTGCTATCCACCTGCTGGAAGGATTGGAACAATTTGCCCAAATCTTCCTTTTTGACCCCGATCCCGGTATCTTCAACGGAAATATCCAACACCACCTGATCGGAAGCCGTTTTAAAATAATCCATTTTTAAAATAATTCTTCCCTGTGAGGTAAACTTCACTGCGTTATTCGTGAGATTCAAAAGAATCTGTTTTATCCTCAGATTATCTCCCCACAGCTTGTTCGGCAGATCTGGCACAATATCGACAATCAATTCTACATCTTTTTCTTTCAGTCTCGCCATCACAATATTGGCGACGTCATAGACCATGGACATCAATTCATATTCCACCTCATTGATATCCATTTTGCCGGACTCAATTTTAGAAAAATCTAATATATCGTTGATGATTGTGAGTAGGGATTTGCCAGCGTCTTTAATCTGATTAATATAATTCTTTGCCGCCGGCGGCAGCTCCTCCCTGAGCGCCATTTCCGCCATGCCGATAACTGCATTCATAGGCGTTCTGATCTCATGGCTCATATTGGCAAGAAAATCCGATTTCATGTGCGACGACCGTTCAAGTTCCTGATTGGCCCGATAAACAAGATATTTGTTATAGGCCATCTCTGAGAGAACATCGGCAATCATGTAGAGGAATTTTGCGGCGCTGTCAATCGTCTTCTGCTCCAAAATATTGACCTTTTCCACCGCCCTTAGATATTCCTGCCCGTCCACGCCAATTTCTTGCGCAATCGTTAACACCTGCTCCGGGTCAGGAGATTCCGTAAGTACCTGACCGCCAATAAAACAGCCCACCATCTTATCCTCGGCCATAATCGGCGCAGCAAAATCCATAAGGCCGGCATGACAGAAGTAGACTACGGATTCTCCTCGCTCCAATGCCAGGCTCGCGCCCTGGCTGTCACACTGTTTGCAACGCTCACAGCCAATTTCAGACCCTCTCGTGTACCGCATACAGAAATCAGAGAAATTGCTGCCCTCCGTCACAGCCGTACCGTCCGTTTCCGTCGTCAACGCCGCCATGCCCGTCATATTGGCAAAGCCGTCCTGTACCTTCTGCAAAATCTCTCTGTCTATGAGGTCTGTCAGTTTCATTTCTCCATAATCTATCTTCATAAGCCGCATCCCCCTTTGCTTTATCCGATAAACTTCGCAATTTCCTCCATCAGCTTATCATGGTCGACCGGCTTAAGCAGATAACCCTGAGGCTTTAAGCAGAGCGCCTCCTTTATCTTCTTGCGCTCTGTCACCCCGGTCAGGAAAATCACCGGTATGTCTTTCGTCTCCTCCTTTGCACGTAGCTTTTCTAATATCGTAATACCATTTTCCTGCGGCATAATATAATCGAGCAAAATTAAGTCCGTTGTTCTTCTCTCTAAAAATTTCATAGCAACCTTACCGCTGACGGCAGTTGCCACATCATATTTGTCGTGCAGGTGTTCCTTGATGAGTTTCAACATCATCACATTGTCATCCACCACAAGAATATGCTTCTTGCGCGGCTCAATCTCCACTTCTTCCACTACCGTCTCGTCCGCATCGGCTTCTTGCGCAAACGGCGGATCAAGTTCCCCAGGCATCACATCATCTTCACTGACCTTGCCTTTGGCACGCCGCTCCTCCATAAATTTGAGAACTTTCTCCTGAATAGCGGTCGCAGAGAGCGGCCTATGTAAAACCAGGCTCGCCACGCCTACTGCAATCCGTTCAAATTCGTCACAATCGTCCTTGGCGCCGAGGATCACGCATGGTATACCGGAACGCATCAGCCTGGAATTAACGCTCAACATCTGCACAATATTATCCCGCGTCTCATTGTGGAGGCAGTATACAAAAACGTGCGGCACAAAATAATCTATATGGCCCACAATATCTTCATAACGCGTCGAAGTACTTAGAACCATAAAATTATCGGAAGTATGCTCAAAAAAAGCCGTAATTGCAGACTCATTCTTCCCTGTCACCAGAACCTTGTATCTCATAACAATCCTCCTTGTTGTCATTGATTTGTTACTGTTCACAGATAATAACTCTTTGCCAAAAGGGGGCTGTCGCACGAAGCAATCAATAAAGTTTTCATCCGTTCAAAAGGTTTCCAT
>CAJUTD010000097.1 GCA_910589635.1 uncultured Lachnospiraceae bacterium | reverse complement strand
CAGCGATTTCGGCGCCACCCAGAACCGCCTGGAATATGCTGCCAACAATAACCGGAACATATCAGAAAACACACAGCAGTCAGAATCCCGCATCCGGGATGCTGATATGGCAAAAGAAATGGTACAATTTGCAAACTCTAACATTTTACAACAGGCAAGCGAAGCCATTTTAGCACAAGCCAACCAGCTGCCACAGGGAATTTTAAACCTCTTCTCTGCATAAAATGAAACAACTGTATATAATGGAAGTGATTTTATGCTTAATTACTTATGGGGTTTTATGATTGTCATTGGTATTCTCTACGCCGCCTTTACCGGCAATCTTCCCGCTGTCACAAACGCAGCCCTGGATTCCTCCAAAGAGGCCATCACTCTCTGTATCACCATGATGGGGGTGATGTCCCTCTGGGTAGGGTTGATGCGTATCGCTGAAAACTGTGGGATTATCCGCGCAGCTGCACGGATGCTCAACCCACTTTTACGTTTTATGTTCCCCAACATCCCTCAAGAACACAAGGCAAATGAATACATTTCCACAAATATCATTGCCAATGTCTTCGGCCTGGGATGGGCGGCAACACCTGCCGGCTTAAAAGCCATGGAATCTATGGGAGAGTTAAATAACCACAGCAAAGTGGCGAGCAAGGAAATGTGTACCTTCCTGATTCTCAATGTATCCTCCTTCCAACTTATTCCGGTAAATATGATTGCCTACCGCAGTCAATATGGCTCGACAAACCCTGCTTCCATCTTGGGACCAGCCATGATTGCTACCTTCTTCTCCACTCTCGCTGGCATTGTATTTGCCAAAGTGATGGCATGCCTGCCGGAAAAACAATCTTACATATCCGATAAAAAAGGAGGACGCCTATGAATATCCTCCTTTTTTTATCTGATGCCATGATTCCAATATTAATTTTTTCCATTGTCGGCTACGGGCTTATCAACCACCACTCTATTTATGATGATTTTATCAAAGGCGCTACGGACGGCTTTCACACTGTTATCGGTATTATGCCCACCTTGATTGGATTGATGGTAGGCGTAGGAATTCTGCGCGCCTCAGGATTTTTAGACCTCCTGTCCTCTATGCTTGGCGTAATAACGGAACCGCTGCATTTTCCGGCAGAACTAGTACCGGTTTCCATTGTGAAAATGTTCTCCTCCTCAGCCGCCACCGGCCTGGTTCTGGATATTTTCAAGCAATATGGGCCTGATTCCCTCTATGGTACTATAACCTCTATTATGATGAGCTGTACGGAAACTATTTTTTACACCATGAGTATTTATTTCATGACTGCCAAAGTGCAAAAAACGCGCTACACGCTTGCTGGAGCTCTTTTCACAACCTTGATTGGAACAATTGCCAGCGTTATTTTAGCCACGTAAGCTAATCTTATAAGTTCTGTTTCGCAAGATACTGTTTTGTCTCTGCAACTATAACACTGCTCAATGATACAATTGCAATCAGGTTCGGAACCGCCATCAATCCATTAAAAATATCAGCAATTGTCCAGACAGCAGAAACTGTCATAAACGGCCCGATAAACACACAGACTATGTACAACCGGCGGTATGCTTTTATGATATGCTGCCTTCCTCCAGTGAGATATTCCAGACACTTTTCACTGTAATAATTCCATCCTAAGATCGTGGTAAAGGCAAAACACACAAGACATACCATAAGAAGAAAAGACGATACCTCCGGCTCAAAGGGAAGCCCCGCCTGAAACGCCCTGGTTGTCACCGCAACGCCGTCAAGCCCAATATTCCATGTCCCTGTTATCACAATCGCAAGCCCTGTCATCGTACAGATAATTACTGTGTCAATTACTGTACCCAGCATGGATACCAATCCTTGCGCCGCCGGTTCATTTGTCCGCACGGCTGCGGCGGCAATCGGTGCGCTGCCCAGGCCTGCTTCGTTAGAAAAAACGCCCCTGGCAACTCCTTTTTGCACGGCTGTCATCATAGCCCCCAGCGCACCGCCGGCCGCGGCGTCTAAGCCAAATGCACTGCGAATGATCACCGCCAAAGCTGCCGGAATTTCACTGTAATGAAAGACAAGAATTAGAGCCGTAGCTGTAACATACGTTGCCGCCATAAACGGCACAAGCACCTGCGCTACCCCGGAAATGCGCTGTAATCCGCCAATCAATACAAGCGCCACACAGACAGTCAGCACAAGGCCGGAGATAATAACGCTCCAGGAATACTCTCTACCAAATAAATTTACGCCGTATTGATTCTGTGGATCAAAAAATTGATTCACTGCCCCGGTAATACCATTAATCTGTGTAAAGGTGCCAATTCCCAACAACCCTGCACACAAACCAGAAAATGCAAAGCATTTTCCAAGCCATTTCCAGTTTCTGCCCATTCCATGCTCTATATAGCAAAATGGCCCTCCGACAATATGCCCATCTTTTGCCATAACACGGTATTTGACTGCTAGAAGACATTCCGAATATTTGGTCGCTGTTCCCACAACTGCTGCCGCCACCATCCAGAATAAGGCGCCTGGACCGCCCGCCACTAAGGCTGTGGCAACTCCCACAATATTACCCGTACCAATCGTTGCCGATAACGCCGTGCATAGAGAAGCAAACGGCGTCACTTCTCCATTTTGCTGCGCTTCCTCATTCGTAATGAGATTTCTTAGAGCAAGAGGAAGATGCCGTACCTGAAGCCCCCGCAGGCGGATTGTCATAAAAACGCCTACCAATAAAATTAACGCAATCAGCGGAATTCCCCAGACAAGGTCATCAATCCTCTTCAACAGAATTTCCGGCAAAACGTTAGTCCTCCCCTTAATATTTGTACAATTCCGTTATTTTATATTTTAATCCAGATATCTTCCCAGTTCCGGCATCCAATCGCCCAGAAACACTTCATCCTTCAGTACCCCTTCAAATATAGGCGCGAAAAACGCTGTCAATAATTCTATGACTTCCTTCCACTGTGGGTATGGTTCCATCATTCGTTTGCTCTGGCTCTTCCAGCGTCTTTTCATATAGCCATAATCTTTGTAACTGCTAAACGTATCGAGACGTTTTTCAAAAGACGGAATAGGATATTCCCTGGTTAAACGATTCATATTTTCCCAGACTTTCCTTCCATCCACAGGCTCTTTACAGAGCACCTCATATACTTCTTTATACCACGACATATCCTTAATTAATTCTAAATCCTTGATAATTTCATAAAATGCCAGCGATAAGTACTCCTCAGGTGGAAACATTTGATAAGTAAAATTTTCCTGCGTCCCTATCATTGTCCCACTTTTTTTCTGTGGAAAAACCTCATGACCAGGAAATGGGATCAGGTGCAGCTCAAAAGGAATACGGTATGGTTCCTTATGGATTTGCAGAAAAATTTTCACAGGGCTCCCTATACGGCTCTTCCTGCAATACAAAATTTGCATTTCTTTTGTTCCTTCTGATTCCTTTACTCCTTTTTCTTCTGTTCCTTCTTCTCTATTCGCCTCTTGTAAATCTTTGCAATCATGCTTCCGCCCACATCCAGCATCTGCGCTCTCTAATATTTTCTTTGCTTCCTCTTCTGTGCTCTCTAATATTTTCTTTGTCTCTTCTTCTGCACTCTCTAATATTTTCTTTGCTTCTTCTTCTGCGCCCTCCGCCCCTTTCTTTTTACCATCTTCTTCTGCGCTTTCCGTCGTCTTTATTTCATCTTCTTCTGTGCTTACTACTGCTTTCTTTATCTCATCTTCTACGCTCTTTGACGCTTTCTTCATCTCTTCTTTTGCATTTTCAGACGCTTTCTCTATCTGCTGAGCATCTGCACTCGTTTCCACTTTCGTATGTCCCGCTGCTTCTTGTTCTTTGATTTGAAACAATGCTATTAAATTTTCTGCTGTATCTTCGATTTCCTCCCCAGGTGTAAAAAAGACGACTTTATCTAAAAGTACCTTCTGATACTTTTCACTCTCCAGAAAAGAATCATTTTTTAATAACAACTTTTTATTCCAGGAAACCTCTTCTACTTTTCTCAAAATTTGCTCAACACCTGAAATTACAGTTTGGTAAATTGTCAAAGGCTTCTCTTCGTTTTTATCTATTTCCATTTTATAACCACACTCCTATTCGATTCTGGACTTTCTGCGTAACCTTCCGAAATCTTGCATATTCCAAAAGTTTCTGGACATCCTTATCCGGCTCTTCAATATAACAGCGCAGAGATTTCTGTAAAACCTCTCGCTCTAACTTTTCTTCAAATTTCAGACAATCACAAATAAGCCGTTCTTTATCATAAATAAACATTTTTCCATCGCCAAGGGGAAATTCCGAAGCCCCTACCAGCAAAATATCCGGCTCAATATAGTAAGGCTGGACGGGAGGATAATTCATTTTAAACCTTGATTTTGAGGTATTCTTATCTACCGCAATTTGCCAGCAGGCAGGCCTTGTCTCCAAATAACCATGGTAAAATAAAGCCGTTTCCAGACAGAGAACTCCATCCGGGAATAATCTACTGACCATGCTCTCTTCGGAAATTCCAGTAAATCCTATACTGTAATAACCGTTTTTGACCCTCTCTAAAATACCTTCTTCCACAAACTGCTGAATCTTCCGGTAATCCATAGAAAGCTCATAAAGCTGGGAAGTTTTCATAAGCCCTCCGTGTAAATCCATTTCCTGACGCAGTTTTTCCACTAATGCCTCTTTCTTTTCCTGAATTTTTCCCATATTTTTTCCGCTCCTATTTATTAAAGGTGGTTATTTTATTGTATTCCCCCAGTAATTATTTGTCAATCCGTGTCGTTTGATTTTTTATGCCCAAAAAAAGCCGTTTCACAAATTATCTGTCAATTTATGCCGCCTTATATTTTACACCTAAAAAAGCTCTTTACAAATATTCTACTATCCTATAGATTATTACTAGAGACAAGTATTTATACCAGTAGGGAGGCATTATGTCGCAGAATAAATTTAGAAAAAATCCATCCAGGCAAACTTGTGAATCTATAATCCGCAGAATTCTCATCGCTGAGATTGGAGAGCGCGGAAAAAATGAGCACTTTCGTCAGGCATCAGATTTTATGCCCTATTTTGAATCCCTCTACCTGGCTTCCGACAGTCTGACAAAACAAGTTCAACGCGCCGTCAAAATGTTAAACCTGCCCAAAGATGAGAATGGATATTTCATCATCAATAAATCCCCCCTACAACTTCAGCAAGAGCAGGAACTCAAACGAATTTTCCAAATGTACGATGCAACTTGTTCCGACTTATCTGGCTGCGAAACACTTTTATTGGAATTACCGGAAACTTGCACAGACTATCTGATGCGCCTGATTGCAGAATCCGAATCGTTTAAGGGAATGTATGTGACAATGCTCAAAGCCTGCAATGGCATCCTCTTTTACACGGAAGATAAACTTAGGCTTTGGAATCTCTTGATGCAATTTATCCCTTATGAAGAGGCTGTCACACGAAACAATCTATAAAGTTTTCATCCGTTCAAAAGGTTTTCATTGCAAAGCAATGAAAAAATATGGGGCTGTCGAACTAACATAAATTGCAAGCTATATATTCGTTCAAAAGGTTTCCATTGCAAAGCAATGGAAACAACATGCACAAAAATTATCTTGGGAAGCTAGCTTCCCAGAGTAATTTTTGTGCATTCTGTCTTTGCCGCGATAGCGGCAAGACCTTTTGAACAAGTAAATATATTAATGCGACATCCCCTTATGAAGAATAATTTTTCACTATCAAAGTTTTACGAACATGAAATTTATGCTTAGTATGTTCATTCCTTCTGATACTTAATTTTCAAATTATAATTTAATAGTATTATATATTTTCAGACAATTTATTCTAACTTTACCAATGTCTTATACAAGCAAAAAAGACAATATATCAATGATATATTGTCTTTTTAAGATAATAATAAACTAAAAAATTGTCTTTTATAATAAATTGGACTATTATTTCACTTTTTCTGTTCCGTATCTCTTTCATTTTTCCAGATAGCCACAGCATAGTTACATTGCGCATTATCATCTTTATTCTCAATCATTTGAAGCATTATTTCCTGCCCCAACGTCCCCATCTGCCGCTCTTTATCTCTTTGTATTTATGCTTCTGCTGCCTGCGGCTTTCAAATTTATAGCGAATCAAATAGAAATTATCTGCCAAATGGTAAATTCCAAACCCGATTCCTACAAGTAAAATAAATGATATAACACCAATGATAATATATTTGATATTGATTTTAATTAGCTTTTTCTCCGGCATGGGAACGACATCCATTTTCTTCTTGAACTTAAATTCCGATACTTTCGTACCAGTCATTTCTATATCTGTTCCTCCGACACCTCGATCTGCATATGTGTATTCAATACGCCCGACTATCCTGTCACTATCTTTCGTCTCCACGACTTTTGGCACGGCATCCTCAAAAGCCGCAGCTGTAGGAAGTACAATGCAACCTGTTTTATTTAATCCGACAAAAGATTCTTCATTCTCAAAAATTTTTATCTCCGGCGCATCTTCTGAATAATTCTTTTCATTTTCCGCCACATTCCAAAGCTGGAAGTTTTCAAAACAGTAATCAAACAGCGTGCGGGTATCAATATAATGGTTCGGCGATGTCTCTTTCATTACTGCACAAATGAGCGTCATACCGTCTTTTTCGGCAAACGTTAAAAGTGTACTTCCCGCCACACTCGTATATCCTGTTTTACCTCCAATACAATAATCATAAAGATACTGCTCATCCCCTTTATAATTATTGAGCATTTTATGGTGGTTGCTGAGATACGTCTCCTCACTATGCTTGTTCGTAGGGGGAATCGTGTAGCGTTTTGTGTTCACAACCATACGGAAAATATCATTTTTCAACGCTTCCCTGGAAATCAAGGCCAAATCATATACGCTGGTCCAATGATTATCATCGGGCAGTCCATGCGGGTTATTAAAATGCGTATCTGCACAGCCTAGCTCTTTGGCCTTATTATTCATCATATCAATAAAATTATCATAACCCTTGCCTACATGCTCTGCTATCGCATAACCGCATTCATTTGCTGATTCCAACATCAACCCATAAAGACATTCACGCATGGTCATTACTTCGCCGATATCGCGTGAAATCCCAGATCCTTCTGTTTTATACACCGCATCTTGAGAAAACGTCACATCTTCATCCAATCCAGAGTTCTCTACAGCAAGCAGGCTTGTCATAACTTTTGTCGTACTTGCCGGATAGCCCCGGTCATGTGCATTTTTCTCATACAACACAGTGCCAGTAGATGCTTCCATTACAATTGCCGTTTCAGCTTGAATCTGCGGACCCTCGGGCCAGTATTCCTCCGCCTGGACCGGAACTGCATGTACCGGGAGCAGGCAAATCATACCGAACAATAAAATCCGCCATCTCTTTCTGTTCTTCATAACAATTTCTCCTCATATGTAATATGTGATATCTATAACAATTCAGCCATATTACTTGCCATCCGTAGGAACAATGACTAAACTGTTACAAAATTGTTACATCGCCTATAGTATAGCATATCCAAATATACAAATCAACTTTCTGTAGATTTGAGTTTTTTCATTTTTATAATTCTATGGAAAGTGATGTTATCACTTTGTGATACAGTCTGTTTCGTGTTATAATATGGGTGAAGTCGCAAGAGACATTATTTCTTTGGGGCTGTCGCACTAATATATAGTTTGTAATTTATGTTAGTGCGACAGCCCCAACGGATGAAAATTTTATTGATTGCTTCCAAATGGAGGCAGTTGTACTAACATAAATTACAGGAGGTATTTATGAGACTGAGAAATATTCCTGGTTCCCGGGAAGTAATTGCTGAAAACCACTGGTGCATTGCAGAAACAGAAGATTGTAAAGGAAAGTGGCATGATATTTTTGGCAATGACCAGCCAATCCACATTGAAATTGGCATGGGAAAAGGCAAATTTATTATGGCGCTTGCCAAACAAAACCCACAAATAAATTATGTGGGTATAGAAAAATATTCCAGCGTATTACTGCGGGGACTACAGAAAATGGAAGAAGCACCTTTGGAAAATATACGTTTTGTCCGTATGGATGCGGAAAATATTTGTGAAATATTTGACATGAATGAAGTATCGCGCATTTATCTGAATTTTTCTGACCCCTGGCCTAAAGACCGTCATGCAAAACGCCGACTTACGTCACGACAGTTTCTGGCTCTTTACCAAACTATACTGAAAAGCGACGGGATTATCGAATTCAAAACGGACAACATAGGGCTCTTTGATTTTTCTCTTGAAGAAATCAGGGAAGCATCATGGGTGTTAGAATCATTTACCAGGGACCTTCACCATGAGGAAAATATGAACCAGGGAAATATTATGACTGAATATGAGGAAAAATTTTCAGCAAAGGGAAATCCTATCTGTAAGCTAGTAGCTTCTCTACCGGATCACATAAAACAGAATACCGCATTTAGCATGACACCCTAATCCTATAAGGTAAAAAAGCGCACTGAAAATTTTTCCAATGCGCTTTTTACATACTTTCTCTATTCTAGCTTTATTACCTTCGCCGGTTGTTCATCGTCTGTGTAAAGAACTTTTATCATATCTCCCTGTTGGTATTTTACAATATCCAGAAGGTCTGAATTTGTTAAATCCACATCAAAGACCTGTTCTTTTCCCTCCAGAGCAAAATAAATATGTGTGTTTCCTTCTATGTTTACCGGAATAAGATTTGTAATCCTGCCAGAGACGCTTTTACTCTGCTCCTCTAATGCTGAGGTAATTCCATTATTTTTCAACAATTTACTGTAGGCTTTCTCACATTCTTTAATACTGTTTCCAGTTGCCACCCACTGATATTTCTGAATATTCACCATACCGTACATTTTCACCAGCCCTGCACCGTCTTTCAAAGCCATAAAATATGTGGGCTCTCCTGAAATATTCAAGAGCAAGGGAAATGTTGCCTTATAACCCAGGTTCTGCACCTGCCCTTCTGCGGATGACATTGCTGATTCTTCCGTAGCTCCTTCTACTTTATAAAAACGTGTCTCCATCGTACGCTGGTTCATCAGCACAAACCCTACATTAGATTGATCCCCACTGACACTGGTAACGCCAGAATATACCCAGACATCATCATCCAATGCAATATAGTTATATCCATTTGTGGTCTGCAAACAATCTTTCTGACCTAATACGCTGTTAAAATATCCATGTTTTAGGGTTCCGCTGTAGTCATAAAGTTCCATCAATAACTCTGCCTGATAGACTTTATCTACCCACTGCGGCACTTCATCAATCTTATAATCCGTGCACTCTCCAGTGACAGCATTACAAATTACTACATTTCCAATCGTCACTCCACCAAACAAACCAATATTAAATTTCTTCACCGGACAAATCCAAAACGGTGTTCCCTCTTCATCTATCTCGAAGAAAATTTGATCTGTAAAAATATAGGTAGGATAACGGAATCGTAAATGCCTATATATATTGCGGTTGAAATATTCCGCTTTAGAATACTTAATTCCCTGTTCTAATTTCACACATTCTGTATCCTGCGTCGCCATGTCAATCTTAATATATGCAGGAATTCCCTTACTCTGATTTGTCAGCCATTTAATCGGGCTTGCATAGACCAATGGCGTCACGCGCACCGGCTTGTTATTGACATTAATCTGGCTATAATCATTAGACACTTCAAACTGTGAAACCATATCTACCATACTACCCATCTTTCGGTTACCCAAAAGAGCAGCAGAATCCTTATCCAAAATAGGAATCGTATTATAGTCGACCTCAGAAATATCTCTTGTAAAATCACGATTCTCCACACTCATCAACTGCTGATATTTCTTTGCATTTATAATTGGAGAGGAGAGCAAGGCGCCAATGCCCAGAGTAACAAGAAGAACTGCCAACAATCCTAAGCATATCTTCGTCGAAAGGTTTAAAGAGAAATCTAAAGTCTTATTCTTTATTACATATTCAACCCCTCCTCCTTCCCGGATCATCTTGCGCACTGACAAGAAAACTCCAACCACAATTACTGCCCCAATTACAAACCACCAGGTTCCCACAGAATGTATATTAAATGCGGGTATGGTAATATAGTAATAGACAAATGCTGCCACTAACAAAATTATTGCAATTACTACATATCTCGCTGATTTTTTCATCACTTTCTCCTCTTATCTCTATCTGTATTATCAGGTTAGTACAATTCTACTCTTTTCCTATCTTAATGTCAAGTAAACTTTATTTCTTACCTATTATTCATATTTCGATAAACGAATGAAAAGTTTTTTAAAAAAAATCTTAAAAAATGTAAAAAAGTTCTTGCATTTTATAAAATTTTATAATATAATAATCCTTGTCTTAGAAATGACGTAAGCGCCTCTAGCTCAGCTGGCAGAGCACCTGACTCTTAATCAGGGTGTCCAGGGTTCGAACC
>CAJUTD010000096.1 GCA_910589635.1 uncultured Lachnospiraceae bacterium | reverse complement strand
GATTGCACTTGGAAAACAGTGTTTTCCAGATGCAATCTTATGCAATTTGACTCTGTTGCCATAGCAACAGGTCTTTTTGGCATTTGATATCTCTACAAAATTGATTTCCGTGGGCTTTTCCACTTTCTTCTTGACTTTTCTGACATACAAAAATATAATCTATGCTTAGGTAAAGCATTTTGCAGCGTTCTCAAGCAGACAGGGAACAAGCGATATAGAAATATTTAGAAAACGGAGGACACAGTATGGCACTGGCGAAAAAGCCGGTAAACGGCATGAAGGATATTTTACCGGAAGAGATGCAGATTCGCGATTATGTGATGAATGTGATTAAGGAGACTTACCGCAGTTTTGGCTTCACCCCGATCGAGACGCCATGCATGGAGAATATTGCCAATCTCAGCAATAAGCAGGGCGGAGAAAATGAGAAATTGATTTTCAAGGTGTTAAAGCGCGGGGAGAAACTCAAGCTGGAAACAGCGCAGACGGAGAATGATGTTGTGGATTTCGGTATGCGCTATGATTTGACCGTGCCGTTGGCGCGCTTCTACTCTAACAATTCCAACAATCTGCCCTCCCCCTTTAAGGCGTTGCAGATGGGCAATGTCTGGCGTGCGGACCGCCCGCAGAGGGGAAGATACCGCCAGTTCATGCAGTGCGACATTGATATATTAGGAGAGCCAAGCAACCTTGCTGAAATTGAATTGATTCTTGCAACGACGACTACGCTCGGCAAGTTAGGCTTCAAAAATTTCCAGATCCGCATCAATGAGCGGAGGATTTTAAAAGCGATGGCAGCGTACAGCGGTTTTGTGGAAGAGTCGTATGATACGGTTTTTATTATTCTTGATAAAATGGACAAGATCGGCATGGACGGCGTGGCGGAGGAGCTCGCCAAAAGCGGCTATGCGAAAGAGTCTATAGACAAATACCTTTCACTTTTTCAGAATCTGGAAGGCAAAGAGGAAGTAGCGGACGGCATAGCTTATCTTGCTGAAGAATTGGGAGCGTATCTGGATGCGGAGGTCGCAGCAAACCTGAAAGAGATTGCGGCCAGCGTCAATGCGACCAAGGCTGCGGATTTCTCACTGGTATTTGATCCTACGCTGGTGCGCGGCATGTCCTATTATACAGGGACAATTTTTGAGATTGCCATGCCAGAATTTGGCGGAAGCTGCGGCGGAGGCGGGCGTTACGATGAAATGATTGGCAAATTTACCGGTAATCAAGTGCCGGCATGCGGATTTTCTATCGGGTTTGAACGCATTATTTTGCTGCTTTTAGAGCAAGGCTTTGAGGTTCCCGGACAGTCGGAAAAGATTGCTTATCTGATTGAGAAAAATTACCCGGGTGAAAAGCTGGCGCAAGTGATAGAGCAGGCACAGAAAGAGCGGGCATTGGGAAAGCAGGTGCTGGTGGCAAGGATGAATAAGAATAAGAAATTCCAGAAGGAAAAACTTACAGCGGAAGGGTATCAGGAATTTCGGGAGTTTTTTAAGGAGACACGGCTTTAATAAACGTTTCCTCAAAAATAAGAGCAGAATGGTAGGAGGAATTATCATGGCAGAGACAATGAAAGGGATGCACAGGAGCCATCGGTGCACGGAAGTTTCCAGCGCGAATATCGGGGAAACCGTCACAGTTATGGGGTGGGTGCAGAAGAGAAGAAATTTAGGAAGTTTGATATTTATAGATTTGCGGGATCGTTCCGGCATTTTGCAGATTGTGTTTGATGAACCCAAAGTGGGGAGCGAGGGTTTTGCAAAAGCTGGAACCTTGCGCAGCGAGTTCGTAGTGGCAGTCACAGGAACTGTGGAAAAGAGAACTGCTGCGGTCAATGAGAATTTAAAGACGGGAGATATCGAGGTGATTGCGTCTGATATCAGAATCTTGTCTGAATCTGAGACGCCGCCGTTTCCGATTGAGGAGAATTCACAGACGAAAGAGGATTTGCGGCTGCGTTACCGTTATCTGGATTTGCGCAGGCCGGACATTCAGCGGAATCTTATGATGAAAAGTAAGGTGGCTATGCTTTTACGCAATTTTATGGAGAAAGAGGGATTCCTGGAGGTTGAGACTCCAATACTTACGAAATCCACACCGGAGGGGGCAAGGGATTATCTTGTGCCCAGCCGTGTACATCCCGGAACTTTTTATGCGCTGCCGCAGTCGCCGCAGTTATTTAAACAGCTTTTGATGTGTGCGGGTTATGACCGATATTTCCAGATTGCCCGCTGCTTCCGCGATGAAGATTTGCGTGCAGACCGCCAGCCGGAATTTACGCAGGCAGACATGGAGCTGTCTTTTGTGGATGTGGATGACGTTATTGACGTCAATGAACGTTTGTTGCAATATGTGTTTAAAGAGGCGATCGGAATTGATGTGCAGTTGCCGATTCCGCGTATGAGCTGGCAGGAGGCAATGGATCGTTTTGGCTCCGATAAGCCGGACACACGTTTCGGCATGGAACTGGTAAACGTTTCAGATGTCGTGAAAGAATGTGGTTTCGGCGTGTTTACCGGAGCTTTGGAGCAGGGTGGCTCCGTGCGCGGTATCAATGCCAAAGGGCAGGGGGCTATGCCACGCAAGAAGATAGATAAGCTCGTGGAATTTGCAAAAGGTTATGGAGCGAAAGGACTTGCCTATCTTGCCGTCAACGAGGACGGCACATACAAGTCCTCCTTTGCGAAATTTATGGCCGAAGAGGAGTTAAAAGCCCTGGTAGAAAAGATGCAGGGAGAGCCGGGAGATCTGCTTTTATTTGCAGCAGATAAGAATAAGGTTGTCTGGGATGTGTTGGGCGCGCTGCGTTTAGAATTGGCCAAGCAGCTTGAATTGCTGGATAAGAACCAATACAATTTCTTGTGGATTACAGAGTTTCCGCTGTTAGAGTGGTCGGAAGAGGAGAACCGCTTTATGGCGATGCACCATCCTTTTACGATGCCGATGGAGGAGGACTGGGATAAAATTGATTCCGACCCTGGCGCAGTGCGCGCCAAGGCATATGACATTGTCTTGAATGGAACAGAACTGGGCGGCGGTTCCGTGCGTATCCACCAGAATGACATCCAGGAGAAAATGCTTGAGGTGCTTGGCTTCACGAAGGAGCGCGCCCATGAGCAGTTTGGATTCCTGCTGGATGCGTTTGCTTATGGCGTTCCGCCCCACGCAGGGCTTGCTTATGGCCTGGACCGCATGGTAATGCTGATGATGAAATGCGATTCCATCCGCGACGTCATCGCTTTCCCCAAGGTTAAGGATGCATCCTGCCTGATGACAGACGCGCCGAATGTGGTGGATGACAAACAGCTTGAAGAGCTGGCATTGTCTGTTCAGGCCGCGGAGCAAGAGGAAAAGGACGTTTAAATCCTTGTGTTATGGTAATGATACGGTTCAAGAGCGGAAAATCGGGCAATGCAACCGCAAGTTTACATGAAAATCTCTAAAAGCAACACGTAATATGCAGACTATACATGGGTGATATTGTAGAGTAATAACTGTTCAGAACAGCATTATCCCTTATGGGCGGGCATGAAAGAAGAATTCTATTATGGTATTTTCCTGTTTTTAACCGCCATTGCTGTTGGGATTTTTGTGCACGCCGGGCTTGGCAAGGATAAGTATAATATTGCGGCATATAATAAAGAGAATAGCAAAGAGGCCAAGAATATGGTAAAACAACAACGGAGGTTCAAAAATTATGCCCCCCAAAACACAGGAACGTCAGGTTTCATGCGAAAATGGGACAATTACATATGTTCTCACACGGAAATCAGTCAAGAATGTAAATTTGAGGATTAAATCGGATGGCAGGGTGCTGGTGTCAGCCAATAGTAGGGTTCCGGTAAGATTTATTGATGAATTCATAAAAGAAAAACAGCAATTCATTTTATCTGCACTTGCAAGATATGAGGAAAAAAGGAAGCATACGGAGGATGTTCCGAGAATGTATGTCAGCGGTGAGAATTATTTGTTGCTCGGGAGAAATCTGCAATTAAAGGTGGAGGAGTCTGAGCAGGAAGAGGTATACACGGATGGTGTATATCTCTTTCTTAGAGTTCGGGATAATAATGATTTCTGCCGGAAAGAAAGTATGATGGCTAACTGGCTGAGAGAATATCAGAAAACAGCATTTCAAGCATTAATTGATGAAGTATATTTGGTGTTTGAGAAATATGGCGTACGATATCCACAGCTGAAAATCCGGGATATGACTTCACGCTGGGGCTCTTGCCAGACGAAGAAAGGAATTATTACTTTGAACAGCCAATTAATCAAGTTTCCCAGAAGATGTATCGCATATGTAGTGGTGCATGAATTTGCGCATTTTATCCATCCCAATCATTCTCGAGAATTCTGGGATTTCGTGGCAATGATAATGCCGGACTGGAAGGAACGCAGGAAAGAGTTGAATCATGGTATATAAGAAAGCGCTATCTATGCGGTTCATTGACTGGATTTAGAGAAAAGAATATGCTATAGTAAGAAAAAGGATTTGTATCATAATGGCAGTGAATGTTTTTGCATAAAATGGTAAAGACAGCCTACAGGACAGCAACCACAGGAGGTATTATGGGAAGAGAGGATTACAGCAAGGCATTTAAAGCGGGAAAGAAGGATTACCAGGCGCGTATGCTGCACGGCATAAGGCCGACGCTGCAAATTCTGGATGATATTTTACCGGAAAAGGGCTCTTATTCGGAAGTACAGCTTGGGCTGGTGCAGATTCCCACGGAGCAGATTGTGGGGACGAAGACTGTTGCGCGTAGCAATTCATTTGCAGGTAATTTTATGCCCATTCTCAGGGAAAGTTCGGAGTTTGCCATGAAATGGGAAAGTCTGAGCGATATCCATATGCGGGAGGGGATACGCGACCCTATTAAGGCGTATGAATACATGAATAAATTCTATGTGGAGGAGGGAAATAAGCGTGTCAGCGTCATGAAATATTTTGGGGCTGTTTCAATTCCCGGAAATGTGACGCGCATTATTCCCAAGCGCACAGAGGAAACGGAAAATAAAATTTATTATGAGTTTTTAGACTTTTATCAGGCCGTGCCAATCAATTACATCTGGTTTTCCCAGGAGGGCAGTTTTGCCAAATTACAGGAGGCCGTGGGCAAGAAGCCGGGAGAGGTATGGACGGAGGAAGAACGGCTTTTATTCAGTTCCGTCTATTCGCGTTTTGCTGCCGAGTTCCGTGCAAGAGGAGGAGCAAAACTTGCAATTACGCCGGCAGATGCGTTCCTGTCGTTCATCACTTTGTACGGATATGACGAGATAGAACAGAAGACGACGGATGAGCTGCGGGAGCTGGTTGTCAAAAGCTGGGAGGAATTTGAACTGTTGGAAGAGAAGCCGGGGATTGACCTCAAAATGAAGCCGAACCGCAAGAAGAAAAAGATTCCTCTGTTTGATATTCTTTTCTCTGCCGGTACTCCCAAGCTCAAGATTGCTTTCATCCATGAGAAGCGTCTGGAGACCTCCGGGTGGACGTATGCCCATGAGCTGGGGCGGCTTTACTTAGAGCAGACGTTTTCAGATGAGGTCAGCACGATCTGTTATGAAAATGGGACGCAGGAAAATGTGGAAGAGCTCATAAATGACGCTATAGATAAGGGATGCAACCTTATTTTCACCACGTCTCCGCCCTTTGTACAGGCGAGTGTAAAAGCGGCGATTGCCAACCCCCGGATAAGGATATTGAATTGTTCATTGAATACCTCACACCGTTATATCCGCACTTATTATTCGCGGATGCATGAGGCAAAATTTTTGATGGGAGCGATTGCCGGGGCGATGGCGGACAATAACCGTATGACATATATTGCGGATTATCCGATTTACGGTTCCATCGCCAATATCAATGCTTTTGCGCTGGGGGCAAAGATGCTGAATCCGCGCGCGGAAGTTTATCTGGAGTGGTCTACGAAGAAAGATATAGATATGGAGGAGAGGATCCGGGCGACCGGTTCGTCGTGTGTCTCAGGCAGGGATATGGTAATCCCGGAAGAGGCTTCACGCTATTTCGGAATTTATTATATGGACAAAGATTCGCCTAAGAATCTTGCCATGCCCCTGTATCACTGGGGGAAGTTTTATGAGCAGCTAATTCGCACAATTATGGATGGCACATGGAAATATGACGATAATCCGTCAACCACCAAAGCGATCAATTATTGGTGGGGGATGGCAGAGGGCGTAGTGGATGTCGTCTGTTCCAAGCATTTGCCCGTGGAGACAAGTCGCCTGATCGGACTTTTAAAATCGGCTATCAGTTCCGGTGAATTCAATCCATTTTCCGGCATTTTATTCTCACAAACGGGAATGGCTAATACGGAACCTGATAGGATTATGCTGCCAGAAGAAATCATGACCATGGATTGGCTGGCAGACAATATCATTGGCTCAATTCCTGCGAAAACAGAGCTGAAAGAGCAGGCGGAGCCTGTGATTAAGCAACAGGGCGTGAAAAAGGATGCTTAGGCATTACATACAATGCATGGGAAAATACAACCATGGAGATTCAAGTAAATAGACAATGGTTGTGTATGGGAGAATTGTTCATGAAAATATTGGCGATTGCTGACGAGGAATCAAATTATCTGTGGAATGATTTTCATAAGAGTAAGCTCGAGGGGGCGGACTTAATTATTTCCTGCGGTGATTTAGATCCGCATTACCTTTCATTTTTGGCGACGTTTTCCCATGTGCCGGTTTTGTATGTACATGGGAATCACGATGAAAAATATGAGAAGGTTGCGCCGGAAGGCTGTATCTGTATTGAAGACCAAATTTTTGTCTATGAGGGCGTCCGCATTTTAGGGCTGGGCGGTTCCATGCGTTATAAACAAGGGACGCACCAATATACGGAATGGCAGATGAAGCAGAGGGTTGCAAAGCTGCGGTTTAAGCTCTTTTGCAAGCGGGGCTTTGACATTTTGGTGACGCATGCGCCAGCATATCAGCTCAATGACGGAAGGGATTTGCCGCACCAGGGGTTTCAGGTGTTTAAATCCCTGATGGAAAAGTACCATCCTAAGTATTTCCTCCACGGCCATGTGCATATGTCATATGGGAGGGATCATAAGCGGTATGACAAATATTTGGATACCCATGTAATCAACGCGTACCACAGGTGTATCTTTGAATTTGAAGATGAAGATCCGCAGTCACATCTGGATTCGAGAGGTTGACGGCGCCAGGAAATGCTTGTGGGATATTTGTTTTTCGCTTGCCCAATTTTGTTTCATAAAGGAGAAATTAATGAAAAAAGGAATCTTATTTGATTTGGATGGAACGCTGTGGGATTCTTCCAAGGAAGTGGCAATTTCCTGGACGGAGGCTTTGAAAAAGCATTCGGATATCAAGATGGAAATTACAACTGAAATGATTCAGGGTGTCATGGGAAAGAGCATGACTGAAATTGCAGATATTTTTTTTGAGTCTTATCAACTCGAAAGGCGCAGAGAGTTGTTGGAAGATTGCTGTGAGGCGGAAAACGAGTATATCCGCCGTCATGGCGGGCAGCTTTTGCCGGGACTTGAAGAGACCCTACAGCAACTGCGTGAACAGGGATATCATCTGTATATTGTGAGCAATTGCCAAATAGGATATATTGAAGCGTTTCTGGAATACCATAAGTTGGAGAAATATTTTGATGATTTTGAGAGCTTTGGAGGCACAGGCAGGGAAAAAGCCTATAACATCCGTCTGGTGGCGGAACGGAATCATCTGAATTCTGCCGTCTATGTGGGCGATACGCAGGGGGATTACCTTGCCGCTGCAAAGGCAGGAATGTCCTTTATTCATGCAAGGACAGGATATGGAGCGGTAGAAGCAGAGGCGCCCTATATAGAGAAATTGTCTCAATTGCCGGAGGCGGCAGAGAAATATATTGCACCATTTTCTTAGTGTTTACAGCATACACGCGACAAATATTTTCCTGTATAGGAAATACAGGCATTATTTGAAATATAAGGAAAATAAACATGCACAAATAATAAAAAGGAGAGAGGGACATGGAGAAAATTACAAGTTTTACAATCGACCATATCAAGCTGGAGCCAGGGGTGTATGTGTCAAGGAAGGATAATGTGGGGCAGGAGGTAATTACTACCTTTGACTTGCGCATGACTTCCCCTAATGACGAGCCAGTGATGAACACGGCGGAGGTGCATACAATTGAGCATTTGGCTGCGACGTATCTGCGCAATCATCCGCAGTTCGGGGACAAGACCATTTACTTTGGGCCGATGGGATGTCGCACCGGATTCTATCTGCTGCTGGCAGGTGACTATGAGTCCCGGGATATTGTGAAGCTGGTTACGGAACTGTATGAGTTTATCCGAGATTTCAAGGATGAAGTGCCGGGCGCGAGCGCTAAGGATTGCGGGAATTATTTGGATATGAATCTGGGGATGGCAAATTACCTTGCCGACCGTTATCTGAAGCAGACCTTGTACCATATTGACGAGGCGCATTTGGTCTATCCTAAATAAGACCGTAAATAGCTACAGCCGGTCCTTTTGGTTCCGGTAAAAACCATGTAATGGAGGAACATATGAAGAAAATAGGAATTATTGGCGCCATGGAATTGGAAGTGGAGGAATTGAAAGGAAAAATGACAATTCACCGTACACAGCAGAAGGCGTCTATGGAATTTTTGGAAGGGACCTTAAATGGTACGGAAGTGGTGATCGTGCGCAGCGGAATCGGCAAAGTAAACGCCGCGCTCTGCACCCAGATTCTTTGTGACTGCTTTGAGATCAGCCATGTAATCAATACCGGCGTGGCAGGTTCCTTAAAGAATGAAATTAATATTGGGGATATTGTCGTATCTACCGATGCGCTGCACCATGATGTGGATGTGCGCGTATTTGGTTACCCGTTGGGCGAGGTTCCGCAGATGGGCTGTCTGGCATTTCCGGCAGACAAGCATTTATCTGCGCTCGCGGCCTCTGTCTGCCGTGAAGTCAATCCTGATATTAAGGTATACGAGGGAAGAGTTGTCAGCGGAGACCAGTTTGTCAGCGATAAGCAGGTCAAAGATAATATTATTCAGAACTTTCAGGGCTTTTGCGTGGAGATGGAGGGGGCGTCGATTGCACATGCCGCTTATCTGAACCACGTGCCGTTTGTGATTATCCGTGCAATTTCCGATAAAGCGGATGACAGCGCCGAGATGGATTATCCGACGTTTGAAAAAGCGGCGGCGGCGCATTCCGCGGCGTTGGTGGAACATATGCTGCCAAAGATTTAAGTATAACGCTGTGCAATCGGTGAAACCTTTTGCACAGCGTTTCGTTACTCTTCTAAAAATTAGAAATCAATTTCCTCGTCATAGAAGCAAGCCTTCAACAGTTTTTCCATCTCTTCCGGTGTGGGGATTCTGGGGTTGGAGCCTGTGCACGCATCGGAGATTGCCAATTTTGCAACTTCGGGCAGCTTATCCATAAACTCCTTCTCATCAATGATGCCGCCCTCATAATCTTTAATGCAGGTAGGAATTTCCAGGGAAGCATTCATGGATTTTAATTCAGCAATCAATGCGTCTACCAGTGCATCTGTGGAGTCGCCTTTTAAGCCAATGAAAGCAGCAATCTCAGCATAACGCTCTGCTGCCTCAGCATTCTTGGCATTGTATTTGATCACTTTGGGAAGGTACATAGCATTTGCGCATCCATGAACAATATGTCCGCCGCTGTAAGCAGCTCCGGTCTTATGGGCCATGGAGTGGACAATTCCCAGCAAAGCGTTAGAGAATGCCATACCAGCCAGGCATTGTGCGTTGTGCATACGGTCGCGCGCTTCCATATCTCCGTCAAAAGAGGCCTTCAAATCTCTATGTATCATCTTAATAGCATGCAATGCCAGGGGATCGGTATAGTCACAGTGGAGCGTAGATACATAAGCTTCAATTGCATGTGTCATAGCATCCATTCCGGTATGTGCGGTCAGTTTCTTAGGCATTGTCTCTGCAAGCGCCGGGTCAACGATGGCAACGTCCGGTGTGATGTTGAAATCAGCCAGCGGGTATTTGATGCCTTTGTCGTAATCAGTGATGACAGAAAATGCCGTTACTTCCGTAGCAGTTCCAGAGGTAGAGGGGATAGCGCAGAATTTTGCTTTCGTCCGCAGTGTCGGGAAATTAAACGGAGTAATCAGATCTTCAAATGTTGTTTCAGGATATTCATAAAATGCCCACATGGCCTTGGCTGCGTCAATTGGAGAACCGCCGCCCATAGAAATGATCCAGTCCGGCTCAAATTCGCGCATTTTTGCCGCGCCCTTCATGACGGTTTCTACGCTTGGGTCCGGCTCTACATTTTCAAACAATTCCACTTCCATGCCAGCTTCCTTTAAGTAGTCGACAGCGCGGTCAAGAAAACCGAACCGACGCATAGAACCGCCGCCCACTACGATAATTGCTTTTTTTCCAGTCAGGTTCTTCAATTCCTCCAAAGAACCTTTTCCATGATATAAATCTCTTGGTAATGTAAAACGTGCCATAAAAACCTCCTTGAATAATATTTAATAAGATTGTAAAATCAAGGCAAGTCAAGCCTTGAATATTGTAACATCTTAACAAAAGAGTACCATCAAATGCGTAAAAAGTCACTCAAATGTAACAATTCAGT
>CAJUTD010000095.1 GCA_910589635.1 uncultured Lachnospiraceae bacterium | reverse complement strand
CGGCGATAAGGCTGAAAGTTCTGAAATTACATTTAATCATGATATTCTCCGAGACATGAAGCTGGTTCGGGAAGGGCAGGCCATGACGGCTGCGGATTTTGGGGAAGCGTGTGAGATCAGTACATTGAAGGAGCAGACAAAGACTGCATATACGTGGTATGTGCAAAAGGAATTTGCAAATCTTGTGGATGTTTCTGAGATAGATTATATTGAATTAGATGGGGAGAAGTACAGTAAGTAGACAGGTTATTGTGGGAGTTATCTATCCCCTTTTGACATACTTTGCATATAGTATAAAGAAATCTAAATTATAAAGGTATGCGAGGTTATGAAGGAATATGTAACATTATCATTAGAAACACATCTCTTTTTTGGAAGGATTATGAAGGAACATTCTCTATTTCTACTCGCCGGGTTCCCGGCGAGGGAAATAGAGTTTATAAAGCGTGCAGACAGGTTTCGGGAAGAATTTGAGGCCGGGCTTAGAAGGACGGTAGAACTTGCGGACGGCATTGTAAGCGAACCGGTTTTGAACTCCAGAGAGATTGTAACAGAATTTACGCAAAAGGCGGAATGCCAAACAAAAGATTTGACAGGAATTCCTATAGATATAAAAATTACAGAGGCCCAGAGGCAGCTTCACGCCGGGAGCTGTAATATGGTAAGCAGGGAATTTGCTTTTCAGGTAAGAAGGCTGAACCGGCAGATGCTGCAATGCTTAAATGGATTGATTTCGTTTAAGGAAGAAGTTTTGAGGGAAATGACGGCGTGCAGGCTTTATACTACAAACTACCCATTGCTGATCGAGCACATTCTGCGGGAGGCGAAATTGTACCGTCAGACGATATCAGAGCTTGAGAGGAGAGGCAGAATCTCGATGCCTGATTTAAAAAATCTGGAGATATTCTGGAACCAGATTATGATGGAACATGCCCAGTTTATTCGAGGACTGCTGGATCCAACGGAGTGTGAGTTGATAGATACGGCGAATGAGTTTGCTGAAGATTATTGCCGCCTTCTGGAAGAGGCAAGGGAACAAGACAGGAAAGCAATGAATGCCACACTGACGGCAAGGACTTTACAGACGACAAAACAGTATCAGCAGTTTAAGACAGCGGGAACAGAAGGAATAATAGGATGTGGGATACGCTCAATCATACTTCCGCTTTTGGCAGATCATGTGCTGCGTGAAGCAAATCACTATCTGCGGATTTTAGAGTCCGTGCAGAAAGGCGGAGATTCGTATGGAAGTATGTAAATATCCGAAAAGGGGAAATGTCAGGACATTTCATATCGAGGCGATACAGATTCCTATTGTATATAACCGATATGGAGACTATGATCCAAACGGCCTGCTCTATGTGCTTGAAGAAGATTCCGAACGGATTCAGAGAGAAGCCCTTGAAAGATTTCAGATGGACATTCCACAGCCATATGAGGAGGTAAGGCCGTTAGTGATCCGCGTCAATCTTGGAGATACGGTGAAAGTAAGATTCCGAACGTCTTTGAAACGTAGGCTGTCAATACATGTACAGGGGCTTTCTTATGACGTCAGTGCCTCGGACGGAAGTAGCGTGGGATATAATAACGACAGCACGACAAGCGGGGAAATCTGGTATACCTGGTATGCTGATACGGAGGGAGTATTCTTGTTTCACGATATGGCAGACCCCAGAAGTACGGAGGATGCAACCAATATTCATGGGTTATTCGGGGCGGTGATTGTAGAAGCGCCGGAGGCAAAGTGGTTTGACCCGGAAACGGGTGAAGAATTGCAAAGCGGGCTAATGGCAGATATTTATCAGCCGGGGAAGCCAGCGTTTCGGGAGTATAGTATTTTTTTCCAGGATGAATTAGAAATTCTCAATCAAAAAGGTGAGCCTCCGATTGATCCCCATACCGGGCTGCTGTCGTCGACAACGGGCATCAGTTATCGCTCCGAGCCTATGCGAAACCGAATGCCGCATTCTCATGATCCTGCGGATTCAGCAGAAGATGTATCTATGAGTTCCTGGGTATATGGCGATCCGGCGCCGCCAATATTGTTTGCTTATGTTGGCGATCCGGTAAAAATAAGGCTGCTTCACGGAGGAGTGAAGGAAACGCATGTTTTTCATCTCCATAACCATCAGTGGAGGCTGGAGGAAAATAATCCGGTTTCAACGATTTTAGATTCCATCACCATCAGTCCGCAGGAATGTTATACGCTAAATATTTTATACGGAGCAGGAAGCTTTAACCGGGTCATAGGAGACGTAATATTTCATTGTCACCTCTATCCACATTTTATGGAAGGGATGTGGACTTTGTGGAGGATTTATGACCGGTTAGAAGATGGGACGGGAAAATTGCCTGACGGAACGCCGATTCGGCCTCTTATGCCGTTAAAAGACAGGGAACTTCCGCCCAAAAAGGATAAGATGCATCCGGGTTATCCCAATTTTATAGAGGGTAAGTTTGGCGAACGGCCGCTTCAGCCGCCGCTTGGTGTATTGCTTCCAAATGGGGGTGTGACGAATGAACCAACCCCGCTTGAAACTGCCAACTTCGTGGAACATGCAGTGCCCGGAGCATTGTATACGGATACTTGTCCATGTCATACAGATGAAAATGTAAGAGTATTTGAGATTGCCATGGTACAGGCAAAAATCACCTATAACCGCTATGGCTGGCATGATCCGCAGGCACGGTTTTTCGTGCTCAAAGAAGAGCTGGAGCGCCACGGAGGGTTGGAATGTTATATCCGCAAAGTAGAGAAACGGGAAATTAAAGTGGAGCCGCTTGTGATTCGTGCAAATGCCGGGGACTGTATTGAATTGCGTACCACAAATCTTCTGCCGGAATTCATCGAAGGCAGTCCGTTCCAGCCCCGGACCAGAACAGACATTGTAGGCCATCATGTTCATTTGGTAAAATTCGATACCATTGTCTCGGATGGGTCGGCAAATGGCTGGAATAATATTGCAGGCGCAAGGCAGTATGAAACATTGGTGGAACGTTTTTTTGCAAATGAAGAATTGCAGACAGTATTTTTTCACGATCATCTGTTTGCCAATGTCCACCAGCAGCACGGATTGTTCGGAGCGTTGATAATTGAAGAAGCAGGAGCTACGTTCCATAACCCGCAGAATGGAAAAGAGCTGCATTTTGGAACAAGGGCGGTTATACGCAGAAAAGACGGGACGTCTTTTCGGGAATTTGCTTTGTTTGTCCATGATTTTGCGTTCCTTTTTGACAGAAAAGGGAATCCGTTAAATCCGCCTGTAGTTCCAGGTTCGCATGACGATCCGGGCGTCATGGGGATTAACTATCGGGCAGAGCCAATGCGGGAGCGTCTTCGCAAAAAAGAGGATCCGGCATATCTGTTCAGTTCTTTTGTACATGGTGATCCGGCAACGCCGATCTTTGAAACATATCCAGGGGATGAACTTATGATCCGCTTGGTTGACGGAGCGCATGAGGAACAGCATTCTTTCAATATTACGGGTATGTCATGGAGAAAGGAACCGGCAGATATTGTTTCGCCGTTAGCGGCGTCTCAGACGTTGGGGGTATCGGAAGCGTTTAATTTACATGTGACGGAACAATACGGCGCTGGGGACTATCTCTATTATTACGGAGGAATCGACGATGCATGGCTGGGGCTGTGGGGAATTATACGCGTGCATAGACGATATCAGAAACACCTAAAGCCATTATGCCAGGGGAGAGGCATGATTCATCCCCTTCTGCCCTGTCCGTCAAAAGACGATGTTGTCAGGCGTTATGAGGTTGCAGCCATACAAAAGAAGCTCATTTATAACCGATATGGAGATCATGATCCCAACGGTCTGGTATTTGTTCCTCTTAAAGATGTCGATAATGTACTGGCAGGAAAATATATGCCCAAACCATTAATTCTCAGGGCAAATGTAGGCGATTGGATAGAGGTTACGCTGCACAATGCATGGGATATGGAACATCCAATCCCTTACTTTGCTTATCCAAGGGTGCCTTTAGATAAAGAGTACACACCGTCCATGAGAGTTTCTTTAAATCCGCAGTTTTTACA
This sequence comes from uncultured Lachnospiraceae bacterium, assembly GCA_910589635.1. Lineage (GTDB taxonomy): Bacteria > Bacillota > Clostridia > Lachnospirales > Lachnospiraceae > Petralouisia. The sequence goes on along the minus strand of CAJUTD010000095.1, from coordinate 7,091 downwards.
GTATGATCCGGTCCGTGATTCCGGGATCAATGTAGGGTATAATGAAATGGAACAGACAGTAGGAGTGGGAGAGAGTAAACGGTATCTCTGGCGTGCAGATCAGGAATATGGAGCCTGCATCATACAGTCATTTGGAGATATGCGTAACCATCGTTACCATGGATTGTTTGGAGCGGTGATTGTAGAACCGCCGGGAGCGGAATGGTATCGTAATTTTACCAGAAAAAAAGACAGTTTTGCAGAGCAGGCAGTGATTACGGCGCCAGGGGAAGAGGCTTTCCGGGAGTATGTCCTGTTTATCCAAAATGGAATCCGCCTGCTCGATGCGCAGGGGAATCTGGTTCAGACTCCGGCAGAGGATACTGGAGAGCCGTTAGATGCAGAAGATACTGGAGGCTGGCAAGGGATTCCAGGACGTGGAAGGTTTTCAGCAGCAGAGTACATGGAGACCCGTCGACGCCTGTCTGGAAGGCATATCCCGGGGATCGTGTAATTTTCCGGGTTATGATGCCGGCAGATAAACCGCGTAATACGTCTATTACAGTCCATGGCCATCTATGGAAAGAACAACGTCTGGATCCATTTTCCAGGATTATCCCTCTACAGGGCGGAGTTAGTGTTGGCAATAAGTTCGATATAGAGCTTATGGATGGCGCCGGATGTCCTGGGGATTACCTCTACCGTTCAGGCAGTTTTGCCTGGGATGTTGAATCAGGCATGTGGGGAATCTTCCGGGTCGTAAAACGGACACTTGGGCATAGGTGTAAAGCAATATACAGAAAAATTCGGGAATGCATTTGATAATATCTGGCGTGGGCATACCAATTATGAAAAAACAATAGCTGGTATGCCCTTTTATAAACGGGCGTAGAATGGAACGTTATCGGCGTTGGCGTGAAGTGAATAGTAACTGAACCGATACCATTGTAACAAAAAAATCATACCAGAGTCTTGAAAAAGTAGAAGAAGTGTGGTAAAATCTCTACAATTTGGGCATAACACAATAGTGGTGTTTCATGCCAATATAGAACCCTTACGAAAAAAAGAATCTGATTTTCTTTTTTTTTTGTATAAATCAGCCAACACAAAGAAAGGGTGGTAAATACATGAAAGCATTTCTGATACTGGAAGACGGAACAGTATTTGAAGGTAGCAGCATAGGCTCTGCCAGGGAAGTAATCAGTGAAATCGTGTTCAACACTTCTATGACAGGTTATCTTGAAGTTCTCACAGACCCCTCTTATGCCGGACAGGCAGTCGTCATGACATACCCGTTGATTGGAAATTATGGAATTACGCCGGACATGGAGTCGGTCAGGCCCTGGCCGGACGGTTATATTGTGCGCGAATTGTCGAGGATGCCCAGCAATTTCCGCTGTGAGGGAACAATCCAGGAGTTTCTTGTAAAGCATGATATTCCGGGCATTGCGGGCATTGACACCCGGGCTCTGACAAAGATTCTCAGGGAAAAGGGAACGATGAATGGCATGATTACCACCAACGAAAATTATCTGATTGAGGAAATTCTGCCGCGGCTGAAAGCGTATCACACAGGAAATGTAGTAGATAAAGTGACATGTGACAGTGTTTCCAGATTGTCAGGAAAAGGAAAGCGCGTTGCCTTGATGGATTTTGGCGCCAAGAAAAATATTGCCAAATCCCTACAGGATAGAGGATGTGAGGTCACCATTTATCCGGCGCAAACGTGTGCGGAGGAGATATTAGCGGACAAGCCGGATGGGATTATGCTCAGCAATGGACCGGGAGACCCCAAAGAATGTAAAGAGATTATTGCGGAACTGAAAAAGCTCTATGAATCGGATACGCCTATCTTTGCAATTTGCCTGGGGCATCAGCTTATGGCTTTGGCAAACGGGGCGGATTCCCATAAAATGAAGTATGGACACCGGGGCGGCAACCATCCGGTTAAGGATTTAGAGACCGGGAGAGTATATATTTCCTCCCAGAACCATGGATATGTTGTAGATACAAAACATTTAGACCCGGCGGTGGCAGTTCCGGCGTTTGTAAATGTCAATGACGGTACGAATGAAGGACTGCGATACACAGGGAAAAATATTTTTACCGTGCAGTTTCACCCGGAAGCCTGCCCTGGGCCGCAGGACAGCAGTTATTTGTTTGACAAGTTTATCGCTATGATGGGAGGGAATCAGTAATGCCAAAGAATCCAGACATTAAGAAAGTATTAGTTATCGGCTCCGGTCCGATTGTCATTGGGCAGGCGGCAGAATTTGATTATGCGGGCACGCAGGCATGCCGTTCCCTGAAAGAAGAGGGTGTGGAGGTCGTGCTGGTGAATTCCAACCCGGCGACGATTATGACGGACAAGGAGATTGCCGATGAGGTCTATATCGAGCCTTTGACCGTCAAAGTGTTAGAGCAGATTATCTGCAAGGAGCAGCCGGACAGCGTACTGCCTACGCTGGGTGGACAGGCAGGGTTGAACCTGGGCATGGAGCTGGCAGAATCCGGTTTTTTGGAAGAACATCATGTAAAGCTGATTGGCACAACCTCCGAGACAATCTTTAAGGCGGAGGACCGTCAGGCATTTAAAGACACAATGGAAAAAATTGGCGAGCCGTGCGCACCCTCCCAGGTCGTGCACAATGTGGAGGACGGCATAGCCTTCACCAATACAATCGGCTATCCGGTTGTGCTGCGCCCGGCTTATACGCTTGGCGGAAGCGGCGGCGGGATTGCCCACAATGAGACGGAGCTGATCGACATTCTCACCAATGGCCTGCGCTTAAGCCGCGTGGGGGAAGTGCTGGTGGAACGCTGCATTGCCGGCTGGAAAGAGATTGAATATGAGGTAATGCGTGATGCGGCAGGCAATTGCATCACCGTTTGTAATATGGAAAACATTGACCCGGTAGGCGTGCACACGGGGGACAGCATTGTCGTGGCTCCCTCCCAGACGCTGGGAGATAAGGAATATCAGATGCTGCGGACGTCTGCGCTGAACATCATTTCGGAGCTTAATATTACTGGGGGCTGTAATGTGCAGTATGCGCTGCATCCCACGAGTTTTGAGTATTGTGTCATCGAGGTAAATCCCAGGGTCAGCCGTTCGTCCGCGCTGGCGAGCAAAGCGACCGGATATCCGATTGCCAAGGTGGCGGCGAAAATTGCCCTCGGCTATACCTTGGACGAGATTAAAAACGCCATTACCGGCAAGACTTACGCCAGCTTTGAGCCCATGCTTGACTATTGTGTCGTGAAGATTCCGCGTCTTCCTTTTGACAAGTTCATTACGGCAAAGCGCACGCTGACAACTCAGATGAAGGCCACCGGGGAAGTCATGAGCATTTGTACGAATTTTGAGGGCGCGCTGATGAAAGCTATCCGCTCTCTGGAACAGCATGTGGACTGCCTGCGTTCCTATGATTTTTCAGCGTTATCGAAGGAAGGGCTGATAAAGCAGTTGAAAAAGGTGGATGACCGCAGAATTTGGGTGATAGCGGAAGCATTGCGTAAGGGGATTTCGTATGACGAAATCCATGATATTACAATGATTGACCATTGGTTTATTGATAAAATCGCCATTCTCACAGAAATGGAAGAACGTCTGGAAAAAGAAGAGCTTACGGTAGAGTTGTTAAAAGAGGCAAAACGGCTGGAGTTCCCGGATAACGTGATCGCCCGTCTGGCCGGAAAAGAGGAGACAAAAATCCGTGATTTACGATATGCAAACGGCATTACCGCAGCCTTTAAGATGGTAGATACCTGTGCGGCGGAATTTGCAGCGGAGACGCCCTATTATTATTCTTGTTTCGGAAGCGAAAATGAGGCGGAGGGTAAGAAAGACAGGAAAAAAGTGCTTGTACTGGGGTCCGGTCCCATCCGTATCGGGCAGGGAATTGAATTTGATTATTGCTCCGTGCATTGTACCTGGGCGTTTGCCAAAGAAGGCTATGAGACGATTATTGTAAATAACAACCCGGAGACGGTTTCCACAGATTTCGATATTGCAGATAAGTTATATTTTGAACCCTTGACGCCGGAGGATGTGGAGAGCATTGTGCGATTAGAGCAGCCGGACGGCGCGGTTGTGCAATTTGGCGGGCAGACGGCAATCAAGCTGACGGAAAGCCTGATGAAGATGGGCGTGCCCATTTTGGGAACGAAAGCAGAGGATGTGGACGCTGCGGAAGACCGGGAGCTGTTTGATAAGATTTTAGAGCAGACGCAGATTCCGCGTGCTGCCGGCGGAACGGTGTTTACCGCCGAGGAAGCCAAGGAAGTTGCCAATACGCTTGGTTATCCGGTGTTGGTGCGTCCCTCTTATGTGCTTGGCGGACAGGGGATGCAGATTGCCTATTCGGAGGAAGAGATTGAGGAATTTATAGAGATTATTAACCGCATTGCCCAGGATCATCCGATTTTGGTGGACAAGTATTTGCAGGGCAAGGAGATTGAGGTCGACGCGGTATGTGATGGCAGGGATATTTTGATACCAGGCATTATGGAGCATATTGAGCGAACGGGCGTCCATTCCGGCGACAGTATCTCCGTTTATCCGGCTCCCACAATCAGCGCGCAGGTGAAAGAGAAAATTGTCGATTATACACAGCGCCTGGCGCGTGCGCTTCACGTTGTGGGCTTGATTAACATTCAGTTTATCGCTATGGATGAGGAAGTGTATGTGATTGAAGTAAATCCGCGCTCGTCAAGAACTGTGCCATATATCAGTAAGGTTACCGGTATTCCCATTGTTGACCTTGCGACGCGGGTAATTATCGGCAATACCTTAAAGGGCATGGGTTATCCCACGGGGCTTGCGCCGGAGGCGGAATATGTGGCAATTAAAATGCCGGTATTTTCCTTTGAAAAATTGCGCGGCGCGGAAATCAGCCTGGGGCCGGAGATGAAGTCGACTGGGGAATGCCTTGGAATCGGAAAATCTTTTGATGAGGCTTTGTATAAGGCATTTTTAGGCGCAGGCGTGCAGCTGCCCAAATATAAGCAGATGATTATGACGGTCAAGGACGCCGACAAGCCGGAATCTGTGGATATTGCCAAGCGGTTTGAGGCGCTTGGATATAAGATTTATGCGACCAGGAGCACGGCCAAATATTTAGAAGCGCGCGGTGTAAAGGCAAGGCGCATCAACAAGATTACTCAGGAATCACCTAACGTGATGGATTTGATTCTGGGTCACAAGATTGACTTCGTGATTGACACGCCGACCCAAGGCAGGGACAAGAGCCGCGACGGATTTTTAATCCGCAGAAACGCCATCGAGACAGGCGTGTACTGCATCACGGCTATGGACACTGCGGATGCGCTGGCAAGCAGTTTAGAGCACGCCAGTGTCAGTGAAAAGCTGAATCTTATTGATATTGCCAAGGTGAAGAATATTTAATTTCCGGTAGTGGAAATATTACGGGACTGCCGCACGAAATAATATCTTCGTGCGACAGCCTCAGGAAAGAGGATTATCTATGTTATTAAGCGTAATTATTCCATGTTACAATTCCATGAGATGCATAGATCCGTTATTGGATTGCCTGGAATGTCAGACTATTGGCATTGAAAATATAGAAATTATTTTTGTGGACGATTTTTCTGTGGATGATACGCGTATGAAATTGAAAGAATTTCAGCAAAACCATCCGCAGAATGTCCAGATCATAGAAAATGATAAGAATTACGGAGTGAGTTATTCGAGAAACCGAGGGGTAGAAAAAAGCCATGCACCTTTTGTTACTTTTGCGGATCATGACGACGTCTTGGAGCGCACGCTATATGAGACATTGTATGAAAACATTGTAAAAAATGAATGTGAAATAGCAATGTGCGCCCATGATTATATAGCAGAAGAAGACAAAAATACGAGGAGGGGGGTATACGAAGCCGATGATGGGCAAGAGTGGTATTCCAGCCAGATGTTTGAGTTGCAGGACAATGTGCAGCGTAATCAGTTTATGTTGCAATTCCGCAATGATTTGGAATGTTGGAGTAAGCTGATCCGGAAGAGTTTTTTGTTGGAGCATACGATTGTTTTCCCAGAAGGGATGTGGGGAGAAGATTTTTACTGGTGGAGCCTTATTGAAATGCATCTAAACTCTCTTTGCTGGATTCCCAATGTACTGTATCATCATGCCAGAAAAGACGGACAAGCTGCATCAAAAGAGATAGACAACTGGATGTCTGCGCAGCTCTTGTTGAATCAGGAGGCCAAAAGGCGGGGGATTTATCAAGATTTTTCGGAAATTCTCGATTTGGAATTGTTTGAGATTGGTTTTGCATCTACCGTGTATTATTGGGTTTTAGGAAACAATTTTAGCGTGCAGGAGTTAGAGGGATTACGCAGGGATGTCATAAGAGAGACAACAGACATTTTCCACAACCCATATATTTGCAGTAAAAATTTCCGTTACCGCTATTCGGAATATGCTTTGGAATTGTTGAAGGAGGAAATCACGGAAAGAACAATCCGTGATTTCCTGAAAAGTATTGTTGCTGTACTGAAGGCATTGTAAACATTTTTTACTTACCAAAACACAAAAAAAGGATAGAATGATTTAAAGATTGCTATGCTTCTTCTGGCTGAGGACACTGTTGTGGTAGTCTGGGGAATAAGTAACGTCCTCGCCAAACCACTCTGGAGGAAGGAAAGCATTTGCTTCCTCCTCTGTGGGAAATTCTACTTCGGCAAGAATCAAAGGCGCCAGTTCCCCCTCAAAAATATCTAGTTCGATGGTTAGACTGGTATCTATGGGAATCAGATATCTCTTCTTGGAAATTAGTATACTGTCTATTTTGGGAAGCAGATGTTCATAAGCCTTTTTTGTAAGAGGCAGATTGTATTCTTCCCTCACCATCAGCCCCTTGGATTTGTATGTCAGATAATAGTCTTCATCCTGTCTGCGGATGCGTACGACCGGGTCAGTACATAGATAACCCTGCTCGATCTGGTGGAAGGGGTATTTATCGAGATTATCAGGAAGAGATTTGAGTAAAAATTTGCGTTCGATTTCCATAGGGGATTCTCCTGTTTTCCAATATTATAAAGATGTTGCTGGATAAGATTCGGGTGTCAAAAGCACCTTTGGTGCCACACTCAT
>CAJUTD010000094.1:8455-11190 GCA_910589635.1 uncultured Lachnospiraceae bacterium | reverse complement strand
TGTGGAAGCCTTGGTGGAAGAGTTTGATGTAGTGCTCAGTTATGCTACGAACACGATTTCGTTCGTCCGGGTAGGCGCCTTTGCACTCAGCCATGCAGGTATGATGGGGGTTGTAATGACGCTTGCAGGACTGGAAAAGGGAAGCCCTAATTGGATTGTGGTTGTGTTAGGCAATGTCTTGGTGGCAGGGCTTGAGGGATTGATCGTCGGAATCCAGGTATTGCGTTTGGAATACTATGAAATGTTCAGCCGTTTTTATTCAGGGAGTGGGAAACCCTTCATCCCATTTAACAAAAGATTAGGAGGATAAGGATATGGCAACAAAAATAATATTAGTATTGATTCTGTTTTGCAGCATGGTTGTTCCGGTTGGAGGATTTTTACTTAGTAAGCGCAAAGAGGGGGGATTTAAAGCAGCGCTCGCCTGCAATGTCTTTTTCTTCTTTGGCACGCTTTTGGTGGCGGATATCTTGATGTTTGGGGATGTACATGCGGCGGGGGAAGCTGCGGGGGCAGTATCTAGTGTGGACAGTTGGCGGTATATCGCGGCGGCATTGTCCACAGGTATGTCTTGTATCGGTGCGGGCATTGCGGTGGCAAGTGCGGCGAGCGCGGCGCTGGGTGCTTTGAGTGAGGATTCCTCTATCATGGGTAAGGCTTTGATTTTCGTGGCATTGGCAGAGTCGATTGCGCTTTATGGACTATTGATTTCATTTTCTATTCTCGGATAGCGGGGAGTGTGCCTATGAAGATGTACCTGATTAGCGATAACAGAGACACATATACAGGGATGCGTTTAGCGGGCGTGGAGGGTATGATTGTCCATGAGCGGCAGGAGTTGAAGGAGGCGTTGGAGCGCGTATTTGCGGACAGGGAAATTGGTATTGTTCTTTTGACGGAGAAGTTTGGCAGAGAGTTTCCAGACCTTGTTGATGAGGTAAAGCTGAATCGCCGCCTGCCTTTGATCGTTGAGATTCCAGACCGTCATGGAAGCGGGAGGAATGAGAATTTTATTACAGATTACGTCAGCGAGGCTATCGGTTTAAAGCTATAGGCGGGAGGTAGAAGATATGCAGATTGAGGAAAAGCTGGAAGTTTTCCGCAAGTTTACTATGGACGTGGCGAAACAGGAGAGCGAGCAGCAGGTTGCAGAGTATGAATCCGCTTGTAACCGGGAAGTGGAAGCATTTCGACAAAGTAAACTGGCAGAGTTGGAGCATAAGATCCGTAACGAAGAACATAAAATCCGCAGGCAGACAAACAGTGCGGTATCGAGAGAGATGTTGAGACAAAAGAGAAGCCTCGACGAGTGTAAACGCAAATGGAAGGAAAAGCTGCTTACGGAGGTAAAAGAGCTCCTTGTCAAGTATCAGACGACAGAGGAGTACAAAGCATACCTCATAGCCAAAATCAAGATGGCGCTTGAGGTGGCGGAAGATGAGGAAGTCATCATCTATATCAATCCTTCGGACGCAGATAAGTTGCATGAGTTAGAAAGTAAGACTGGAGCGGCGCTTACGGTCAGCAGTTTTGATTTTGGCGGAGGCGTGCGGGCAGTCATTCGCTCGAGGAATATTCTTATTGACGAATCGTTCGTGACGAAGCTGGAACAGGAGGCGACCAATCTATGAGCGTGACAGGTAACATATATGGAATTAATGGGCCGATTATCACCGTAAAGGGGAACCTTGGATTTAAGATGTCGGAGATGGTTTATGTGGGACAGGTGCGCCTGGTGGGGGAGGTTATTGCTCTCAACAAGGAAGAGACGACGATTCAGGTGTTTGAGGAGACAACTGGCTTGCGTCCGGGGGAAATTGTGGAGGGAGCGGGAAGCGCCATCTGCGTTACCCTTGCGCCGGGTATCATCACCAATATTTTTGATGGAATTGAGCGGCCGTTACAGTTGATTGGAGAGAGAAACGGTGCCTTTATTCCGCGCGGCGTCAATGTCGACCTTCTTGACCAGGCACGTCAATGGAAGACGGAGATTTGCGTGAAGCCCCAGGATATTGTGAGCGGTGGGACTGTGATCGCTGAGGTTCCTGAGACGCCGGCAATTCTTCACAAGGTTATGGTGCCGCCGGACATAGATGGAACGGTTATCTGGACAGCTAAAAACGGAAGTTATACTATCGAGGAACCATTAGTAAAGATTCGCAAACCGGACGGGAGCGAGGAGACTTTAACCATGGCGCAGCGGTGGCCGATTCGCATTCCGCGCCCGATTCACAGGCGTTACCCGGCAGATCGGCCGCTGGTAACAGGACAGCGTATCTTGGATACCTTGTTTCCAATCGCCAAGGGAGGCACGGCAGCCATCCCTGGCGGGTTTGGGACAGGTAAAACCATGACCCAGCATCAGCTTGCCAAGTGGTCGGATGCGGATATTATTATTTATATCGGCTGCGGGGAGCGCGGGAATGAGATGACAAATGTGCTGGAGGAATTCTCGAAACTGACGGATCCTAAGACTGGGAATCTTCTGATGGACCGGACGACATTAATTGCCAATACGTCCAATATGCCGGTAGCGGCAAGGGAGGCAAGTATTTACACGGGACTGACCCTTGCCGAGTATTACCGCGATATGGGGTATCATGTGGCGATCATGGCAGATTCCACCTCCCGCTGGGCGGAGGCGCTCAGAGAGCTTTCCGGCAGGTTGGAAGAAATGCCTGCGGAAGAAGGTTTTCCGGCATATCTTGCCTCACGTCTGTCAGCGTTTTATGAGC
>CAJUTD010000094.1:1697-8445 GCA_910589635.1 uncultured Lachnospiraceae bacterium | reverse complement strand
CGGTTATGTGGAGAATCTCAACGGGACGGATGGAAGCGTCACTATCATCGGCGCCGTATCGCCTCAGGGAGGCGATTTTTCCGAACCGGTGACACAGAATACGAAGCGTTTCGTACGCTGCTTTCTGGCCTTGGATAAGGCTCTTGCTTATGCCAGGCATTATCCGGCAATCAACTGGCTTACCAGTTATACGGAATACCTGGGTGATTTGGAACATTGGTATGGCGCCAATGTGGGGGCTGATTTCGTCCCCTGCCGCAACGAATTGCTCCATATCCTGACGACGGAAAGCCGTTTGAATGAGATTGTGAAGCTGATTGGCAGCGACGTGCTTCCCGACGACCAGAAGCTTATTTTAGAGATTGCCAGGGTCATTCGCCTGGGATTTTTACAACAGAATGCCTTTCATGCGGAGGACACCTTTGTTCCCATGGAGAAGCAGTTGGAAATGATGAAGATTATTCTCTATCTCTATGAGAAATGCCGGGCGTTGATTGATTTGGGAATGCCAATGGCGTTACTCAAAGAAAATCGTATTTTTGAGAAAATTATTGCCATCAAGTATGATGTGGCAAATAAAGATATGTACAAATTTGAAGAATACCGTCAAATGGTGGATGAATTTTATCAGGGATTGATGGAAAGCAACGCATAGGAGGCAGATATGGCGATTGAGTATTTAGGGTTAAGTGACATAAACGGCCCTCTGATTGTGCTGGAGGGAGTCAAAAACGCCTCTTATGAGGAAGTGGTTGAGTTTATCGTGGAAGGGAAGCGCCGCAAGAAGGGCAGGATTGTAGCAGTCGATGAGGACAAGGCGGTTATCCAGGTATTCGACAATACGGATGAGATGTCGTTACAGAATACACATACCAGATTGAGCGGTCATCCCATGGAAATTGGCCTTTCGCTGGAAATTCTTGGGCGTACGTTTAACGGATTGGGCGAGCCCATTGATGGGCTTGGCAGGATAGAGCCGGAAGTTGTGAGGGATGTGAACGGGCTTCCGCTAAATCCCTGTACCAGAGAGTATCCAAGAAATTATATCCGTACCGGCATCTCTGCCATTGATGGGCTGACAACGTTAATCCGCGGGCAGAAGCTACCCATTTTTTCCGGCAATGGTCTTCCGCACGACCAGCTTGCAGCGCAGATTGTCGAACAGGCTTCCCTGGGGGAAGATTCCGAGGAGGAGTTCGGCATTGTGTTTGCAGCGATGGGGCTCAAATATGATGTGGCGGATTTTTTTCGCAGGCGGTTTGAGGAGAGCGGTGTCAGTTCTCATGTGACGATGTTCTTGAACCTTTCCAACGATCCGGTGGCAGAACGTTTGATTACGCCGAAGATGGCGTTGACGGCGGCAGAATACCTTGCTTTCGAGAAGAACATGCATATTCTGGTAATCCTCACGGATATGCCCTCCTATGCCGAGGCGATGCGTGAGATTTCCTCTTCCAAAGGGGAAATTCCCAGCAGGAAGGGCTATCCCGGTTATCTTTACAGCGAGCTGGCAACGCTCTATGAGCGCGCCGGAATTGTAAAGGGCAGGGAGGGAAGCGTCACGCAGATTCCTATTCTGACAATGCCCAATGACGATATTACGCACCCTATTCCTGATTTGACCGGGTATATCACAGAGGGGCAGATTGTGCTGGAACGTTCCCTGCACCAGAAGAATGTTTATCCGCCGATCAATGTGCTGCCCTCGCTGTCACGTCTGATGAAGGACGGCATTGGCGAGGAGTACACGCGCGAGGATCATCAGGATGTGGCGAACCAGCTCTTTTCTTCTTATGCCAGAGTAGGCGAGGCGCGTGATTTGGCGAGCGTCATCGGTGAAGACGAGTTGTCACAGACAGACAAAAAGTATCTGGAATTCGGCATTGGATTTGAGAAGGAGTTTGTAGCGCAGGGTATGAATGAGAACCGCACCATTGAGGAGACTTTAGATATTGGCTGGCGTCTTTTGCACATCCTGCCCAGGGAAGAGTTAGACCGGATTGATACGAAGATTTTAGAGAAATATCTGGGGTAAGTGTTTGTTGTTTATCGCGAGAGTTGAGGAGAGACGGTAATGAGAAAAAAGGCAATACAGATAGCGGCAGTCGTCTTTTTTTGCGCCATGCTTGCCATATTGGCAGGAGAGAATGGGGAAGATGCCGTTTTCATTCCAGAGAGTAAATTAGGTGGTTTGTTATCGGAGGAAGAGGGAGGCAAAATTAAGGAAGAAGAGAAAACTTTTGCGTTGGCGGAAGAAAACTTTGCCGTCCATATTCCAGGACTGAAGCATAGCTATAGATTTATTTTTATGTCGGATTTGCACATCATTGTGGAGAATGATGAAATTTCGCCGGAAAGCCTGGGGAATGTGCGGGCGCGCTATGAAACATTCCAATCGGCGGCTGGAAAGAGTTCATCTGAATTGTGGGAGGAACTGCCGGATTATTTTAATATGCAGCAGGCAGATGCTGTTCTGTTAGGTGGCGACATGATAGATTATGCATCCACTGCCAATATTAATGCCTTGCGGCAGGGGATTGAGGAAATGAAAGCGCCTGTTTTGTATGTCAGGGCAGACCACGATTACAACCCATACAATTGTGAGGGCTTGGATAAGAAGGATATGAAGAAACTGCATGAATCCATAGATGGGTATAAAGGGATTTCACTGATTGAGTTTGAGGATTTATGCATTGTCGGAATCAACAATAGCACAAAGCAGATTTCCAAAGGGCAGCTCAAAAGGTTTCAGGAGATTGCAGGCCTTGGAAAGCCAATTATCCTTTTGACCCATGTTCCCTTGGAATCCAAGGTGGATGCAAGCATCTTGGAAGAGTCAAAAAAGGAATGGCAGGATCGGGCATTGGTGTGGGGAGAGGGATGTTACTATGAGCCCAATGAGGCTACCAAGGAATTCCTTGCCATGGTATACGATGCGGACAGCCCTGTAAAGGCAATTGCCTGCGGGCATCTGCATTTCACTTGGGAGGGTAGGCTGACGGAAAGCTGTATCCAGCATGTGTTTTCCGCCATGTATCCAGGAAGGTATGGAATCATAACTGTCGACGGGGAAGATAATGGGGAATAAGTGTTTTAGAGGAAATATATAATGAGGAGTAGCGAGGTGGGGCGATGGATCCAAATACATTTCCAACAAAAGGAAACTTAATCCTGGCAAAGAACTCCCTTGCATTGTCTGAGCAGGGGTATGATTTGATGGACAAGAAGCGCAATATCTTAATCCGTGAGCTTATGGAGCTTATTGAGCAGGCCACGGATATTCAAAAGGAGATCGACGAGACTTTTACCAGCGCTTACCTGGCGTTGCAGAAAGCGAATATCCAGATGGGAATCCATGAGGTGGAGGTGCTCAGTAAAAGCGTGCCGGTGGAAGAGTCTATCGTTATCAAACGGCGCAGCGTCATGGGAACGGAGATTCCGAAGGTGGAATACAGCGGGCAATCATTAAAGCCATATTACCCCTTTTTTGGAACCAAAATGTCTTTGGATGAGGCATGTGAGAAATTTCAGAAGGTTAAGGAGTTGACAATCCGCCTTGCGCAGGTTGAGACCAGCGCTTACCGCCTTGCCTATAATATCAAGAAGACGCAGAAACGCGCCAATGCTTTGCAGAATATCACGATTCCCAAATATCAATCGCTGGTAAAGAGTATCCAGAGCGCCTTGGAGGAGAAAGAGCGGGAGGAGTTTACGAGGCTGAAAGTCATTAAGCGCATGAAACAGAAAAGAAAGAGTGAAAATAGAGATTAAAAATGAAGCAGAGGAAGACGGAAGAATGAATACAGAAAATAATTCTTGGCAGATCCCGGCATTTGAGATCATCAATGAAGTGAAAAAGGCAGTGATTGGCAAGGACGACTGCATCGCCAAGGCAGTGGCGGCTATTCTGGCAGGAGGCCATATTCTATTGAATGATATTCCCGGTGTGGGCAAGACGACGCTTGCTATGGCGTTGGCAAGCTCCATGTCCTTAAAGCAGAACAGAGTGCAGTTTACGCCGGATGTTATGCCCTCAGACCTGGTCGGCTTTTCCATGTACCAGAAAGACAGCGGTACGTTTGTTTACCAGCCGGGCAGCGTGATGTGTAACCTGCTTTTGGCGGACGAGATTAATAGGACCTCGCCGAAAACGCAGTCCGCGCTTTTGGAAGTTATGGAGGAGCAGAAGGTTACCGTGGACGGCGTTACCCATGAAGTCCCTTCACCATTTATTGTAATTGCAACCCAGAATCCTTTTGGCAGCGCCGGCACATGGATGCTGCCGGAGGCGCAGCTGGACCGCTTTATGGTGTGCCTGAAACTTGGTTATCCCGGGATGGAAGAAGAAATCCATATTCTAAAGGGGGTGCAAAGCAAAGAGGAGGTGCAGGCGGTTGTCTCTCAGGAAGAGTTGATTTCCATGCAGAAAGCGGCGGACAGCACTTTTGTACATGAAGAAATTTATCAGTATGTGGGCAAGTTGGCGGATAAGACCAGGAATCACTCCATGATTGACCTTGGGCTCAGTCCCAGGGGAACAATTAATATTTTACAGATGGCAAAGTCGGTATCATTTCTGCGACAGCGTTCTTATGTGATCCCAGAGGACGTGGAAGACATTTTTTATACGGTTTGTGCACACCGCATAATACTTAGCACGAAAGCGAGGGTGGCGCAAATGGACGTCAAACAGGTGTTAGAAGATGTGCTTAGGAGTGTACCAGCGCCGAAGAGCCTGCGTGAATAAGGCTGATTTAGGTATGAAGATATGTGGAAAAATATTCTGTATGTGCTGGGGACAGCGGGAATTTTTTATTTGGCAGTATTATATCGGAGCAAAGCGTTGCTTACAGTTTGTTTTGCGGCAATTCTATTACCGTTCTTATTTCTATTCTTGCTCTCTAACCTCAGGCAAAAGTTGAAATGTGAGCTGTTTTTTTATTCTTATCCAATTGTCAATACTGGAGATTATCTTGTAGGCCTCAGGGTGGAGAACCCAGGTAAAATTTATCTGCCCCGGGTGCGGGTGAAGATTCAAGTAGAGAATGTGGCAAATGGCAGGAAGCAGTGGGTGAAAGCGGAGGGAAAGGTCTCGGCGGAGGGCAGCACGGAACTTTCAGGGAGGCTGAAAGAGCCGGAGTTTGGCATGTGGAAAGCGCATTGCAGAGCTGTGCATTGTTATGAGTGGACAAATTTTCTGCATCTGTGTGCCAAAGTGCAGGATGAGAGACAGGTAATGGTCTTTCCGGCAGTCTATGAGATAAATCTTAAGGTTGGTATGCGCACGCGTCTTTTTCTGTCAGATGGGGAGCAGTATGATCCACATGTCAGCGGCGATGACCCTTCGGAAGTTTTTAAACTGCGCGAGTATCGAAAGGGCGATCGTCTCAATCGCATACACTGGAAACTTTCGGCAAAGAGCGACAATCTGATTGTTGCGGAGTTGAGTATGCCTGTAGGCTGCAATGTAGTAATTTTTTTGGATGGGCAGCCGTCAGCAATGGGCAAGAAAGAGTCGCGTGCCTATTGGGAAATCGTACACAGTATTTCACAGGAATTGCTGGCGCAGGAGTGTGCCCATTACCTGGTGTGGCGAGATAGCCAGTTCAAGGAATTGTTGTGCAGGAAAGCGGTGCGTAATGTGGAAGATTTACTGGATTTCTGGTGTGAGATTTCTCCTGTGCGCATGGAAAAGGGCGCGTCAGCGGAAGAGTATAAAAGCATTTTTCCAGGCGAAGCGTACGCTTCCTGGATTGTGTTAAATCACAACTTGGCTCTGAGCTGTAATGGTAAGCCGGTGGCCTCGATGAAACCGGATACCGTGAAGGAGCAAATGATGGAATTAGAGTTATTGTTATAGTAGAGGTAACATGGGAAAAACAAGAGTTAAGGGTGATTCAATCCCGAAAGAAACAAGAGAATGGGCTGGAAAGATACAGGGAGTGGTCTGCCTGTTTCTTATTTTGTACGGTATGTCTCTCTGTATAGAGAGCGTCTTAAAAATATATCTTCCCTGGCAGGCGCGTATTTTTATAGTGGCTGTTCTTGCGCTTGCATCGCTGCCTATGCAGTTTGGATGGAAATGGGGAGTTGCCGAAACGTTTCTTTTTATCGGTGTATTGGCGATAGTCTGTGTCAAATATCAGGGTATTTTGCTGTTAGGCATGAAAGAGATGTCAAATAAAGTGATAGAGCTGGTGAATTCCTATTACCGGACAGAATATTTGCTGTGGTATCTTGGAGATGGGGAGCGCTATGGCTGGGCTGCCGTTCTGCTGGTTTTTGTGTTGCTGGGCTTTGTGCAATGTATGCTGATTGCGTACACAAGGAATTGGAAGTATCGTTTCCTGGCAGCGGCGGTAATACCCGTCCTGCTTGTCACAGCAGGGCTTATGTTGGGCAGGGCGGCTTCTTTTGTCGGGATTGTGCTCGCATTTTTGGGGCTGCTGTTAGGGGCCTTAGATTTGCGGGAGCGTGGAAGTCTCCTATTGGGCGGCGCGGTGGCCTTGAGCGTGGGGATTTCCGTGCTTTTGGCGGGCAATGGGAAACTTTGGGCTCAAGTGGAACTGCTGCATAAAGACTGGCAGGCATGGCAGCTGAATCTTGAGGATGAAATGCTGGCCTTGGTGGAGAAGGTTTCTCATATTGATTTATTTTCACAACGGGAAATGAAGAGATATAAACTGAAAAACGAAGAACCGCAATTTGATGGCAGGGAAGTGTTTCAGATTACGGTGGACTACCCAAT
>CAJUTD010000094.1:0-1680 GCA_910589635.1 uncultured Lachnospiraceae bacterium | reverse complement strand
GGGGGGGCGTATGAAAATGGAACCTGGAACCGGATATCCAGGCAGGAATTTTCCGATTGGGCACAGGCGCAGGGCAGAGATGAGCAAACATGCGCCAGGTTTGTGCAGTCCTATCCCTATGAATACTTATCATTTGGCAGGAAGACCTTTTATAAGACGCTCAAGAATAAGCGTGTGTCCTTAAAACTTTCCCGGAGTCAGAAAGGATATAAGCTGATGCCGTATTTTACGAAGATTTCTGAGGAAGAGCAGGTTCAGTCGGATGGCATCTATCCGTCGACCAAAGACAGGCAGTTTGAATGGAACAGCTTTCTGGGGCTTACGGAGTATGAGACGCAGTTTTTGTACTATGACGTGGATTCGGATATGAGAGAAAAAGAAGAATTTTTCTTGAATTACAGCAATACTTATGTGCAGGATGTGTATACCAGGCTGCCTGAGGAAGGATTGGACAGGCTGCGCGCTTATGCCAAAGAGAGCCGAAAGGCGCAGAAGACATACGAGGAGCGAAGGAATGAAATTCAAAAAAAGTTGGCGGCGACGGGAAAGGATATGTGGGATGCCAGTGAGCTGGAGGAAATTTTAGGCGAAGATGATATGAAACTGTTTTCTATAGATGAGTGGCAATATGATATCCAAAATATCCGTCAGATGCTTTGGCAGGATAACTGGTACAGTTTTGATTTAGAGGAGGTTCCCGAAGGAGAGGACAGCGTAGAATATTTTCTGTTTGAGCAACATAAGGGCTATTGTATGCATTTTGCTACGGCTGCCACGCTGTTATTTCGGCTATATGATGTTCCGGCAAGGTTTGTCAATGGATATCTGGTGATGCCTTCGGATTTTAAGAAGAATGAGGATGGCACATGGACAGCTTCTATCACTGATGAGCGGGCCCATGCCTGGACAGAGATTTTTCATGATCAAATCGGGTTCGTGCCGTTTGAGGCGACGCCGCCGGCGTATATAGAGATGTTGGACGAGATGGAGAAGGAAGAGCCCCTTTCCGCCGCCGTACAGAAGCAAGATGCACAGGAGCAAAAACGCAGGCAGGATACATTGCAAAAAGAACGTGAAGAACAAAAGAAGAAGCAGGAACAAGAACGGCTGAGACAGGAGCAGGAAAGACTGAAGCAGGAGCAGGAACGCAGGCAGGAGCAAGAGAAGCAGACGCAGTCTGGGCAAAACTTGGGGGACACATCGTTGCTGGATGAGGAGTTTATACGAATATTGCTTGTGATTTTGTCTGTGCCCGCGGCGTTAGCGCTGATCTGGTTCATTTTGTGGCAACGCAGGAGATGGGTGTTAAGGGACAGGCGGAGAAGAATTACCCAGAAAGAGCGTACGCAGGCCGTTCGTGAGATTGGCAGGGAGATTGGCAAAGTGTTAAAGCTGCTGGGCGCAAAACGTCCGGCGTATATGGACGACAGGTGTTATTGTGATTTTTTGGAGCAGCAGCAGCCAGGCTTGGACTGGGGGCGGTTGTTTACAATTTTCCAGAAGGCGGCATTCTCAGAATATGGTGTCACGGAGGAGGAATATATAGAAACACTTGCGGCGTACGAAAGTTTGCAGCAGCAGTTACACAGCCAGAGTGGCATCCGGGGCTGGTATCTGAAAATTTATTTGAGTTTCCCCATTTTTTGATTTTATAGTACCAAAAGGTTTCCAGCACAAAGT
>CAJUTD010000093.1 GCA_910589635.1 uncultured Lachnospiraceae bacterium | reverse complement strand
CACTCTGGGAAGCTAGCTTCCCAAGATAATTTTTGTGCATTCTGTCTTTGCCGCATAAGCGGCAAGACCTTTTGAACGAGTAAATATTGCAATTGCCCGGGCCGTTGCAAAAAGCGGCATCCACAATCGGAATGCCGCCTAATCAACTCAATTATAATGTTCCATCTGTTAAGGATTGCTCGGTTCATCCCAATTGTGATACACCGCCTGTACATCGTCATCCTCGTCGAGAAGATCGAGCGTTTTCTGCAGGTTCTTGATGGCTGTCTCATCGGTGAGTTCTACCCAAGTCTGCGGAATCATCGTTACTTCCGCAGAAGCCATGGCAATGCCTGCCTCCTCTAATGCCTCGCGAACCTTACCGAAATCATCTGGGTCTGTGATAACCTCATAACTATCTTCCTCCTCCGCAAAGTCCTCTGCCCCTGCATCCAAGGCTGTCATCATCAAATCATCCGCGTCCATCTCGCACTCTTCTTTGTCGATAATAATCTGCCCTTTTTTGTCAAACATATATGACACGCATCCCGGAGTCCCTACATTTCCATATCCTTTGGTAAACGCGCTGCGCACGTTGGCAGCCGTCCGGTTCTTGTTATCAGTCAGCGCATCTACAATGATTGCCGTACCATTCGGACCGTACCCCTCGTAAGAAACAAACTCGTAATTAACAGCGTTAGCGTCTCCGGCAGCTTTCTTGATACCACGGTCAATCGTGTCATTGGGCATGTTGTTGGCCTTTGCTTTAGCAATCACGTCCCTCAGCCTGCTGTTATTTGCCGGATCCGGCCCGCCTTCTTTGACTGCGACTGCGATCTCTCTGCCGATAATCGTAAAAATTTTGCCTTTGGCCGCATCATTTTTCTCTTTTTTATGTTTAATGTTTGCAAATTTAGAATGTCCTGACATTTTTTCTCCTCTTTTCTCTTTTTGTTCCCGCAACAACTACTTATTGCTGTCATCTTCCTCTTCTTGGGAAATCCTCGTGACTTTTACTGTGTGAATCATCTTATCCCTTACCGCCGACACCTGAAACTCCCATCCCTGATGTTCTAAGCGGAACCTCTCATGGTCCGCTGGAATTTTACCGATTAAGGAAATTAAAAATCCATTCAGCGTGTCAAACTCCTGCTCCCCCATGGAAATCTGCAAAAGCTCGCACACCTCGTCAAAGGACGCCATCCCGCTCATAATGTAGCTCCCATCCTCCTGGCATACAATGGCAGTCTCTTCTTCATCGTACTCGTCAAAGATATTGCCCACAATCTCTTCGAGAATATCTTCCATCGCCACGATTCCGGCCGTCTGTCCATATTCGTCCACAACTACTACCATATGGTTTTTCTGGGACTGCATCATCTTAAACAGATCATTGATATTGCGCGTCTCAGGAATGAACACTGCCTCCCGCACCAAACCCGGGATGTCCTGCACCCGCCAATCAAGGTGCTGTCCTTTCCTGCTCTCAATCATCACATCCTTCATATGTATAATGCCAATGATGTTGTCGATGTCCTCCCGGTAAACCGGAAATCGTGAATTATTACCATTCAAGACAAATTCCAGTACTTGGCACAGCTGCATTTCCCCATCTACCGCAGCAACATTTTTGCGATGCGTCATAATATCTTTGGCTTCCTTGTCGTCAAACTCGAAGATATTATGAATCATCTCTGCTTCGCTTTCCTGTAAAACGCCCTTTTCATGACCCTCATTGACCATGGAAATAATCTCTTCCTCAGTCACATCATCGAAACTGGCATTGGGGTCCACTCCAACGATGCGCACGGCAAGATTAGACGCTGCTTCCGCTAAAAACGCATACGGTTTCACGATACAGACAATTCCCCGCACAATCCCCGCCACCGCAAACAGCCATTTTTCGGATTTCCTTGCCGCAATTTTCTGCGGTGCTATGATCCCCAGCACTGCGAACAAAAAAATTCCCAGCACTGCGGCGACTGCATAACACAATATCTGAAAGGGAACCGCCGCCCCCTCCTTTAAGAAATACAAAATCAAGGCCTTTCCCACCAGACGGATTAAGTAAATCCCAAAAATACTACTGATAAATGCCGTCATTATCTGGATTGCATGCCTGACCTTATAAGGCGCATTCTTCACCTCAAACAGCCAAGACGCATGTCGGTTCCCACCGTCTGCCCTCTTCTGTATCTGACTCTCACCAGTCTCCTCTAACGCTGTCAAGAAACCATATAACAACCCGTTCACTACCGTCAACACCAAAAATACCACTAACCCTATGGCAGGGCTCGCGCCATCATCCATTATCCCTACTCCTTTTTCCCTTTGTACTCTGTTGCTGATTCCAACAAACACTTGAAATATACCATTTTGCCGTATATTAGTCAAGATTTATGTATACAATTCCAGACTGATTTCAAGTGCCCTGTCAACTTTCCTCAAAATTTCACTGTCGAGACGACAGATTTTATCCTTCAATCTCTGTTTGTCAATTGTCCTAAGCTGTTCCAACAAGACAACAGAATCTTTGACAAGGTCATACTTGCCTGCTTCCAACTCTACATGGGTAGGAAGCTTCGCTTTATTCATCTTCGATGTGATGGCTGCACAGATTACAGTTGGGCTGTGCCGATTGCCAACATCATTCTGTATAATTAGAACCGGACGCACGCCGCCCTGTTCCGAGCCCACCACCGGGCGAAGGTCTGCATAATAAATATCTCCTCTATGAATAACCACTTTTCTCACACTCCAAAACTTTATAGGTTGTTTCCTATTATTCCCAATTTTTTCGTGTGTATTCAGATTTACCTGCCAAAATAGTCCTTTGTCTCTGTAACTTTGCCGCCTTTTACATAAACGCGCGGAATACGCTTGCCCAGATCACATGCAAACTCATAATTAAATCTGCCGGAAAGCTCCCCCATTTCCTCCATGGAGATAACTTCCTGTCCATCCCTGCCTACTAAGACTACCGTGTCGCCTTCTTTCGCCTCAGGAATATGGCTCACATTTACCATAAATTGATCCATGCAGATCCTCCCACAGATAGGCGCTCGTTTGCCATGAATTAAAACATATCCTTTGTTGGAAAGGCTCCGTGGATAACCGTCTCCATAACCGATAGGGATGGTGGCAATCCGCTCCCTTCGGGTGGTTTCATAAGTTGCCCCATAACTAATCGTACGCCCAGCTTCCAATTCTTTCACAAAAACAATTTGGCTCTTTAAGGATAATACCGGCTGTAAATCAAGATTGTTCTTTTGAACCTCATCCGAAGGCCACATGCCGTACAAACTGATTCCAGCGCGCACTACGCTCATGTTCGCTGCCGGCATGTCAATGATTGCCGCACTGTTAGAACAGTGTAGAATCGGAACTTCAACACCGCGCTCCCCGAGCATTTCCCTCATTTGGGAAAATTTATGTATCTGGGCATTCGCCATAGCTTTATCCCTGGCATCCGCTTTTGCAAAATGGGTAAACATTCCCTCTATTACGATATGCGGCATAACAGAAATCTGTGCAATCTCATCTGCCGCCTCCTCGGTCACCTGAAATCCCAGACGGCTGAGACCCGTATCAATCTTCACATGGACAATGATCTTCCTTTCTGCTTCTTTGGCATACTGTTCAAGCGCCTGCGCCTGGCGCAGAGAAAATACCGTGGCCCTGATCTCCTTCTCTGCCAGCAATCCATAGCTCTCTGAAAAACTTGCGCCCAATACTAAAATAGGTTTCTTCAAGCCGTTCTCGCGCAGAATCTGTGCCTCCTCTACCGTTGCCGTGGCGTAGCCCCAAGTCACATCCAACTTCTCCAGTTCTCGCCCAATCGGTACTGCGCCGTGCCCATAACCGTCAGTCTTAATTACTCCCATAATCTTCGTATTGCGGCTGATTGTCTTTTGCATCTGCTCCATATTGTGGAGAATGGCGTCCAAATCTATCTGTGCATAAACCCTGCTGTATATTTTCATGCCTGACTTTCCTTTCCTTGCTAAAGCCTCTTACCAGTCCACGCTACCGCTCACCGTATAGGGCATTATGCCCCGATGGATTTTCTTCAAGACAGATACGATGCCTTCCAGGATATCCTGCGCCATCAGGCCATATGTTCCTCTGTCCTCTGTCTGTGCTTCCCCGGCCAGCCCATGGAGATACACGCCTATAGAAGCCGCGTATTGCGGCTCCATGCCCTGTGCAACCAATCCGGCTATGATTCCGGTTAAAACATCCCCAGCCCCCGCTGTTGCCATACCGTTATTACCGCTGGCATTTACCCAGGCTATGCCGCCAGGCATTGCCGTAACTGTCCGTGCATCTTTTAATACACAGATAACATGATATTCCTCTGCAAACTCCTTTGCCGTCTCCAACATCCTGTTTTGGATAAAAGGAATATCTTTCTGGATAAGCCTTGCCATCTCGCCTAAGTGCGGGGTCACAATCACCGTTCCTTTTGCTTCCTTCAGCCATTCAGGATGCTCCGCTACAATATTCAAACCATCCGCATCCAAGATAAGTGGAACCTCCGCACATTCGATAATCTTTTTAATGATAGATTTCGCCTGCGATCCTGTGCCAATTCCGGGACCCGCTACCACAACAGAAGCCCATGATAAAAATTTCTGAAGCCCCTTCGGCGCGTCATTACAAGACTGCGGGTTTCCCCGCATGTTTGCACAAGAGTGATTTTTGTTATCCTGTACGTCTTTATAAGTCGCCAGGATCGCTTCTGGCAAAAGATGCTGCAAGATTACGCGGTTCTCTTGCGCCGTCAGTATTTTTACCAGCCCTGCACCGGTCAGATAAGATGCTTTTGCGCTTAAATATGCTGCTCCCACCATATTTTTGTGTCCCGCAACCGTGAGGACTTTGCCATAGCTTCCCTTATTAGAACGCGTTTTGCGCGAAGGAATTTCACATAAATCTCCTTCATCCAGACAAAAAGTATTCGGCTTAACATCAAGAAAACTACACCTGTCTATGCCAATTTCTTTCACAACAACCTTCCCTGCATATTCCGCACCCGGAAACAGTAAAAGCCCTAATTTGGCAAAGGAAAATGTCACCGTCATGTCTGCATAAAAACCTGCCCCCATCACTGCGCCAGTGTCACCATTGATCCCTGATGGGATGTCCACAGCTACCTTCCTCCCGCGCATTTCATTCATCTCAAGTACATATTCCAGACAAAGTCCTGTAAGATCCCTTGTCAGTCCAATGCCAAACAGCGCATCCACAACTATATCAAATTCTCTGTTCGGTATACGGCTTTTGATGGGAATCTGATACCGCTCTAAAATGTTCATTTGCACTTTGGTCTCTTCGGAAATTTTGTACTCCCCAGGCGGCATAACGACGGTGACCGCGTAACCCTTCTGCCAGAGCATTCTGGCAATTGCCAGCCCATCCCCGCCATTATTTCCAAAACCGCAGACAAGTAAAATTCCATTTGTCGCGGACGCAACCGGAAAACGCTTCTCAATCTCTTCTACTACCCCCATAGCCGCACGCTCCATCAACACCAGGGATGGTATTCCAAAATGCTCAATCGTATTGCTGTCACATTGTTTCATCTGTTTACTATCAACAAGAATTCTCATATCCCCGCCTCCTCATAAAATAAAAATTTTTATAACACAGCAAATACAAAACCTTACCCTGTGATACAAAAAACAGTCCAGCCGCGCCATCCATAAATAATGGCGTTTTCCTGTCTCCCATATTATACACAAATCACGTATACCCGCAGGGAGCTTTATATGATTTGCACATAATACAAGCGATCGCTGAACTGCTACTTATATTCATCTTCATATTTTAAATCAAATACTTCAAGCACCTGTGCTCCAAAAATATCATGTAAGTATGCATAGATGCCACGGTTCTGCTCCTCAATCGCCTCACGGCGGAAAATCTTCGTCTTTAATTCTGTGCGCATTTGAGCAATTCTGACAATCAATTGTTCTCGTTCTGCCTCATTGCTATTCATAATCCGGTAACAGTATTCCATGGTTTCCACCATCAGACGAAGATTGTCCTCCTGCATTTCTTCCTGCAATTTGCGAAGCTGTGATTCCCCATCCTCCATCTTATCATTAATTTCCGTGATAAGCCTACGGTCTTCCTGCAATTTCTTTGTCTCATGCCCATGCTCGCTGATTTCATCCATATTAACTACAATATTTTTCATCAGCTTCGTCTTAAGGACCTTAAGTTCTTTCTGCTCCTGGTTGAAACGACCCTGCGCTGCCAGCTGCTTATTGAGCTTCTGCTCCAGTTTTTCAATCTCCTTGGGCTTGATTCCATCTAAAAATAACTGGTGCCATTTCTGGTCTAAAATAAGCAGAGGAATTTTTTTGCCATGTAACATCTGCCCAAACATGGGCATTGTGTTCTTTTTCTTTCCCATTGTAATCACTTCTTATCCGTTAATTTTTTCTGATTTGCTATATTATAAGACAACTGCATCAAACTCTCCGAGAGATGTACATTCTCCACGACTACATCTTCCGGCAGCTCTAAATCGAGATGGGCGAAATTCCAAATAGCACGAATCCCTAACCCCACCAGTGTATTGGCAATTTCTTTGGCGTTCCCTTTAGGCATAGTAAGCGCAGCAATATCTACCCGCTGCTCTTTCACAAACGCTTCCAATTCATCCATCATTCGCACCTTAATGTCTCTCACAGAGGTTCCTTTTAACACAGGATTCACATCAAAGAGGCCAATTATCACGAACCCACGCTTTTCAAAATTCACATAATTTGCAAGCGCCTGCCCTAAATTCCCCGCGCCGATGACAATCATGTTATGACGCTGATTGATGCCAAGGATATTGCCAATTTCATCATAGAGATATTTCACATTATAGCCATATCCCTGCTGCCCAAAACCTCCAAAATTATTCAAATCCTGGCGAATCTGCGAAGCGGTAACACGCATCCTCGCACTCAGGTCATTTGATGAAATTCTCTCCACGCCGCTGTCCAACAGCTCCCCCAGATATCTATAATATCTTGGCATTCTGCGGATGACTGCCTGAGATATTTCCTTTTCCATTGCTTCTCCTCCTACTAAGGCTTCCTGCATACACTTATTTTTCATTATAATGAATCTGGCAATGGATGTCAATGTGTGTGAAATTTAAGGCTATTTCGTCCGTGAAATTTAAGACTGTTTCGTCCGTAACAATGCGAGCACAGTTTACCTGAATTTCTTGGACTGACTGAACTGCTGCTTACATTAATTCTTCCCACTCCTCATAAAGCGTTTCCAGTTCCCGCTGTTTTTCTTCATACTCCTGATGAAGTTCCTGCAATTTTGCAGAATTCGTTGCAATCTCACTGTCTGCAAAGGCTTCTTCCAGCTCAACGATCCGCTGCTCAATATTCTCTATTTTTTCTTCCGTCCTCTTACGGTCATTTTCCAATTTGCGCAAACGCGCTTTTTCTTCCTTACTCTTTTTCCAATCTGCCTTGCCCGCAGACTCCGCCTGCACCTGCGTGTCTGTCTCCTGTCCCGATACAAATACCTGCGTGAGCTCCTTGCATTTCTCAAGATAATAGTCATAATTTCCTATGTAATTTACAAGCGTCTGCCCGGTAAGGTTGAGAATCCTGGTCGCCGTCTTGTTGATGAAATAGCGGTCATGGGAGACGAACAGCACCGTCCCTGTGTAGCGGTTCAAAGCCTGCTCTAAAATTTCCTTCGATGTTATGTCTAAATGGTTCGTCGGCTCATCGAGAATCAGGAAATTTGCCTCGGAAAGCATTAACTTTGCAAGTGAAACGCGCCCGCGCTCGCCGCCGCTCAAATCCGAAATGCGTTTGAACACCTCGTCCCCGGTGAATAGAAACGCCGCTAATACATTGCGTATTTCCGTATTCGTAAGGCTTGGGTAGGCGTCTGAAATTTCCTCCACCAACGTCTTTTCCATGTGAAGCACTTGATGTTCCTGGTCGTAATAACCGATATGCACATTCGCTCCCAGCGTCATCGTCCCGGCGTCCGCCTCTACCATCTCGTTGATAATTTTTAAGATCGTCGTCTTGCCGGTACCATTGTCCCCGATCAGGGCCACGCGCTCGCCGCGCTTAATGTCAAAAGAAAGGTCTGTGAACAATATCTGCCCGGGATATGCTTTCGCCAGACCCTCCACGCGCAGCACGTCATTTCCACTGACAATCCGCGGTTCCAAATTTAAATGGATATCCGTATTCTCCTCCACCGGCTTCTCTAAACGTTCCACCTTATCCAACATTTTCTCCCGGCTCTCCGCCCGCTTGATAGATTTCTCGCGGTTAAAAGATTTGAGTTTGGCGATAACATCCTCCTGGCGCTTAATCTCCCGCTGCTGATTGTAATACTGCTTGAGCTGCGCCTCCCTTACCTGCGCTTTTTTCACGGCATAATTACTGTAATTGCCTGAAAATACAGACACTTGATGGCGATCCAGCTCTACTACCTTCTGCACTACCTTATCCAGGAAATACCGGTCATGGCAGACAATTACAACTGCCCCTTTATAATTGAGCAGAAACGTCTCCAGCCAGGTAATAGAGCCGATATCCAGGTGGTTGGTCGGCTCGTCAAGGAGAATCACATCCGGCTTCGTCACCAGAAGTTTGCCCAGGCAGACCCTGGTGCGCTGCCCGCCGGACAGTTCCTTCATATGCTTTGAAAACTCCTCCTCCACAAATCCCAGCCCTTTTAAGACGCCTACAATCTCGCTCTTATAAGAATAGCCACCCTGCCGTTCAAATTCTAAGTTCAGACGGTTATAACTGTCCATGAAATCTTCAAGCTCACCGCCGTCCAAACTGCTCATCTTCTTTTCCATGGAAACAAGCCTCTCCTGCATGGAGATAAGTTCTTCCTTTGCCGAGAGAACCTCCTCATAAATCGTCCTGTTCCCTTCCACATCGGGATTTTGCGGCAGATAACCGATAGTCTTATTCTTGGCTAATATGACCTCCCCGCTGTCCGCCTCCAGCTCTCCCATAATAATCCGAAGCAGGGTCGTCTTCCCTGCTCCGTTGATTCCTACAATTGCCGCCTTTTCATACTCCTCAATATGGAAAGACGCATGTTGTATGATTTCATCTGTGCCAAAGGCTTTGCTGATATTTTGGCAGGCTAAAATCATGATTTCCTCCTATCTATAACAGGCTTTCCAGTTCCTCACGGATTGCCTTAATAAATCCTTCACTGTTCAGTACGGTGGGATTGTCCAAGGTCGTAATCAATGCAAGGTCTTTCGTCATCTTCCCGGACTCTATCGTAGACAAACATGCCTGTTCCAGCTTGTCGGCAAACGCTGACAGTTCCGGCAGCTTGTCCAACTCCCCGCGCTTTCTGAGCGCGCCCGTCCAGGCAAAAATAGTCGCCACAGAGTTCGTAGAAGTCTCCTCGCCTTTCAGATGTTTGTAATAATGACGCTGTACCGTGCCGTGCGCAGCCTCATACTCATAATATCCCTCAGGTGACACCAGAACGGAAGTCATCATTGCCAGAGAGCCGAATGCAGAGCTCACCATATCGCTCATCACATCACCGTCATAATTCTTGCACGCCCAGATAAATCCGCCCTCCGCTTTCATAATCCTTGCCACCGCGTCGTCTATAAGGGTATAAAAATATTCAATGCCTGCCGCCTGGAATTTCTCATCATACTCTTTGTCATAAATCTCCTGGAAAATATCCTTGAACGTATGGTCGTATTTCTTAGAAATCGTGTCCTTGGTGGCAAACCACAAATCCTGTTTCGTGTCCAGCGCATAGTTGAAACAGCTCCTTGCGAAACTCTCAATGGAATTATTGAGGTTATGCTGCCCCTGGATAATGCCTGCACCTGTAAAGTTATGAATCAGTTCCCGCGTCTCCGTACCGTCCTTTGCCGTATAGACAAGCTCGCATTTGCCGGCTCCCGGAATCTTCATCTCGCTCGCCTTGTACACATCACCGTAAGCATGACGCGCAATCGTAATCGGTTTCTTCCAATTTTTCACACAGGGCTCAATGCCTTTGACTGTAATCGGTGTACGGAATACCGTACCATCTAAGATAGCACGGATAGTCCCATTGGGGCTTTTCCACATTTCCTTCAAATCATACTCCGTCATGCGCGCTGCATTCGGTGTAATTGTCGCACATTTTACAGCAACACCATATTTCTTGGTGGCATTTGCGGAGTCGAACGTTACCTGGTCGTCTGTCTCATTCCTGTGTTCAAGGCCCAAATCGTAATACTCTGTCTTTAACTCAATAAAGGGGATTAACAATTCATCCTTTATCATTTTCCAGAGAATACGGGTCATCTCATCTCCGTCCATCTCCACCAACGGGGTTACCATTTTAATTTTCTCCATCTTTCTGTCCTCCTGTTATGTTTTCCCACCCATAGGAATCTATCAGTTTAATAACATTGGCTATGTGCCTGCTGGCCGCAAGCTCCGCCTTCTTTCCATCGCGTTTCTTGACTGCCTCTAAAATTTGCCGGTGTTCCCCGATAACTTCCTCAATTTTACCTGGGATGGTAAATAGAAACCTGCGCACCTGCTCCAAATAAAGATAGTAATTCTGTAGAACGCGTCCCACCATTCTGTTGCTGCCCGCCTCATACAAGATCTCATGGAACTTGCTGCCCAGCTCCATAACCTGCTTCTGATGCTCCTTTTTTATGTGGTATTCCGCCAGATATAATACCTCCTCCAACGCCTCTATCTGCTCCGGGCTGGCTTTCTGCGCCACCTGCCTGGCATACTGGCCTTCTAACAAAGCGCGTATCTCATAGATATCTTTCATATCCTGTGCGGTGATGCCCACCACATAAGTGCCCTTGTTGGGGATGATAGCGACAAGCCCTTCACGCTCCAACTGGCGCAACGCTTCACGGACGGGCGTTCTGCTGACCCCCATCTCGGCAGCAATCAACAGTTCTTTTAATTCCTCATCCTTACCGTACGCTCCTGTAATGATATCCCGCCGGATTTTTTGAAAAACTTTCTGTCCCAATAAAAAATTTGCCTCACTCAAGGAAAGTCTTCCCCTTTGCCATGATATTCAAGTCTCGCGCCCGCGAGACTTGGTGCGCGATTCGGGTCAGCTTTGCTGACAACTTTCTACTCTGAATCGCTGCACATCCTCGCGGAGCGTATATCAGATGGGAGATTGACACCCACCACTGACAAAGTTTTCTTACTCACCGCCTATAGAGGCGGGAGTCATCTCACATCTGATATAT
>CAJUTD010000092.1 GCA_910589635.1 uncultured Lachnospiraceae bacterium | reverse complement strand
CAACCAGCCAATATGGAAAAGGACTTGTCTTCTATACAAATCCCGGTGGCAATGCAGGAAAAATGGAATTGCAGGTAAGCAATTCGGCTGCGGCAACGGTTTTAAAGCAATTTGATTTGCCGACAGGAAAATGGTCGATGCTGACGTTTGTAAATAAAGCAGGGAGCATGGAATTCTACATTGACGGTGTTGCACAGACGCTTACCGAAGAAGAGAAGAAAAATCTCTCAGTTGGAAGTGGTCTTGAGAGAATGATTGTGGGCGCAGGTCAGTGGAATCCAAACGAATACCTTGTTGGTAACATTGACGACGTACGGATTTATGATTCCTCCCTGAGCCAGAAGCAGGTAGAAGACCTCTACAAACTTGTTTCACCGACAATTTCTAGTATCAGCGTAGAGGCAAACCAGGACGATTTCACCTTCTTAAAGGGTGATTTGAATGGAAATACTGAGAAGATCCAGACTGCACTCAAAGCGCTGGCAATCAATGTCACCATGAAGAATGGCGCAGCGCCGGAATTCAAGAATGACGCGGACTGGACATTGGCGGTTAGTGAGACTGGTTATACAGCAACAAAGGAATTGGAAGTTCCAGAAGGTTATGCATTAGCAAAAGGCGTGAGCAAGACTCTGACTGTAAATGTCATTGTCAAAGACGCTGCATTAGAGAGCATTGCAGTGACAAAGAATCCGACGAAGACACGTTATATTGTTGGAGAGACATTTGATAAGACGGGGATGGAAGTTACTGCAACTTATACAGATAAATCGAAAAAGGCAGTAAACACTTTCACGATTGAAAATGAAAGCAAAGTATTGGCAGAGGCGGATACCTCAATGACTATCAAATATGAAGAAGGTGGTGTTTCTGCAAATGCTACAGTAACTATTCAGGTTTTGACAGCTCAGGCAGCTATGGAGGCGGCAAGAACAGGGCATTATTCGTTCGATGAGACGTTAGAAAATACTATAAAAACCGATGGGACGACAACGTCAGGCAAACTGGTCGTGTCAGGAACTCTGGCTGATGCAGCCGCAGATGCAACTCCCACTTATGTAGAAGCAAAGAAGGGAAAGGGCATCTCGCTGGGGAACGCAGATGATGCATCAGCCAAGGCTAACATTGTCATGCTTGATAAGACAGTGACATCCTCTAAGTTTACTATCAATTTATGGGCGAATCCTACGAAACTTGGCAGAACCTTTGCGGCAGTTTTGTTTGGAGGAGATCAGTCGGCAGTTAATTCGAGACAACTCGCCTTATTGTCATCTGCAATTCAAAACGGAAAAGGTGATAATTCATCTGTCAGATTGTTCAATGGTAATAGTCTGAGTGATGACAATCATGGTGGCGGAGAAGTAAAGTTTGTAAATAATGTTTTGACCGAAGGGACATGGACAATGCTGACTTGGGTAAACGATGGCGATACCATGGCATTGTACAAGGATGGAGAAGCCACTCCTATTTATAGTGGACCTAGTGGAGTAAAAGGGTTTGCTAACATCTTCTTAGGAGCATGTTGGTGGGACGCTCCATTCTGCGGAGTCATTGACGAGGTAAGTGTTTTTGACGGCACAGCCTTGACGGCAGAACAGGTTGCTCTCCTGAAACAGGAAGCAGAAGCTACCCCGTAATATCCACGGCTTAATACATAAGAACCCATCAAGTTAAAGAACAAATGATTTATTCCCAGCTTACCGGGCATGGTACCTATTTGGGTACCGCCCGGCAGGCTGGGAAATTTGATAAAGGCAGTTAAGAATAAGACAATTAATAAGAAATTGTTAAGAAAAATCTCTGTTTAATGAAAGAAATATATTGTCAAGATGGACAAGCTATGATACTATAAATTGTGTATATTGCCGTTTATTACGGAATAGAATTTACAATGAAGTGTTCTTCTATAGTGAGGGCTGGATAGAAACTTTTCCCAGATAGTGATATACATTATTTCTCAATAGAGATAAATGATTATGCCATTATGGGGGGCGAATTTTTAAGCGCTTCCTGGTTATAATTAGAAGGAGTGTATTGTAACGGAATGAAGACGTTTATAATATACTAATATAAATTATAGAAAGAGTTGATAGGTATGATATGGGGAACTGGCAGTACAGGTGATAAAGGGCAGACAAGAGGAAAAGGCGCAGGCCTCTTTTTCTTGTCTGCTCTTGATTTGGTACAAGGAGGAATGGGAGATGCAAAAGGATAGCATAAGGTGTATAACCATCGTACATCCTCCGAATGAAATAAAAGAATATCGGTTGCTTTCCGCATTCTTCCGTTTAATTGGCATCTGGGTATGCGAAAATGTAGAAGAAGAGTATGGGGATCAGACGGATTTTACGATTCGCATCCGTTATGAGGATGATTTTGTATCTGAATGGCAGCGGATTTCATGCGGAACGGGAGGGGAACTGAAGGAATGTTCTCCAGAACCGGAGGTGGGTTATACGGAAGAGCACTGGCTGTCTGAAGTCCTTAGGCAGATGGAGTATTGTTTTGAAAAGAGTACCTATCAAGAAATTAAGAAAATCGCCATATGTTATTTTACTAATGATTTGATGCGTGGCAGTTACGCAGTTGGATATTTTGGAGATGCAGACGATCCCAGAATATTTGCATATATGGGCAAATCTAAACAGCGATTCTATAAGGCATATCAGGAATTAGTAGAACTGGAGAAGGCTGATCCTTCAAAATATCTGCTCGCTGCCATTTGTAACTGCCAGAGAAGAATAAATGAGCTGTATACCGTTATATGGAAGGCTGTCAAAAATGGGAAGATTAAAGATGACGAAGGAATATTTAGGGATATTCTCAGGGAACATCCGTTTATACCCTATGATGAGATTAATCGGAGGCTTTCTAAGATTTTAGAAATGGATCCCAAGAACTATGCAGCTTATGCAATCCGTGGTTTTGTCAAGCAGTTGGATGACGATAGAATCTTGGAGTTTGTGTATGATTTCGAGAATGCGGTAGCTCTATGCGGCAGGCGTTCTTATGCCAGCTGTCTGCTGTACCATATCGGCAAATATTTTGAGACTGTGCGTATTGACAAAGCCTTTGAGGAGAAATATTATAACTATGCATATCAAGTGAATCCATATAATTACCGGGCGGCTTATAAGGTTGCCATGTGCCATAGAAGGCAGGGAGAGCATAACAAGGCGATGAAGATATTGGAGGGGATTCTAAATATATTGTCAAAAAAGACAGTCCTGGAGATGCTTCAGCCGGTGGAATGCGCATATCAATATAAGACGAACTCTGAGATCGGCAAGATGTATATCAGGGAGGAGAAATATAGGGAGAGCATCCGCTATTTTGAGCAGGCAAAGGCATGTGGCAGTTCAGACAAGAACATGCTATTTTATAATTGGATGTTTGGAGAAGAGGACGGAGCGGTGTTTAAGAAAGCAGCAGTGAAGAAGCTGAATATTTACAACTGCCAGATGGATTTAGCGGATGCCTATGCGATGCTGGATTCTTACGAGGGAATTCTGAGGGCGTACAGTTAGATAAGATGAGGGGGAGGACAAATGAATAATAGGGATGTAACGATGAACCTTGATTTGGGTACAGTTGGCGTAAAATATGAGGATTTCCGCAATTTTGGGAAATCCTATTTTAAGTATGTCTATAAATCTGCATATGAGATGATAAATAATATTATCAATCAACACCGCAAGATACTGGAGCTGCACCCTTGTGGCAAGGAAAGCAGATACAATGAAATTGCAAATGTGCTTACTTTTGTCGGCAAGAGGGGGACGGGGAAAACGTCTGCGATGCTTTCTTTTATGGAAAGCCTGAAAGATTATGACAAAAATTTATCCCAATGTGATGAGAATGAAATGTTTTTCAATTTTGATCATAGAGATGTGCTTTTTACATGCCTGGATTGTATTGACGGTTCCCTGTTGGAGAAGGGAGAAGATATTTTCCAGATCGTGTTGGCCCAGATGTATCAGAAATTTCAGCAGTTATATAAAAGTAACCAACTAGTGCAGAGCGATGAAGGTGAGTTCGGTTATCAGGCAAGGGAGCTTCAGAAAAAACTGGAAGACCTGTATAAAAAGACCTGCGCTTTAGAAGAAATGTCAAATTCTCATGCAAGGACAGGGGAATCGTATATGAGCGGTTTGCGCACGCTTGCCATTAGCCAGAAGCTGAAAGAGGAATTTTCAAAACTGACGGAAGATTATCTGATGCAGATGCGCTATAAGTACAATTCTTTTCCGGAGATGGGCAAACAACATTTTCTTGTAATTACAGTGGACGATGTGGATTTGAATATTCAAAACGGTTTTTCCATGCTGGAAAAGATTCACCGCTATCTGATGCTTCCCAATATTATCGTGCTTCTCTCCATAGACTATCAGGAGATGCTGCAGATTTGCATGAGGAATTTTTTTAAAGTGCTGTTAAAGTTTGATTCCGCATTGAAAAATGGGGAGGAGTTCGTGCGGGAACTCTCTGTAGATTATCTGGATAAAGTATTGCCGATGAATTACCGCATTTATCTGCCGGATATTAGCGACAAATATTTACATTATAAGATCAATGAGATGGAGCAAGGCACGAAGAAGTTTTTGCTGGGAAGCCTGTTGCAGAAAAGCGGGGTCATTTTTGATTCGCAGGGATTGAAACGCCATTTTTATGAACCCAAGTCTATGCGCGTTTTGTCTGACTTTACGATGCTGCTGAATTGTCTGGATGTTTTACCTCTGTCTGATAAACGTTTATCTGAGCAAGACAAAAGGGAGATTTATAACATCTGTGAGAAAAATTATCAGTTTCTCCATGCAGATTTAGCTAACAGGATGGCGTTCAGCATAATTAAAAGTGATGGACAGCGGAGATTTTTTACCGAAAAAGTAATGAAATCAGATGTAAACCGTGCGTTGGAAATGGCAATCAATTATGCGGCGGACATTTTGGATAGAAGGAAATTTAGGGAAAATCAGAGTTATAGTTATGGGATTCTTATCAATATGCTCTATAAATTGGGCAGGTGTGAGAGTGAGGAGTATAAACCCTTATCCTGCTGCCTGCTGGCTTATTTCTCTTATAAACTTACCAGGATCTATATCCTCGAAAGTATGCGGCTATCGGTCGATGGAGAAAGGCAGATTGTGGAAGCCGGAAAGTTCCGAAGGCTTATTTCAGGTACTGTAGTAGGAGAATGGGAGAAGGAAATGATTCCCCAGATAAAGTTAAATCGGGAGTCAGAGATTAAAGAGAATTCTTATGACAAAGTGCCCAATTCGGTCGCATTTGATACTGCGAAGAGAAAGTCTTTTTCTACCTGGTTTCATATTGAACTGCCGCCGAAGGAGGAGATATCTAAGCAGCAGGGTGCGGAAAAGTTAGAGCATATTATCATAGAGATAGAAATATTATACCTGAGCTTGAACATTATAAATCTTAGCGACGCCGTCTCCGGGAAATGGAAAGTCGGTATTGTTGAGACGAACGAAGATACAAAAGAAAAGCCTTCCTCACAGAGTGTAATACCAGTGTTATATAAAGAATCGGGAACAGGCGAGAAAGTTACGGCGATACGGGCGGAATTCAGTATTTTTCATTTTGTGGGCAATTCTCTACAAGCGGTAAGTGAGTTGGAGCAGTTGGAAGACGCGCTTATCGCGGGTATGAAAGGACATTATGACCAGGATAAGATGCCAGCTTTGCCTAGGAATAAGTTTATGGCTGAGCAATACCAAAAGTGGGCGAAAGATTCGGAGCTATGCGCGGCGCTTCCTTTATATAGCTTTGACTTGATGTATAATATTTTTAAGCGGGCAAGGAAAGACGCCAAGGAGAGGAATCCCATCCGCATTGAGAAAGGGGAGGTCTATAAATACATAGGAGAGGTTTACCGTAATATTGCCGAACAGTTAAAGAAACAGGAGGAGTTTTACAGCCCTGGCAAAACGGAAGGCAAAGAGAAGGGAAAACCAGAAACAGGGGGACAACAAAAAGTGGATGGAAAAGAAGTACAGGCCCTTCCGCCTTTATACAAGCGTTTTACGGAATGTCCCTATGTGCAGTTTTTCCTGGAGGATACGCAAGAGAAGTGGAAAGCGGAAATTTTGGCAAATGTGACGGAGAAGTTAATTGCGGAGACGGACGATGAATAAATTAGAATGGATTCTAAAGTTATTATATAAGAAGATGTCCGCGCAGTCTGTGCTGAAACATGAAGTCCAATTTGATGATTTTACGTTAGCCACGTTTATGAGGCTGTCAGTCTGTTATCTTCCTGGAATCAGTGAAAATGAAGCGGAAAATATGTTTTGGTATTTTGTCCATACGTTTCAGGGGGAGGCGGGGCTTAAAAGAAGGGTGGCGCCGAGTGGGTTAAATGTGTTTGATGCGTTATTCTACTATGCGGACGACTGCCTGACAATACAGAATAATTGTGTATTATGTAAATACAGTAAACTGATACGCTGGCGTCAGATGATTGTGGAAGTGAGCGAGGATTTGCTTGTATCGGCTTATCTGGCACAGGAAGAAATGTATGAACAGCAGATACAGCAGAGGGGGTTTTTGTGGAAGCGTGTGATCGGGCATAATAATGTGCGCCTTAACTTGTTGCTGGAGAGAGGGATTTCGGAAAACCATTTCCATCTCTATGGTTCTGCGCCAATTTTTCATATTTCCTGGATGAGCCTGATGAACAATGTCATATCCTCCAAATTTGCAAAGAAGCTCAGAGAATATGACAGAAACAGGAGATATGCAAATAAAGCGTATGCAGGTGAGTACCAGGAGATTTCCTTTTACCATCAGTACTTACAGGCAGCGTTGATTCGCCTATTGCTTTATTCTAAAATAACAGGGCAGAGAATACATATTGGAAATTACACGGTGAGGGCGCCTTTTGTGTTGAGGCTTCTTCATTTGCCCGAATATACAGTAAAGGGAACGATTCAGAAGTTTTCTACCTCAAGATTGTATGAATGGTTTGAAGATTCAAAAAGGCAGGAATTTCAGATAAAGAGTTTATTTAGGGAATTGTATCTGTGCAGCGCCGGTTCGGATGAATCTATGCTCCTGGACCTGGAAGAAAATGAAACCTACCAGCAGTTTGTTACTTACAAGATAGGGTCTTATCAAATATGTACAAAAAATATTCTGCATATTTTACAGGGGTATCGCCATGAGGTTTCCATCAGGCAATTAATGGAAGATATCTTAATAAATGTGGGGAATATTAATTTGGAAGATATTCTGGTTTCAGGAGTAGATGCTAAGGAGTTTTTGGAAGCCTGGGAAGAGAAGACGAGGGAGAATGTACAAAACCTTCTGTGTAAGCCGGACTATCTGGAAGAGCATATTTATGAGATACAGTCGGCAATTGACGCATTCCGTTTTCCTTCAGGGGAATTGCATTCCAATGAAGAGCTTGAGATGGATTACACGCTTCGGCAGTTAGATAAAGGTGGGATATCATGCCAGGAACCTTTTTTTGCATTTGCGGGCGAACGGTGGCTGTTGTATACGATGCTCCGTAGGATTTATAAGGGAGACCCCGAATATAGGGGATATTATCATCTGTTTTATGCTTATGTTTTGTTGAAAGAGAGAATACGCTCAGAAATCGTACAGTCTAACGATAATGTAGGTTTTCGGAATTTTGAGAAATATCAGGACAGAAAGCAAGAATTGCTGGATGACAAAATTTATGATAATGCATTTGTAAAGCTGACATTAAGGGAAACGCTGCTGACAGAAAATATACAGACATTGGAGCTTAGAATAACGCCATGTGATACCGTGAATGAGATACGGCAGCGGATTATCGAGCTGGACAACTTAATTGACCCATCGAAACAGTATCGCCACCGCTTTTTTTATACACTCCATTTTATCAAATCAGCGGATCCCTACAAACAGCCAGAGGCGGAGGAAGTTCGGTGCAGGCATGAGCAGAAAAGGGAAAAGTTAAAAGTTCAGACAAATGCGATTGTAGGGCTTCGTGAGAGATATCCAGAAGTAGCCCGGAGGATTCTTGGTATAGACGCGGCTGCCAATGAAATTGGCTGCCGTCCGCAGGTTTTCGGCAGATATTTCCGTTATCTGAAAAGACAGACAGCAGTATATTATGAGGCGGACGGACAGCACAGCTTACCACAGCTACGGGCAACATACCATGTGGGCGAGGATTTTCTGGATGTGGCAGATGGGCTCCGTGCCATTGAGGAAGCCGTTTTATTTTTGAATTTGGACTGTGGTGACCGCTTAGGACATGCTTTGGCTTTGGGAATTGATGTAAAGGAATGGTATCAATTTAAAGGTTATCATATTGTACTTCCAATGCAGGATTATCTTGATAATATTGTTTGGATTTACCATAAGCTCTGTGAATATAATATCCAGGGATTTGAAAACCTGAAAGATACGCTTCATAATGAATTTGTAGAATATTTTGGGATGATTTATGGGAACAACATTTCCCACAAAGAGACAGATTTGATTTTGCAGAGATTGGGAAAGAATTCTGTGCAGCTGGATTTTAATTTGTCGAATTACTATAATTCTATGAAGCTGCGCGGCGATGAACCTAAATATTATAGCTTGGGATACTTTGATGAAAAGGCGTATTTAGAGGAGAATGAGAAATATGCCATTAATCGTAAAGTGGACGCAAGGTTTAGAGAGTTGCCGGACATTGTATTGATGTATTACCACTACCATTTTAACAGTGCAGCGCGTAAAATGGGGGAAAAGACTATCCAGAAGAAAGTAAACCAGGATTATATTCGGGCAGTGCAAAAGATACAGGAATTTATGCAGAGGGATATCGCCGGCAGGGGAATCAGTATTGAGACGAACCCGTCCTCAAACTATTTAATTGGCACGTTTCGGAAATACGCAAAACATCCGATCATCCGTTTTTTCAATCGGGGACTTACGGCAGATTGGGAAGAGATGCAGAGATGTCCACAGATTGCTGTCTCTATCAATACGGATGACCAAGGGGTGTTCAGCACGTCGTTGGAGAGTGAATATGCTTTAATCGCGTGCGCCTTGGAACAATTTGAGGATGAAGAAGGGAATAGCGTCTATAACAGGAATATGATTTATGAGTGGTTGGATCATGTGCGGATTATGGGCAATGAACAAAGTTTTGGTGTTCGGCAATATCGCGAAGCGATAGAGAAGGGAAAAATAGCAAGATAAAATGGAAAAATCCATTTCAGTTTAAGGAGGCAAAAGATAATAAGATTTTGACTATGTCCACCTGTTACAGCGATCAGGATGAAAGGCGCCTGCTGATTGAGGCGGCGCTGGTGGAAAGCGTACCAACAAAATAAGAGTGAAACTGTAAAAGATGCAGTGTCCTATAAGAGGTAGGGCATTGCATCTTTCTATGTATAGAAAAAATAATTTGTTGAAAAATGTCATTTTATGGGATATAATTAAATATCTACTATTGGGGGAGAGGTTCTATGTCTGATATAAAAGAAAGCGCAAAATCAATAGTGCTCAATTTAGTAAGCAATATTATATTTCAGATAGCCCTTATGGTGTTTTCGGGCAGTGGTATATCTTATATACTTTTAGAGAAATTAAATTACTTGCAAAATAATGTTTTGACAATATCATTATTTCATGTAGTAATATTGTGTATCTGTATTATCATATTTATTATTGCGGTTGCAATGTTAGTATATTCTATTAGCAAAAAAATAAATAATAATAGAAAAGATAGTAACGAAAATAATTTGGGTGATTACTATTTTACATATTATGAAAAACATATTACATTCTTTAAAAACGGAAATGGCATTATAAAACATAAGTTCACAATAGTCGTTAATGATATAAATAAACTGAAATATCTTAGGAGAAGAATAAATATATCCGATGGTGTGAAAACGTCAAAATTCCCCCCATTGGACAAAATGAAGAAAACGCCTAAAGATAAAAGGTTTACGGACTTTGGATTTTGGTATAAATCTGATGATGACATCGTATCTGAGGTAAAAGAATATTATTGGGACAGCCTCAATCCAGACCGGGAGAATAAAGACGCAAAGAATAATCCGCAGGAGTTAAGATGGCTGTTTCTTATAGACAAGAATAAACTTAAAAAAGGCATTCCATATGAAATATCATATATTACAAGCGTGCCAGGACTGGAGGCTTTGGAAAATGGATGTTTGAGGAGTGATCTGCGCAAGGATGAATCAGAAGATAGAAGCTTTTCCAGCATGAAGATAACACACAATATAAAACACTACAAATATATTGTTTCGTTTGAAGATGGCGTGTGTGTTGAAGTCCCGCCGAAATGTGAATGTATTATAAATATGCAGGATGGAGTGAAAACGCTTGACATTTTAGGGAAGATAGATTATGATTTACTATATACGAAGTATATATTTGAGTTGGAGCATCCAGAATTTGGAAGTAATATTCGAGTTTCGTGGAAATATAATAGTTAGAAGTTTTGCGAAGGAGGTAATAAATATGAGAGATATGTATTGGTTATTGAATTTTGAGGAAGAAGAAGGCGATTGAGGTCAGGTGTCTGAATAAGTAGTAATATTTATTGTAGTATATTTGAACTGTTGTAAAATACAGAGTCTGTATCGTATTTCATTACCTTGGAGGTAGTTTGTATACAGAGTGTATTTTGCAACAGTTTTTTTGTTCAGTAAGATTCGGGTGCCAAAAGGGTGCATCGCGCCAAAGGTGCTTTTGACACCCGAATCTTTACTGATAAAATGCTCGAATTTGCGCATTTTTTGCTCGGAAATAGATTTGTATTGCATTGCAAAAGATATTATAATGAGAACTATAAGCATTTGTTTCGAGAATATGTTAGAAAGGGATGAAGTGGGATGAGGAAGAAAGGAAACCGCATAAGACTGTTTGCGGCGATGCTGGCATTATCTTTGGCAGCCACCTCTGCCGGTGTTCCGTCAGCGACGGCACAAGCGGCTAAGAAAGTCAAGGTCAAAAAAGTCCAGATTACGAAGCCGCAAAAGAAAAGTGTAACGCTTAATAAGGGTAAATCCCTTCAATTGAAAGTGAAGGTGACGCCCAAGAATGCGAAAAACAAGAAAGTAACTTACAAGAGCAGCAACAAGAAAATTGTCAAAGTCACATCCAAGGGCAAGATTACGGGTGTCAAGAACGGGAGCGCCACAATCAAAGTGACCGCCAAGGATGGAAGTAAGAAGAAGGCAACGCTCAAAGTAAAAGTTGTAACGCCGGTGAGCAAGGTAAAGCTGAATATGTCGTCTGCCACAATAAAAGTCGGTGAAAATAAGACGTTGAAAGCAACAATAACGCCTTCCACCGCATCGAACAAGAAACTGACCTGGAAGTCTTCTGACAAGAAGATAGTATCTGTGACAAGTAAAGGTGTTGTAAAAGGAGTGAAAGCCGGTAAGGCAACCGTTACGGCGACGGCAGCGGATGGC
>CAJUTD010000091.1 GCA_910589635.1 uncultured Lachnospiraceae bacterium | reverse complement strand
GCTGGTAAGTATTGTGGCATTGCGGGATAAGATAAAGGCCATAACGGATGAGATGGACATTCTTGAGGCAAATGATTATACAGAAGCAAGCTGGAAAGCATTGCAGGATAAGCTGGAAGCAGCAAACACTATTCTGGAAACGGCTGATGCGACACAGGCAGCAGTGACGGAAGCAGTTGGCTCCTTGCCAGAAAATGCAGCGGCAGCCCTCAAACCATGTGGAGATAAGAAAGCATTGGAGGATGCAATCGCAGACGCGCAGGCATTGGAAGCATACAAGGAAGCTTACACAACTGCAACCTGGGGCGATTTAGAGACTGCGTTGCAGGCAGCGAAAGCGGAACTTGCCAAGAGGCTGGAGGACTATGCTCCGGCGGCGGCAGCGCTGCAAGAGAAAATTGACGCGCTTGTTGTCAAAGATGAGTATAAACTCACAGAGACGGTAAAAGCGGAATTGGATAAGAAGCTGGCGGAAGCCAAAGCGGAGAATCTGCCAAGCAGCAATTATACACCGTTGACCTGGGGGAAATATAAAGCAGCCTTGAATGCGTTTGAGCAAGTCTTAAGCAAAAACAATGCCACCAAAGCAGAGGCGGAAGATGCTGCAAAAGCTCTGGAAACAGCAAGGGCAGCGCTTACCCCAGTGGCAGCACAGATCCCAAGTGCGGAGAAAAAGCAGGAGCTGACTACCGCATATGAACAGGCAACAACTGCAGCGGCAGGCATGAAGCCGGAATCTTACACCAAAGAGAGCTGGGATCGATACCAGAAAGCGCTGGCATCCATGAAGAAGATAGCGGACCGCCTTGCAGAAGAAAATAATAATGTAACGAAAAATGAGATTGACAAGGCGATTACAGAATTGAATGAAGCGACGCAGGGTCTTGTGCGCAATGTTAACAAGGATGAGTTAAATAAAGCAATCAAAGATTACTCAGCGTTGAAGTCATCTGTATATACTTCTTCTACATGGAATGCTTTCCAGACGGCGTTGAATGCTGCCAAGAGAGTAGCCGCAAAAGCGGACGCTACGCAACAAGAAGTAAACAGCGCATTGGCAACGTTGAACGCCAAGAAAGCAGCCCTGAAGAAAGTAGTGAAGGTGACGAAAGTTACACTTTCCGCTGACAGTAAAAATATTGCGGCTGGAAAGAAAGTGACGGTAAAAGCAAAAGTGTCTCCGAGCAAACCTACCAATAAGAGCCTGACCTGGAAATCTTCAAACACCAAGTGGGCGACCGTCAGCAGCAAGGGCGTGGTAACTACCAAGAAAGCCGGCGCTGGCAGGACCGTCACCATCACGGCAACCGCCAAAGACGGCAGCAAGAAAAAAGGAACTATCAAGATTAAGATCATGAAAAAGGGTGTTACGAAGGTGACCCTCAAAGCGAAATCTAAGAAAGTAAAAGCTGGAAGGAAAGTAACCGTCAAGGCAACCGTGAAGCCCAGCAGCAAAAAGACCACCAACACGAAACTGGTTTGGAAGACTTCAAACAAGAAGTGGGCGACTGTCAGCAGCAAGGGCGTAGTAACTACCAAGAAAGCCGGAAAGGGCAAGACCGTTACGATTACGGCAACTTCCACAGACGGCACCAAGAAGTCAGGTAAGATTAAGATTAAAATTACAAAATAAGAGGCGTAAGAAATAGATACGCATGATAGAACGCCCCTCCCAATGGATGAAGCATCCATTGGGAGGGGGTTCTTTTTATATTTTTTAAAATATCAATCAAAGAGGTCTTGATTTCCTCTACATATGTTGTTACAATATACTTTGTAATACAAAGTAACGAGGTATACTATGAATGATAAATATGAAAGGCAGATGAAAAAAGGGGTTTTGGACATGATTGTCTTAAAGCTGCTGGCTTCGGAGGC
This sequence comes from uncultured Lachnospiraceae bacterium, assembly GCA_910589635.1. Taxonomy (GTDB): domain Bacteria; phylum Bacillota; class Clostridia; order Lachnospirales; family Lachnospiraceae; genus Petralouisia. Next base: position 9,606 of record CAJUTD010000091.1, on the reverse strand, counting down.
CAAGTATGGGTATCAGATTATACAGGAAATGAAGGAGAAGAGCGGGGAGATTTTTTTGCTTAAAGACGGCACGCTCTATCCGATTTTGTACCGTCTGGAAGACGACGGCCTGGTGGTAAGCAGATGGAGTGGGGCCAAGGGGAAACAAGTTGCAAGGAAATACTATGAGATTACGGAGGAAGGCCGTCGCACATTGGCAGGAATCATGGAAGTATGGGAACGGATTTCTAATGGAATATCAAAGATTATGGAGGGCTGAGCAATGAACGCAAACCAATATGTAAATGCAGTAATTAAAAAGATTAAATGCAATGGCAGGAAAAAAGAGGAGATAAAAAGGCAGCTGCTGACAGATATAGATATGCGCATGGGGCAGGGGGAACGACTGGAAGAAATCATTTCCGAGATGGGTTCCGTGCAGGAAATTGCAGACAGTTTTAATGAAACTATTTCGCCGACCGAGCAGAAGAAGTATCGCAGGAACAAGGCGCTTAAAATTATCCTTCCGATTGCCGCGGCACTTATTCTGTTGTCTGTCTTACTCTATTGGATGTTCCCCAAGGGCAGGGACATAGAACAGAGTAAATATTTTGACAAGGCGCAAGTGGAGGCGGCGATGAAGGAGACCGTAACGCTGCTGGATGAAGGCGCGTCTGACGCCCTTCTGGAAAATGCCATCCCACAGATGCAGCAGTACTTGGATCAAGCAGGAATAAAAAAGATAAAGGCGGTAATGTCAGACGACTGGGGCGAAAGGCAGTCGTTTGGCGCAGTATATATGACAGAACTTGTGCAGGGGAACCAGCATCTTGTCGTAGGGGAGATTACGGTCACGTATGAAAATATCAGTGTAATCTACCGGCTGACATATGATAAGGATATGAAACTGGCGGGATTGTATGTGAGGTAAGGGGGAGCATGCTTCATAGCGGGGTCTTTATAGTTGGAAAGGAGTTATTATGGCTGAAACGATTATTACGATTGTAACTGTGGCAATCTCTGCGGCGCCGATGATTATCATTGGGATTGTCCAATATAATAGCAAAGAGCCGGTTGGTTTCTGGAGCGGCAAAGAACCTCCCAAGAGAGAGCAAATTACCGATGTGAAAGCGTATAACCGCAAACACGGTATCATGTGGATCGTGTATGGCCTGGGATATTTTCCCTGGTTTGTGCCGATGATAATTTTTGGCGAGAAATATGTCCTGATATATATGGCGTTGTTCCTAATAGAATGTATTGGCGGCATATTTGTAATGATTGCATATCATAACAAGCTTGACCGCAGGTATCTCAAGAAGTAACGTTCCCGGTGGGAAGCTGGCGCCGTATCAGGATATTTGTAAAATACTTTTTGGGGCAGCGGTTATATCTGTCCCAAAAAGTATTGATGAATTCGGTAATCGCCGGTGAGTTCCGGATGGAAGGCAACGGCAAGCTGCTTTCCATACTGTACGCCCACAATGCGCCCCTCCACAGAGGCAAGTATTTCTACGCCGTCAGAAACGCTTTCCACATAAGGCGCACGTATGAATTCCATCGGCAGCGCGCCGATTCCCCGGAAATAGCCGTCGGCGTAGTGGAAGCTGCCAAGCTGCCTGCCATAAGCGTTACGCTTTACAGCCACCGGCAGCGTGCCGATATGCACCGTCTCTTCGCCCGCAATATGCTCCGCTAAAAGAATGAGCCCGGCACAGGTTGCAAGCACGGGCAGACCTTCCTTAATTTTGGCTCTGATGGACTGAAGCATGGAGAGCTCGCGCAGAAGTTTCCCTTGTACGGTGCTCTCTCCGCCCGGCAGGATCAAGCCGTCAAAATGTTCCTGCAAATCGCTTGCTTTGCGCAGCTGCACTGTCTCTGCGCCCAGTTCCCACAATACTTTTTCATGTTCCTCAAAGGCTCCCTGTACGGCCAAAACTGCTATTCTCATAATATGTTTCTCCTTAAATTCCGCGTTCAGCCATCAGAAGTTCGATTTCATCTGCATTAATTCCTACCATTGCCTCGCCTAAATCCTCTGATAATTCCGCAATCATGTGGGCGTCTGTAAAGTTTGTTACGGCTTTTACGATAGCGTTGGCGCGTTTTTCGGGGTTGCCTGACTTAAAGATGCCGGAGCCGACAAATACGCCCTCTGCGCCGAGCTGCATCATCAGCGCGGCATCGGCCGGGGTTGCAACGCCGCCTGCCGCAAAATTGACAACAGGGAGTTTTCGGTTGTCGTGCACATACCGGACTAAGCCGTAGGGGACGCACAGCCGCTTTGCTTCGTCGAAGAGCTCGTCTTCCCGCAGGCAGGAAACCTCTGCGATGGCACGGTTCATCATGCGCATATGATGCACAGCCTGTACAACATCGCCAGTTCCCGGCTCTCCTTTTGTGCGTATCATGGACGCGCCCTCGTTGATCCGCCGCAGCGCTTCGCCTAAATCCTTGGCGCCGCACACGAAGGGGACGAGGAATTTCGTCTTATCAATGTGGTAAAGATCGTCTGCCGGTGAGAGTACTTCGCTCTCATCAATGTAATCAATCTCAATCGCTTCCAATAATTGTGCCTCCACAAAATGCCCAATGCGGCATTTTGCCATGACGGGGATAGATACGGCTTTCTGGATGCCGCGGATCATCTTGGGGTCGCTCATGCGGGATACGCCGCCTGCCGCACGGATATCAGCGGGAATCCGTTCAAGCGCCATTACGGCGCATGCCCCTGCCGCCTCGGCAATTTTTGCCTGTTCCGGCGTTGTCACATCCATGATGACGCCGCCTTTGAGCATTTGTGCCAATTCTTTGTTCAATTCATATTGTCTGTCCATAATAATCCTCTTTTCCCTATCTGTTTTTTGTAATAGCGTCCACTTCAAACACTATGCGCGCCTGCCGCTTGAAAATTGATAATTTGTAAATCGGCTGGTAATAGGTTATACTATAACTGGCTATATGAAAATATCCAGTTTGAACATAGTTGACATAGCCAGAATGGAGGTTTTATACACCAATGTTGACATATTCATTTACAGATATAGGGTCAGACAGCCTGTACCATCATCTCTACCAATGCATCCGAAGCGATATTCTTTCCGGGAAGCTTGCATCCGGGGAAAAGCTGCCTTCCAAGCGCAGTTTTGCGAAAAATCTTGGTGTGAGCAATATCACGGTGGAAAATGCTTACGCGCAGTTATTGGCCGAAGGATATATCTCTTCGGTTCCCAAAAAGGGTTATTATGTCAGGGAGATTTCCGGCATGATACCATCTGCCGGAGTAAATACGGAAAACCGGCCCCAACAGGATATTTCAAAGAAACGTTGTGTCGCTGATTTTGTGAGCAACCGAATTAATCCTGAACAATTTCCTTTTTCAATTTGGGCGAAGCTGCTCAGGGAGACACTCTTAAACTATCATGAAGAGTTACTGGAAGCGCCGCCTTGGGGCGGCGTTCTTAAATTGCGCCATGCGATAAGCGCTCATTTAAAAGCGTTTCGCAACATGGATGTCTCGGAAGAGCAAATTATTATCGGGGCAGGGACGGAATATCTGTATGGGTTGCTCATACAGCTTCTTGGCAGGGATAAAGTCTATGCAGTGGAAAATCCAGGTTACCATAAAATTGCCCAAATCTATGAAAGTAACGGTGTGCAATGCTGTTTTATTCCGGTGGGAAAGACAGGTATGGACGTGGGGGAGCTTGAAAAGTCCGCGTGCCATGTTGCGCATATTTCGCCTTCCCACCATTTTCCGACAGGGATTGTGACGCCGGTCGGCGCCAGATACGAGCTGCTTGGCTGGGCAACCAGGGAAGAGGGGCGTTACATTATTGAAGATGATTATGATTCGGAGTTCCGCCTTGTGGGAAAGCCGATTCCCACACTGCAAAGCATAGACAGGTCGGAGCGGGTCATTTACATGAACACGTTTACGAAAACGCTTGCCTCGACAATCCGCATCAGTTATATGGTGCTGCCGGGGCATCTGCTGGAGGAATTTCAAAAAAGACTGTCTTTCTATTCCTGTACGGTGTCTAATTTTGAGCAGTATACGCTGGCGAGGTTCATTGAGGAAGGATATTTTGAAAAACATATTAATCGTATGCGTACCTATTACCGGCGCATCCGGGACGAACTGGTGACGGCTATTCGCAAAAGCCCGCTTGCCTCCTGTTGTGAGATTGCCGAGGAAGACGCCGGGCTGCATTTCCTGCTTCGTATGGATACGGGGTTGTCGGATGAAGAACTTTTGCACAGGGCGGAATCAGCGGGTATCCGTCTCTCCGCCTTGGCGCAGTATTACCGTAATCCGGCAGAAAACGTGCCAAGGCACACATTTATTGTCAATTATTCCGGCTTTGCAGGGCAAGAGGCTGCAAATGTAGTGAAAATGTTGGCAAAATGCATTTTTTGTGGATAACTATTGGTAATAATTGACATACCACTTTTTTGCCATATCTGGTATAATCCAATTGATAAAATTTATTACATAAAGGAGGCATTTTTTAAAATGAGAAAAGACAATGTGTGGAAACAGGCAATGGCCCTGGTTCTGTCCGCTGCCTTGGTATTCGGAAACAGCACACCGGTTTCCGCAGCCACAGGGGATCCGGCAGCGAATGATGGAGCGGGCACAGTGGCAGATGCTGCCGGGGATTCTGATGCTTATGCAGAGGTGACCTTTGATTTTGAAGATGGACAGATGACCGTATCCGGTGATGATGCGTATTATACGGAGAACGGCATCGCATTTAAGAACCAGTGCAGCCGGAAGGTGACGGATGAGGATGGTAACCCAAGCGGAAGCGAAGGCGTTGAGCTTGTAGACGCGCCGATCATTTCCGGTGATGACGGCGGGCATGGCAAAGTTCTCAAATTTGTTAAAGGTAAAACCAACGATGGTGCAAAAGAAAGCGGAATTGATTTTCTTACATCTGTGAACGGTGCGCTTGCGAAATACGATTACTCTAACGGCGTGACATTTTCCTTTGATATTTGCCCGGAGGTGCAGGGTGACTGGGATTACCTGTTTGCGTTTGGTAAGTTCCAGCAATTTAATGTTACCGGCACAATCGGTTTTATTGCAGGTTATGAGGCGCCTTGGACGCCATTTTTCCCCGGCGACTACTGGTTAGAGGGCAACAATGTAAATTCTGACTATAATTTCTTTGGTCTGGAGCAAAACGCCAATAAGTGGTATACTATGTCCTACATCTATACCAAAGAGGGACTGACCATCACGGTAAACGGCGTGCCGGCGGTAACTTATAGAGATACGGCAGATAAGATGGAAGCAATTTTGGCAAACATGAGCAAAGGACAGCTCCGTCTTGGCAAAGGCGTTGTAGAAGATTTAGAGGGTTACGTTGGTTATATGGATAACGTGAGCATCAAGCCGGTTCCCCCACATAAGCATTCGTATGCAGAGGGCCAGGAGCCTGTTGTAGTTACAGAGCCGACTTGTACAACACCTGGTTCCAGGAGAATGCCGGCTTGTAAAGAGTGCGGCGTTATTGAAACACAGGAAATTCCGGCGCTCGGTCATGACGCTGACAGCCTTATCCCAGCAAAGGATGCTACTTGTACGGATCAGGGTAATATTGCACATTACAAATGTAAACGATGCAGCGGCGTATTGGTAAGCAGCGATGATGGTTTAAAACAGGTTGGTGCAAGCGATGTCAAGACACCGGCTAAAGGCCATGATTATGCTGAGACTATTACAAAAGCGACAGCTGCCGCAGACGGCGTAATCAAATCTGTATGTAAAGTTTGCCCGGAGAATACGACCGGACATACTAAGACAGAAGTGATTAACAAAGCAAGCAACATCACTCTCGAGAAGACCAGCTATACTTATACTGGTAAGGCGATTACACCTAAGGTTACAGTTAAGGACAGCAAGGGCACTGTAATTACAACTGCCAATTATACAGTATCTTACTCCAATAATACGAAGGTTGGCACGGCTACGGCCAAGATTACCTTTAAGGGTGACAAATACACAGGTACTGTGAACAAAACTTTCAAGATCAATGCGAAACCGGCCAGCGCAAGCCTGACGTTAAGTAAGTCCAAGGTTACCTTATACACAGGAAGCGCATCCAAGACAGCCACGATTAAAGCAACTGTGAAAGGCGCATCTAAGACTGTAACATGGAAATCAAGCAACAGTAAGATTGCCAAGGTAGATAAAAAGGGTAAGATTACCGCTGTCAAGGCTGGTAAGGCAACGATCTCAGCGAAAGCAAATGGAATTACTAAGAAGGTTACGGTAACCGTTAAGAATCCTACCATTACTTTCAAGAATGGTAAGAAGGCGGTTAAGAAGAATACGGTAACTGTTAAGAAAAAGAAGACTGTGAAGATCACTGTGACAGTAAAACCGTCTAAGTCCGGTTACAGTATGAAGAAACTGTCCAAGAAGGACAAAAAGGTTGCCACGGTAACATTTAAGAAAGGCAAGATTACCATTAAGGGCAAGAAGAAAGGTACTGTTAAAGTTAAGATTACAAGTGGAAAGGCAACAAAGACACTTACAGTCAAAGTAAAATAATAGAAATAGCAAAACAAGAACCTCCGGTTGTACTTGCTGTACTTCCGGGGGTTTATTTTTGGGCAGTGGAACGATATGTCTGAGGTATAGATAGATGTTTAGTCCCAAGTTTCTGTTGACTTCATTTGCGGGCAGGGCTATAATAGGACTGTTGCTTTCGGGGCTTATGCAAAGGAGGGATAAGATGAGCAGTAAAAGTACAGAGAACATTGCGGAAAATAAAATGGGAGTTATGCCAATTAATAAACTGGTATGGAATATGTCGTTTCCAATGATGGTTTCCATGCTTGTGCAGGCGCTTTACAATATCGTTGACAGTATATTTGTGGCGAGGGTATCAGAGGATGCGCTGACGGCAGTGTCCCTTGCGTTCCCTTTGCAGACACTTGTGATTGCGGTGGGCGCAGGTACCGGCGTCGGCATCAATGCAATTCTTTCCAAGTCGCTTGGGGAAAAGAATTTCAAGAAAGCAAATGCAACAGCGCTCAATGGGGGCTTCCTCTATATCATGAGTTATCTTCTGTTTCTGGTGTTAGGGTTTGTGGCGGTGAAGCCGTTCTATGTAAGCCAGCTAAAAGGGAGTTCGCCGGCGATTTTTGACATGGGCGTGCAATATCTGAGCATTGTTATGATATTTTCTTTGGGTATATTTGGGCAGTTCTTTTTTGAAAGGCTCTTGACTTCTACCGGGAAAACGGTTTTCAGCATGGTGTCACAGCTTGCGGGCGCTATCACGAATATTATTTTAGACCCGATTCTCATTTTCGGTTGGCTTGGTCTGCCTGAAATGGGCGTTGCAGGCGCGGCGGTGGCGACAGTCATTGGCCAGTGCGTGGCGGCAATTGTCGCTTGTGTCTGCAATATGAAGTTTAACCATGAGATAGATTTATCGCTGAAAGGATTTCGCCTCAGCGGTTCCCTGATTGGGAGTATCTATATGGTGGGCGTTCCTTCTATTATAATGCAGTCTATTGGCTCCGTGATGACCTATTGCATGAATAAAATTTTGATCGATTTTTCCTCTACAGCCGCAGCCGTTTTTGGCGTATATTTCAAGCTCCAGAGCTTTTTCTTTATGCCGGTGTTTGGGCTGAACAATGGCATTACGCCGATAATCGCATACAGCTACGGTGCGCAGCAGAGGAAGCGTATGGTCAAGACAATTAAACTCAGCATGGGCATTGCTTTCGGGCTGTTGCTGTTTGGGTTTGCCGGGTTTGAACTTGTTCCGCAGGTTTTATTAAAGATGTTTGATGCCTCGGATGAAATGCTGGAAATTGGCTGTCAGGCGCTGAGGGTTATCGGTTTCCATTTCCTGATTGCGTGGTTCTGTATTATAGCGGGGACCGTGTTCCAGGCATTAGGCAAAGCGGTATACAGTATGATCGTTTCTATTATGAGACAGTTGGTGGTCCTGGTGCCGGCAGCATACATTCTTGCCCAGCTGGGCGGCTTGGATGCGGTTTGGTGGGCATTCCCAATTGCGGAGACTATGTCGCTTTTGGTATCGGTAGTCTGCCTGGTAAATATTTATAAGAAGATTATTAAACCTTTGCCGGAGGGCAGAGAATAGGCATTTTTGTGCATTCTGTCTTTGCCTCATGAGCGGCAAGGCCTTTTGAATGAAATAATATCTTCATGCGGCATCCTCATTTGGGTACTATAAAAATACAAAATGGGGAAACTCGAAGTAATTTTATCTTGACAACAGAGGCAAATTGTAGTATGGTGAAGTTTGTTTAAGATAAATTATTTATAAAGGGTGAAAAGACAAAGATGTCTTGAACCAACAAGGGAGGAAAAGTAAAATGAAAAGAAAGACATTGAAATTTTTTGCATGTGCAGCTATCATGGCAATGACATTATCTGTTACAGCATGCGGTGGTTCCGACAAAGACGATAAGGCAGCAGGGACAGAGGCTCCGGCAGGAGATGAGGCAGATGCAGCAGATGATACGGAAACAGACGCAGCAGACGATGCAAATGCAGATGCAGATGCGGCAGACGATACAGAAGCGGATGCAGCAGACTCCACTGGCACTACATTAGAGGAATTGCTGAATGATCCGACTGCAAAAGCTACTTTTGACAGCATGACCCAGGCTATGACACAAGAGGGTATGTCTGCTTCTATCAGTGCAACTGGAAATGAGCTGATCGTAGAGGTAAAAATCGAGGACAGTTCCCTGATTACAGACGGCATTGGTGAAACATTAGGAGCTGCCTTAGACGCTCAGGGTGAGGCGCTTAAGACACAGGTAAAGACACTTGACGATGCCGTAGGCCAGGAAGGTGCATGTACTTATACCGTTCGTTACCTTGATCCGGACGGAAATGTTCTGACCGAGAAGTCCTTCAAGGCAGAGTAATACCGTGTTCAGCGGACAATGTAATCACTGACAAAGTATCCCATAGGATTCGGTGCCGTTTGTGCATGAGTTCCTATGGGATATTCTTGTTCATTTCTAAGTGCGAAAGGGCTTTGTTTTTTAATGTTGTATTTTGCTCTTGCGGATAACTATAAAATATCATAGACGTGATTTGTTATTCGTGATATAATATCGATAGATATTATATGGTTTTGAATGTTTACATGCAGGCTGGAAGTCATAAAATTGGGAGGTGTTTATATGCCGAATGGTCTTGAGATTGCAAAAGCCGCCATCGAAGATTTTAAAAAAATACAAGAATATATGATGTTAGCCAAAAAGGAAAATGCAACTGAGACATATGCAAAATTAAAGGACGAATATCTTTCGTTAAAGGCATTGTTAAATGTAGCAGGAGTAAATCTTACAGATATTGATAGGATAAAAGAATAAAATATCCCGCAGCAATCTATGGGGTATTTGCACCAGAAGGGCGCAAGTCGATGTGGCTTGCGCCCTTTTAGTACAGTCCATTTCATGGAGTTCGCAAAGTCCTACGTTTTGTAAAAAAGTACTTGCATTTTTTTTAAAGATGCATTATACTAATACTTGCTGTGGCATGATAGCGAAGAAGCGAGAGGTTGCTGCCGCGAATATGGCAGGTTTTTCCGTGGAGCGAATGTCAAGTTAGGAAAC
>CAJUTD010000090.1:7611-11594 GCA_910589635.1 uncultured Lachnospiraceae bacterium | reverse complement strand
GGGAGTTGATGCGGACTTGTCCGCTTTGTTCTTATTGTTCGCCTTTGCAACTCATTCATACGCCAACTATCACTGTTGTCTCCATCATTTCTCTTCTTGTTTTTTGGCTTTCGTCCCTATGGATAAAAAGAAGCTGCCCGCGGCAGCGGCAAAGAAAATCCACAAAAACAGCTTCACCGGAAAACAAAGGAACAACAGTACCGTCACCGCCAAAGGCTTTTTCATGATTCCGCCAAGCAGCGCGGCGGTCACAGTCGCCGCAGCAAAAGCTGCATGTCCGGCCACATCGCCAAAAGCCAAGGCTGCCTGCCCCGTTTCATTGCCCAATCCCAAAATTGCCTGCCCCGACAGTCCACCAAAGACAAGGAGCGCTGCGGCATACCCTAAGCATACCCCGGCAAATATGATGGGAAAAAAGTGTCCTCCCTTGAGCCCGGACTGTATACATACGTTTGTCAGCAGCACCTTTAAGAGCGCAATACCAGCCAGAAGCAGCGGCGCACAGGCGAAATTCCCGGAAACAAGTTCCCCCATTGCCTCCTCACCGGAAAACATCAATACCGGAATTGCCGTTCCCAAAAGTCCCAGACACAGACCTCCCACAGTCTCTCTGACAATGGGCGGAAGCTTTGCCACTGTCTTTTCCGTAGCTGTGTGTGTAAGAAAATAAAACTTCGCCAGCAAACAGCCCAGAAAAATATAAACAATGATCATCAAATAATCAAATAACTCCGGCTGCATATCCTCAAAAGACGGCAATGCTGAAAGCCCGGCCCCAAACAGTCTCGACAGCAACAGATAAGCTCCCATGCCCGTGGCGGCAGCCAGGCCATAGAGAAATATTTTCATCGTTCCCGGAAGTTTTATAATTTCTTTCTCCCGGTTTTCCTCCTCCACGGCAAACACGCCAAACAAGGGTGAGCGAAACAGAACGCCCAACGTGACCGCTGCTCCCACCTGCGAATATTCCCTGGTATTCTGCCTGGCAAATGATAGATTATCCCCGACCCAATAACAGAGCCCGACAATCACTCCCGTAAGGCCTGCCTCCGGTCCGATGCTGCTACCTAATAGCAACGGGAATAACGCACTGAGCAAGAGCACGGCCATATTAGAATAATCGTATTTTTTGTCTGTTTTAACTTTCGCCATCACCGCATCGAGTTCCTCCGGGTAATCCCCGAATTTCCAACGAAAACAACCAATAAGAGCTGCTCCTAAGGTACATACCACCACTGTGTAAAACGGCATGGGAAACTTGGCTGGAATCCATTCCCACAGAAAACCGATGCCCACAGACATCACTTTCAAAAATACCCAGATAACACTCCCGGCCACAGCTCCCATGATGCCGCAGAATAATACAAGATATACGTTATTTTTTGTCCTGTTCATTCGCCTCCTCCTTATCTTAATACAACGAACAATAAGTTTCTGCCATAATTCGCGCAGATTACTTAATACTTAATATTCGCTATACAAATCCACCGCCTATCTTATCGAAATTATTTCCTTTTGGGAGGATTTACACCAATTTTGCATTTTTTGCAACAAAAAAGACATTATACATACTTTTTTCATCCCCGAAAACTCCCCAATTATCCCAAAATATAGCATTTTATAAAAACAAAAGTTACAATTATTTCAGCAGCTCATGACATTCGGAAATTACTGCGAAAGGAGTATAAGACTATGATTCAGCTTGCCATCTGTGACGATGACAAAAGAGATTTAACGAGAACTGTGGAACTCATCAAAGAATGGCTCTATGAGCCGAATAAGCCAGAAATCAAAATTAGAAAATTTGCCTCTCCTTTCCTGCTCCTTGACGCTGTCTCAGGAGGAGAAGCTTTTGACATCTTCCTGCTTGATATACTGATGCCAGAAATGAGCGGAATTTCCCTGGGAGAACAGCTTTCCAATCTGCTGGCCGAACCGCTGATTGTCTATCTCTCCTCGAGTACAGATTATTACTCGGATGCTTTCCGTCTCTTTGCATTTAACTACATCTGTAAACCTGTGGACAGGCAGCTTTTGTTTCCGGTTCTTGACAAAATTGCCCGCCGCTTTGAGCAACACAGGGATAACGTATTTATTTTAAAAACGACGGACGGCATAATACAGATTCCTTTGCACTCCATCGTCTATGCAGAGCTGCAAGCGCACGTCTGCCATTTCCACCTGGCAGACGGACGGCACTTAAAAAGCCAGTATCTGCGCTCCGGCTTCAATCAGTTTTTGGCGCCAATTTTAGAACAGCCTAATTTCATCAAAACTCACACTTCTTTTGTGGTAAATTTGAATTATTCCAACAGCCTGGCAAACGGCTCCTTGTCTCTGACAACCGGCGCTGTCATTCCAGTTGCCCGCTCCTTTACCGCAAGGGTACAGCAAAACTATATAGACTATTGGCTCAAAGAGGAGGAATATGTATGACTCTGGGAGATTTATATGAACATAATATCCTCAACATTATTCGCGTTCTTCTAATTACCAGTTTCACACTGGGTATGATGTCATGCCTGACATCCTTCAAATTTCATGTGAAAAAAGTACTGTTATTGTTCGGCGTCTATCTGGTATGGATTGGCATATCTTCTTGGGCAATTATTTATTTTGCAGGATTTTTTACGTTTACACACTGTATGTTTTTTACCATTTCCGTACCGGCTATTGCGCTTACATACTATATGGACTGCAGCACTCCCGCTCAGTCTGTTTTCAATTATGCCACGCAGGTTTTGTTCTCTTACATCCTGGCTATAATTATACTCCTAACCAACACAGCTGTCCACGGCAACGCCGGCAGCTATTTTCTGATACTCTGCGCTGCCTATATTCTTGTAATCCTCCTGGAATACAAATATCTCAGAAAACCTTTTTTGGAACTGACGAAAGCCGTGCAGATCGGCTGGGGGCCTCTGTCCCTGATTCCGGTATCCTTTTGTATGCTGATGATTTTTATTGCAAATTACCCGACTCACTATGCCAACGAGCCCTTTCGTATTGTATACATGATTGGCAATGTTATATTAATTCTCATTGTCTATTTTCTTGTCTATCAGAGCATCCTGCGGCAATACCGCTACCAGATGCTCTCTCACCATAAACACATTTTGACGCTACAGATTTCCACTATGGAAAAACAGGCCAGAAATATGCATGCCACCGAAGAAAAATTGAAAATACTGCGCCATGATATCCGGCATTTCTCAAACATCATGCAGACATGCCTGCACAACGGCTCCATAGAGGAGGCAAATCAGCTGTTGTCAGACCTGGAGGCCGCCGTCGGCAAAGTTGAGATAAATACTTACTGTAACGATTCCATCATTAACTCTGTGCTCGCTTTTTATCTGAACCTTGCCGAAAGCGAAGGCATCGAAGTGCAGACTGCTTTCACAGCTCCCCCTGCGGGCAAATTTGATTCTTTATCTTTTTCAGTGGTGCTTGCCAACGCGCTGGAAAATGCGCTAAACGCCTGCAAAGAAGAATCTGGACAGCGCATCATCAAATTAAAAAGCCGCAACATAGGTGGACAATTTCTGTTGGAACTATCCAACACCTGCCGCAAAACCGTGCTTTTTGACAAAGAGGGAATACCAATTTCTCAAAAGGGCTTGGGACATGGCATTGGCACAAGAAGCATTCTCTTCTTCGCCAAGCAGACGCACTCCATGGTAAATTTCCAGCAGGAAAACGGATTCTTTACACTGCAAGTAATTGCCCATGCAAAATAGCGCTCATTCCTCTATTCGGATTCTTACCTGCAAGCAATCCCCTGTACACACGAATGGTTTACTCCTCCATTATGTCTGCCAAAATCTCCATCGCGCTGTTTAAGGATTCCCCCTCTAACAGCAGCAGAATCGTGCTGCAAAGCACCTCATAAATATTCATTATCATCTCGATAATACTGACACATTTCGCCAGCTCTGCTTCATCATCCAACTCTGTCAGCATTGTATAGCGAATGCCGATAA
>CAJUTD010000090.1:0-7601 GCA_910589635.1 uncultured Lachnospiraceae bacterium | reverse complement strand
ATGTATAATATTTGTCCCACCGGCAGTCCCCGATTCAACTGATTTATCATTTGATAGACATTCAAATCTGTAAAAGCCTTCGGATTTTCTTCCATAATAGGGTCTAATTCTAACTGCCCATAATACTGTAAAACGTCGCCAAATTCCGGCGCATGGACAAAGTTACAGCTAATATCAATACTTAAATCTTCCTCTATCTCAAGACCCAGCAGCAGCGTGTCCATGGCCGCCTGTTTACCTTCTTCCAAAAACATACTCTTAAATCCCTGCCTGCTGACATATGCATCCAACCTCTGTAAACCTTCCCGCAACTGTTCTTTATTCATAATTTCCTCCATTCTGTATGACCTGGTACAATAGGTAATTTTCCCATTTATCCCGGCTGGCTAAACTGTTTCTTATAGATATAATACTCTTTCAGCTCTGCTTTTCCAAGTATTTTCCCGGATTTTTCATATTCCTGCTGCAAAGCCTCCATAATATGTTCCATACCGGTAATCTCCTGCCTGGAAGCCGCTATGAAAGCGGCGTTCAAGGCAATATTTTTGATGTTTGCGCCGGAGAGCTCAAAATTGTCAGCAAGATAATCAATGTCAATATCTGCTGCAAGCGGCATCTGCGCAGGAAACACTTTTTGCCAAAGCTGCATGCGTTGTTCCCTTCGGGGAAAGGTAAAGCGGATGATAAATTTCATACGGCGTTTATATGCATCGTCAAAGTTCTGCATTAGATTGGTGGCAAGAATCGTAATACCGTCATATTCCTCCATCTTCTGCAACAGATAGGCGGTCTGCGCATTGGCGCTGATGTCCCTGGCGTCTGTGACGTCGACACGCTTTCCGAAAAGCACGTCCGCCTCATCGAAAAAGAGGATGCTCCTGCTCTTTTTGACCTCGTCAAAAATCTCCCGCAGATTTTTCTGCGTCTCCCCGATATACTTCGACAACACGCCAGAGAGATCCACCTTATACAATTCCAGATTCAATTCTTTCGCCAGCACCTGCGCCGCCATCGTCTTGCCGGTGCCCGGAGGCCCGGCAAACAATAGGGAAACGCCTCTTCCATAGGCAACCTTCTGTTCAAATCCCCATTCCTCATAGACCTTGCCGCGGCAGGTAACCTGCCCGCATGCCTGGCGCAGCAGTTCCTTGGCTCCCTCCTCCAACACCAAATCGTCCCAGGTATAGACGGCGTTTACACGGCTCGCACGCTCCCCCAGCCGATGGGAAATTTTCTGACGGCACGCACGGTACAAACAAGACGTCGAAACTTCTGTTGCCCCTTGCATCTGCGCCTCTTTGCAGGCGGACTCGGCCGCCTCTTTTATCACACCCGGAGAAAAATCAAACTGCGCCGCCAAACGTGCAAAGACAGTTTCCTCTTCCGGCTTTCCTCCACTTGCTGCGAGAAAAGATTTCCAGAGCATACCCCGCTCTTGTATGGAGGGAAAACGCAGATAAAACTCTTCCACCCTATATCCTTGGGGATATTCTCCTTTTAAAATATCTTCTCCCGGCAGTTCCTCCACCGTGAGAAATAAATAACGAAAAAAAACGGAAGCCTTGCGCAGAATATTCAGGGATGCCTGCCGCTGCCTGCCCTCCCCCATCCAGACGGTTTCCCAGTGTTCCACCACCAAAAACGCCCTGTTCAAAACGGCTCGCACAACGGCGTCGCATACCATTTCCTCCATCTTGTCTTCCTTCTGACAGACAAGCGCCCGCATATCCATAAAGAGCGCAGTATGCCCCAAACTGCCCGCTGCCGCGATAATCTGCTTCTTTTTCCCGCTGCCATATGGACCTCTCAGCAAAAACAGACGCATTTGCCGTCCGTCCTCCTTGGCGGCGCCCCCCTCCTGTAAGCGCTCTATCATTTGTTCTGCCACTTCTCGGTTAATGTTGCATTCCTCTATCCCAAACTTTCCGGGAACAACTACATGATAACCCATTTTCCGGTCCAATAAATCGGCCTCATAAAAAAATACAAAATCAATCAAATCTTTCCTAAACTTAAGCTGCCAGGACATTTCACTCTCCTGTGTCATGGGCCTTTGCCCAAACACGCAGCATAGAAGTTCCCGGCGGACGAATATGCGGTGGATAAGCGCATTCTGCACAGTTTCATCCATTGAATACATCTTAACGCTCAAATCGAGGGAAGGATAACGCCAAGCCAGGTCATCCTGAAGATAGGCGTACATGCGCTCAAATTCCCGGTTTAATTCCGGCGCTATGGCAAGGCAGGCAAGATATTGCTCAAAATCCGTAAGCCCCAGCCTGCGCAGCAGATAGGCAAACGGGAGCATCACAGCGCTTTCTTTAAGCGTACGGTAGGCCTTCTCATGGAATTTATGCCACTGCATAAAAAGATTCTCTCGCTCTCTCTCATACTCATCACGCGCCATCTGTGCAAATGGGTCTTGCAAAATATTGGCAAGTTCCTCCCGAAATAACTTCGTCTGATAAACATGACGGACGGAACCATTCGCCGTAAGACGCACTGCATACTTCGTATAGAGGCTGATTTCCTTCTTTACCAAAATCAGCAGCTCTTGAAAATATTCCTCCTGCCCCGCAAACATCTCTCCACCATCCATTTCCTGTTCTGTTTTTTTGCAATACTCTTTTATATCTGGAAATTTTTATTATATTGCCGACACCAGCAGATTGCGGAACTCTTCTGCATCCTTTGCCTTAAAAAGATCTTCATATTCCACAAATGCTCCCTGAAGCTGACCGTCTACGGCTTTATATTTATTCACCACGCCTTTTGCTTCTTCAGCTTTCTCCGGCGATGGGTCTGCTTCCAGTGATTCGGATATTCCCTTTAATCCAAATTTGTCATCGTCCAGTCCATGAATAAGCGACCAGAGCCTTCCCTTAATCATCGCTGTCTCCTCACTATTCTGCTTCTTTTGATTCGACTTGTCCAGTCCAATTTTGGCTGCTGTCAGCCCTGCTCCTCCAAAAGCCGCCGCTGCGCCCAGTCCAACGCTTGTACTTTGTGCGTTTTCTTCTCCAGATAAAAGTGTTATGTTCGTAATGCTTGAGGCCAGCCCAATAGCATTCACCACCAAGCCGGAAAGTCCCATGCCGACATTGGATTTTACAATTTTAATCTTCCTGCGTAAAGCAAGGTAACTGACTGCCTTGTCTTTATCCTCATCCCGAATATCTTCTCGCCTCAGCAGCATATTTGCCAGGCTCTGCCGCTCCTTCATCATTTTTTCGCGCTGCTTCGACTGCTCCATCTTGGCACGGAGACGATTTTTCTTCTTTCCCGTCCCTGCCTGTGTTTCCTGTCCTTTATTTGCTTCCGAAGCATTCTGGTCTTCATTTGATGTTGAAACATCCTGGCCGCCTTCTTCCTCTTTTTCATCCTCCTGGCTGCCATCTCCCCCCGACTGGCTGTACTTGGGAAGTATCTTCTCTACTTCTTCCCATCTTTCATTCTCCGCATCTTTCATCTTTTTAAGTTTTCCCCTGGCAACATTGAGCCCATTGATACCCGTTACAACCCCGGCAATCTGTGAAATGCCATTGAAGATTGCCGTCATATACCCTGTTACTTTTTTAAAAAGACCCTCATTGGCTCCCGCAAAACCTGCAATTGCCTGCGCAATTAAAACTCCCTTGGACATCATTTGCGCAAAATCCGAAAGAAGGCCTATGCCTTCCATAACTTTTTTGTTCTTGCCTTGTATCGTTTTGAACTTCCTTGCTCTTGGCACAAATGCTTTTACGCCCGCCACAAACCCTACCATATTGGTGACAAGCGAAACTGCCTTGCTGACAAAAGACCCTTGATATTGGGCGTCAAGCTGACCTGCCGCCACGCTCAACGATCCCACTAATTTGAACTTATCTGCTGCGGAGTCAAAATTAGAAGACTTGAAAAAGCGTTTGAATTTATTACTTGCCATAGGGTTTTGCCCGCCTCTTTCAAGCTGTCGCGCTAAGACGACCGCCATATAAAGCTTTCCTTCCCGAAGATTATCAACGCTCTTTTTAACAGCCTGCGGCGTATCACCCTGCGCATCGGCGTCCTGTTTCTGCACATCTTTGCCCTCCCCAGCTTTATTTTCTTTCTGGGATTTTCTGCCTTTTCTAGATTCTTTCTGTGCTTTTTTCTTTGCCAAATCCTCTAACTTATCAAAAGGATCGCCATTCCCTGTCTGCTCTTCGCCCCCATGCATTTTTGTATCCATGGTATTTGCCATGAGTTTGCCCATTCCCATAACAATTTCATCACCAGCCAATTTGCCTGCACCCGCCGTACTATTATCTCCCGGGTCATCCACATCATTTGCCCAGCCTTCCTCGGCCTTTCCTTCTTTACCTGCCGTACTATTATCTCCCGGGTCATCTACATCATTTGCCCAGCCTTCCCCAGCCTTTCCTCCTTTACCTGCCGTACTATTATCTCCCAGGTCATCCACATCATTTGCCCATTCATTCAAAGGCTGCTGTGGCTTTGGTTCTGTCTCATCCAACTGTGCGTTATCATTCGTCCTGTCATCCCCCGGCACATTGTCAACTTTCAATTCTTCTTCCATTTCCCACACCTCTTCCCAACGTCTTGGCTAATCATAAGTTTCAAAACTTCTCAATCACAGTCTCTATTTCCTCCGTATCCGAGAGCTTATAATATTTGTCGCAACGGTACAGATATTCCTTTGCCGCCTTATCCTTGCGATGCTGTTTTAAAACCTCTACGAAGACCAGGCGCGCCTCGTAAAACTTCTTTGCCACAAACAAATTCACGCCCCTTTCAAATAAAGCTTTTGTCAAATCTTTGTAATAGAATTCCTCCTCCGCGTCCCCATCGTAGACATCGTAGACACGCTCATATGTATTATTTGCGGCAAGGTAAACATTCCCCAGATACCTGGCGTGGTAATGCTCCTCAAAATCTGTGATCTGCTCATAAACGAAATGCGTGATAAGAATATGCGCGCCATATTTATCTCCCTTTAAACGTAATTCTTTTGCCAGGTCTGAATGGGCGGAAATTGTCGTAGCTTCCATGCGCTGCTCATGCCCAATCACCCCAATCATCACACGCCCATAGCTGATAGCTATCGTCCTGCCATTGCCCGGCATCTGCTCTTCCAATAAACGCTGAATGTCGATGGCGGCGTCTAACGCCTCCCTGCTGCTGACCGTAAAAAAGGCAGACAATCCGGTATCTTCAAAATGTTCCACCACGCCGTGATGGCTGTTAATCGGCTCCACGAGCATCGACAGCACACGGTTAATATCTTTATATACCTGCTCTGCTGAAAAAACTGCGCTCTGTTTGGGATAATCCAGCGCATGTAAGGAAAGTATGGTGAATTCCCCTTGCATCTCATCGCCCAGCTCCACCTCTTGTATGGACTCCTTGCCCAGCAGATTGAGAATCTTAGCCGGAATAAACTTATAATAACCGTCCGACATGCCTTTGATATCCTGCACGTAGTTGGCAATCTCCAACGACATCTGGTTAAATGCCGCGGAAATATCAGCCACCTCATCATGCCCGCGCACGGCAACCGTCACGCCGAGGTTGCCAGCCGCCAGCGTTCCTGCGCATTCCTTCAATGCTTTTAAGGGTTTCAGGAAAATATAGAGGATAACCAATAAAATTACAGTCAATATCAGCAACAGCGTAGAGGAAGCATTTTTCAGGTTCCACTGATAATACCAAATCTGATAATCCAAGATATTTCCATCCACAGAAACGGAAAGCACTCCATATTTTGTACCGTCGCTTAACACAATCGGCACAAACTGGTTGTTGCGTTTCCCTTCCCTGTCCTCATCGCTCTTATCCACAACCTCCGACATATCATAAGCCTGATAGATTGCCTCCAGCGTTTCCTTCGTATAAACCCATTCCACGGGAACGCCGCTATATTCCGACATAGACTCGCTGACATACAAACGCCCATCCTCATCGGCTTCAAAAATGCTGTAGACATACATAGACAGCCCGCTGCTTCCCTCTTCTTTTTTAAGACCTGCATTGCTTATGCGAAACGCTCTGTCCCCGGAAGGAATCTTATCTGCCTCCTTCTCAATATTTTTGACAATATCCTTATTGAGAATCTTTCCCAGCGCAGACAGGGAAAACGTCTGGTTGCACTCTAGCTGCCGGCGCATCGACTGTTCAATCCAGCTTTCCAAAAAACTATCCATCACGAGAAGCCCAAGAAGAAAAATCACGCCAAGCCGAACTAAAATTGTCTGGAAATGATATTTTACCCGAAGAACCCAATAAATGCAGATAAATGCTGTTATTCCAAAAATCGCCAAATATACCAGGCTCATACGGCGCAAAACAGTCAACGCAGTCAGCGAGACCTCTCCAATATCCTGATGATTCCCTTCCTGGTAAGAACAGACAGAAACCATCCCCTGCGCGTCCTCAACGCCCGCGCAGAACCCTGACTGTGTACAATCCGGGCTGTGCAACTGCTGAAATGTAAATTCTGCATCAACAGCCCTGATCTCCTCTGCCACAAATAATGCCCGGGAAGTTCTTTTTGCCAGATCAATAGCGCGGATGCACTCGTTTTCATAATCAAGGACATATGCGTGTCTGCCGTCATCGGAAAGGCTCTTGAACATCCCCGGCTTACCTGTGATACCTTCGATTTCCAGATGATGCTTCCCCCCAACTTCCTTTGCATAAACCTCGCCTGCATAATCCATCCACAACAGAATCTTCTCTTCGCTCAGGAAAAACTGCGTGTTCAGGTACGGATACTTCAGCTTTACCTTATCAAGGATCCGCTGTTCTCCCTGTGAAGCAAGCGCCATCAATTCTGCTTTTGCCGATCCTTTTTCTACATCCGGTATGCGAATATAATAAAGGTTCTCCTCCTGTATGCGCGCAACCTCAATTTGGCTGCAATTTTGGGCATCCTCCGTCAAGTCATACGACGTCTCTTTCAGCTTTCCGTGCGCAAAATCACATTTGTATACTTTGCAGCTTACCTCATCCCACGATTCCACATTTGTTTCTTCCACAAGAGCGTATGCCTCTCCTTCGCTGTCAAAAAATATCTGACGGACCATCCGATACCGTTCCCCGGTATGACGCTTGCAGACAATCATTTCTCCCTTGTCCCCATCCGGGCTAGAGCGTATAATCTTTAAATCATCACCTTGTCCGCGGTCCACATAATACAGATGTCCATCTTGCAAATGAATCTGCTCAATATAGTTTAATTTTATCGTGCTGCCATAAATGCTTGCCGTCACTACAGCAGCGGCTGCGGCAAACAAAATAACACACAGCCCGATAACGCCTTTCTTCCCCATACTGCCATGGGAGCCAAATAAATTCTTTTTATCCATAATCTTTCCCTCAGATGAAACCTAGAGCTGCACGGTCTGACAGCCTGAATTTGTAAACTGTATCATCCCCCCATAAGAACATGTCAGCTTACATTGGTTATTGATTGCCGGCTTCCCCCCGACTAATACCTGAGGGACTCCCGGCGCCCAAGGCCCCGCCGGCACGGGCGTACAAGGCATGGGAGTCAGTACTCCCATTGCGGCAGCAGTTGCCGCCGCTACCGCAGGGTTTGCCATGCTCTGGCACATGCCAAA
>CAJUTD010000089.1 GCA_910589635.1 uncultured Lachnospiraceae bacterium | reverse complement strand
TTCTGTGCAAAGTGTTTCCATCACTTTGTGCTGGAAACCTTTTGGTACTATAAAAATACAAAATGGGGAAACTCAAAATTATTATGCATTGACATATTTTTTAGAATATTTTAAGATAGATTGAAAACAAAAATGAAAAAAAGGTGAACCTATGGACTATGAAATCACTGGAAAAACGAAACTGACCGCGCTCTTAGGCAGTCCGGTATCGCATAGCATCTCACCGCAGATGCACAATGCGGCTTTTGGCCTGCTTGGGCTTGACTATGTATATCTTGCTTTTGACGTGACGCCTGAACATCTACAGGACGCTGTCATGGGCTTGAAGGCAGCCGGTATCTGCGGCTTCAACCTTACCATGCCTTTAAAAGTACATATCTTACCATATTTGGACGAACTGACACCTGCCGCAAGGCTTGCCGGCGCGGTAAACACTGTAATTGTAAAGGACAACAAACTGATCGGGCATACAACCGACGGCGTCGGGTATATGCGTTCCGTAATAGATGCCGGCCATGACATCATCGACAAGAAAATGACGCTTTTAGGCGCGGGCGGGGCTGCCACTGCCATCTGTATACAGGCAGCTCTGGACGGCGTTTCTTCCATTGATATGTTTAAACGCCAAAACGCCTCGTGGGACAAGACCGCCGCTTTCTGCCAGCGCGTAGCTTCCGAGACAGGATGCCGCATCCGCCTTCTGGATATAGAAGACAATGCCCTCCTTGCCGAGAGCATTCGTGAAAGCGCCATCTTAACCAATGCGACCAGCGTCGGCATGGCTCCCAACAGTTCTGCCAGTCCAATTGCTGACTCCTCCATGCTGCACCAGGGGCTAATCGTCTCAGACATTATCTACAATCCCAAGGAGACAATGCTTATGAAACAGGCAAGCGAAAGGGGCTGCCCCTGCTTTAACGGCATGTATATGCTCCTCTATCAAGGTGCAGCGGCTTTTGAATGCTGGACTGGACAGAAAATGCCCACAGATATTATCAAGGAGAAATATTTTACCCATTAGGATTAGAGTGGGGCTGTTGCACTAATATATTTACTCGTTCAAAAGGTCTTGCCGCTCATGCGGCAAAGACAAAGTGCACAAAAATTATCTTGGGAAGCTGACTTCCCAGAGTGATTTTTGTGCATGTAGTTTCCATTGCTTTGCTCTGTAAACCTTTTGCAAACACATAATTATTATTTCATTTATAAAAGAAGGAGTTTTCCATATGAGTTTTAAATTTATCAAACAACTTCCAAGCCCGGAAGAAATCAAACAGGAATATGGGCTTTCAGAAACGGCCACGCGCACAAAGAGAGAACGCGACCAAATGGTCAGCGATATTATCACCGGCGCCTCCGACAAATTCCTGGTTATTATCGGTCCATGCTCCGCAGATAACGAAGATTCCGTCTGTGATTACATCAACCGCCTCAGCAGGGTACAGGAGAAAGTAAAAGACCGCCTCGTCTTAGTGCCGCGCATTTACACAAATAAACCGCGAACCACTGGCGAAGGCTACAAAGGCATTGCCCATCAGCCTGATCCGGAAAAACGGCCGGATATGGTTGCCGGGCTGATTGCCATGCGTAAAATGCACATTCGTGCCTTAGAGGAAAGCGGACTATCTTCCGCCGATGAGATGCTCTACCCTGAAAATTGGCCTTATGTAGAAGACCTTCTCTCCTACGTTGCCATTGGTGCACGCTCCGTGGAAGACCAACAGCACCGCCTTACCGTCAGCGGCTTCGATGTGCCGGCTGGTATGAAAAACCCTACCAGCGGCGATTATTCCGTTATGCTTAATTCCGTGTACGCGGCACAGCATCCGCATCATTTCGTCTTCCGTGGATACGAAGCAGACACTAGCGGCAATCCCCTGACCCACGTTGTGCTGCGCGGAGCTGTCAACAAACGCGGCGTCTGCATCCCCAATTACCACTATGAGGATTTAGAACGGCTTATTCAAATGTATGATGAGATGGAATTAAAAAATCATGCCGCCATCATTGACTCCAACCATTCCAATTCCAACAAACAGTATGAGCAGCAAATCCGTATTGTCAAAGAAATCATGCACAACCGCAAAATTTCTCCAGAAATCCATAAACTGGTAAAAGGCGTAATGATTGAAAGTTACATTGAACCCGGATGCCAGAAAGTAGGCGGACATATTTATGGGAAATCCATTACCGACCCATGTCTTGGATGGAAAGAATCAGAAGAGTTGATTTATCACATTGCAGAAATGAACTAATTTGTTGTGGGAGGGGAAATGCCTTACTCTCCCACAACGCAGTATATATGGATTTGCAATCCCAGGAGCGAACGGCATAGGTTCGTTCGCTCTTCTATAATTACAACATTCTTTAAGCTGGCTTACATCCCCATTGCTGAGCGGCGCAGCGTATGTGTCGTCAGCTCACTGGTAATGCCTGCTTTCTTACCGTAAGATTTCACTAATTTCCAGAATCCCTGACGGCTCATCACCTGCCCTGAACAGTTGGTAAACAAATATACGCTGTCCCCTCCTGAGAGCAGAGGTGCGCGTCCCTGTTTCAAATAGGCTTCCAACGCCCGTTTTGCCATGGAGCCAAATGGGATAATCCGCTCCCTGCTATTGTCTGTGCAGACGAGATATTCCATCTGTAGATTTACGTCAGATAATTTTAAGGTAACCAATTCAGAAACCTGAATTCCAGTAGCGTACAGCAATTCCAGCATGGCCCTGTCACGCAGTTCCTTGGGAGAATCTCCTGCCGCCTGCTCTAAAAGCCGCATCGTCTCTTCCTCTGATAATACAGTGGGCGCTTTGCGTTCCACTCTGGGCGCCTTCAAATCCTCGGCAATATTTTGCTTTGTGTATCCTTCTCTCTGTAAATACTGAAAAAAGGCTTTCATAGAGGCAATATTCCTGGATATGGTAGATGGTTTTCTGCCTTGACTCTCCAAAAAAAGGATATAGGAATTCAAGGCGGTATCAGTAATCTGCCCAACCTTTTGGATGCCCTGCTCTGCAAAATATTGATTCATCTTCTTTAAGTCCCGCTCATATGAGAGCACAGTATTCTCCGAGGTCTTGCGCACCTCTTTCATATACAGGACAAATTTTTGTATTATTTCTGTCATAAATCAACTACCCCATCTATCGTTTTATGTCATTAAAATCCTTCTGACAACTATCATTATAATAACATTTTCACAGAAAATCAAATGGATTTTTCGCCTTATATTCGAGCTTTTATAGGGTTCCACAAGATGTCGTCCATATCCCTTTTCATCCATCTACATATTGTAAAATTTTTTTAAAATATTTTTAATATTTTTTTCAAAATCAAGGGATTCACATAACTTTCCAGAAAAATCCCCATCACAAATAACACCAAAAGTCCAGCCGCCGATACCAGCCAAGCTCCCAAAATATAACCTCGATCAGACCCATTGCCTATCCTGTCCTTACTCAGTCTCAAACGCAGATAATTCGCAAGGTAACAATACAAAATATAGACCGGCAAATAGAATAAATACTGCGGAAATAACCCTCCCAGCACCAGAAGAATCCCTTTTACCCCATATTTGGCAATCGCTGTAGAAAGCATAAATCCTACAGAAAATCCCTGCCAACTCAACATAAGGATTCCCCCAACCATGCTAAGTGTCGTCAGGGCCAGCATCAGCAGAAGCAATACCAGAGGCACACGCTCCCCGATGATGTAGAAAAACAAATTTTCTCCACTCACCTCTGTGTACTGGAATTTTTCCACAAAATAATCATTCAGAATCCCCGCATTGGAAACTGCCTCCCTTCCCATCAAATTTGCCAACAAAATTCCCGCTGCAAAAGCTCCCAGAAGGCTCCCCTGTATCACGCGCGTCCATAACGATCTGCTTTTGGGCATCCTCTCCTGCCGCTTCCAACGCAATTGCAATAATTTTTTCATACGCTTCCCACAACATATCCCAACATTCTTTCTTCTATCTTATGCGGGGCCATATCTGAAAATTCATTCCCTGTCCACTTTTTTGCCGTACTTGTCCTTATATGCCAAAATCGCCGCCACTGTCTTGCCATCCTGAATAACGCCTTGATAAATCATATCGCACAACTCCTGAATTGGATGCGCCTCCAACTCAATAAACTCTCCTTCATCTAAATGTTGTTCTGTGGGCACTAAATCCCTGGCGGCATACACATCGACCATCTCATTACAAAATGCAACCGTTGTCCGCAAAGAAAGCAGAAACTCCAAATGGTCACAACGGTAACCTGTCTCCTCTTCCAATTCCCTGGACGCGCATTCTATTGTAGGTTCTGTCACCGAATCCCTAGAACCCGCTGGTATCTCCAGCGTATCACGCTCCAATGCGTTCCGATATTGGCGCACCATCAATATCCTGCCGTCTGGCAATACTGGTACGACTGCCGCGGCCCCCTTGCGGTGTTCCACATAATCCCACTTCTCGATCTTACCATCCGGCAATTCCATGTAATCCGTATAGATATCCAAAATACTTCCCTGATGCTCCAATTCTCTTTTAATCCGTTTAATTGATGGTTGTCCCATATTGTCCTCCTTACTTAAATCAATAATTTATCCAAAAAATACTATGCTCGCCCGCAAGTATCTTAGAACTTAAGGCTAAAGCAGAAAAGACCGCCAACAAAACCTTGTTGACGGTCTTAAACCTCTTACCTGGCATAATCCGTTACACGAGACTCTCGAATTACATTGACTTTGATCTGCCCTGGATATTCCAAATCATTCTCGATTTGTTTGGAAATATCACGAGCTAACAGAACCATGTCAGCATCGCCAATCTGGTCAGGAACCACCATAATCCGAATCTCTCTACCTGCCTGAATAGCAAATGACTTATCCACACCTTTGAAACCGTTCGCAATATCCTCTAACTGTTTCAGTCTGTTGGAATATGTCTCCAACGTCTCTCTTCTTGCACCTGGCCGGGCTGCTGAAATGGCATCCGCCGCCTGCACAAGACATGCAATCAGAGATTCCGGTTCAACATCTCCATGATGCGCTTCAACTGCATTAATTATCATTGGGCTTTCCTTGTATTTTCTACACAGGTCCACACCTATCTGAATATGGGAGCCTTCCACTTCATGGTCAACAGACTTTCCAATATCGTGGAGCAAACCGGCACGCTTCGCCAATCTCACATCCACACCTACTTCTGCCGCCAATAACCCTGAGAGTTGCGCTACCTCAATGGAATGCTTTAACGCATTCTGCCCATAGCTTGTCCTGAATTTCATCTTTCCAAGCAGACGGACAAGCTCTGAATGGATTCCATGTACTCCAACTTCCAGCGTTGCCGCTTCTCCCTCTTCCCGAATCATGGTCTCGACTTCTTTCTGAGCTTTCTCCACCATTTCTTCGATTCTTGCAGGATGGATACGTCCATCCACAATCAATTTCTCCAAAGCAATTCTAGCCACTTCACGTCGGACTGGATCAAACCCGGAAAGTATTACAGCCTCCGGGGTGTCATCGATAATCAGGTCTACACCTGTCATGGTCTCCAAAGTCCTGATGTTGCGACCTTCCCTACCGATAATCCTTCCTTTCATCTCATCATTCGGAAGCTGCACTACAGAAATCGTAGTCTCCGCCACATGATCGGCAGCACATTTCTGAATAGCCGTTACGATATATTCTCTCGCTTTTTTCCCTGCTTCCTCTTTTGCTTTGATTTCCATTTCTTTGATCAATTTTGCAGTATCAAGCTTCACATCATCTTCAATCATTTTTAAAAGATAATCTTTTGCCTGTTCAGAGGTTAATCCTGAGATTCTTTCCAGTTCCTGTAAACGTTTCTCATGTAGTTGTGCAACTTCTGTCTTCTGCCTGTTAATTTCTTCTTCCTTTGCTGCAAAACCTGCTTCTCTCTTCTCAATGGACTCTAATTTCTTATCCAAATGTTCTTCCTTCTGGATAATGCGTCGCTCATTGCGCTGAATCTCATTCCGACGTTCTTTAATCTCCTTGTCCAATTCATTCTTGCTGCGAATGGACTCTTCCTTGATTTCCAGCATAGATTCCCGCTTCTTGCTCTCAGCAGTCTTAACAGCTTCATCTATTATCTCCCTTGCCTTCTCCTCCGCACTTCCAATCTTGGATTCTGCGACATGCTTGCGATATGCAACCGTAGCAAAGTAAGTAATAGGTACCGCGATAATTAACGTGACAACTACAGCGATAAGTAAACCTAGCACAGGAGCACCTCCTTTATTTAGTTATCATTGTACATATAAAAAAACGTACCCGTTTCTAATATGCCATATGCAATAAATCGCACCCATGATATGCAATCTAAAGACATGAATAACAACATATTGATTTTATACTTTTTTCTTCTTCATGTCAAGTGGTCTAAAGCACGCAATATGTCATCCGACGAAAACCCTTTTCGCATTAGAAACTGGTAAATCCTGTGCTTTTCTTTTATGTCTGCTGTCTGTGCGGAATAATTCTTCTTATGAATCCATCTTATAATCTGTTCCTGTTCGCTCTCCTGCTGAAACTCTTCATCCAATGCCTGCTGCACCCATTCACTAGAAACGCCTTTGCCCAGCAGCTCCATTTGGATCATCCTACGGCTCTTTCGTTCCTTGCGGCATCTTACATAATTCTGTGCATAACGCAAATCATCCAGATAATGATAACTTTTGACGTAGCTGATTGCATCTTCTATCACATCTTCGGGATAATACCCCTGCTTCAGCTTGGTCCGCAGCTGGTTCTCTGTCCGGTCCATCTTCTCTAAAAGATGCATTGTCCTTCGACGCGCACGTTTCTTGAGAATCTCTTGGCATATCTCTTCAAACTGATCTTTGGAAAGTTCCCCACCCTCCTGCAAATCATATCGTCGGCTCTCAGACTTATATAAGGCGAAATCACACCCATCTTCCAACCGAATCCTCACACGCTTCTTATCTAATTCCATAATCTGTAAAATCTGCATTCTATCTATCTTCCTTAATTATCTGTAATAGCCTCCACTCGGGGCTGCCGCACCAGTGTAAATGAAAATTATCCAATCGTTCAACCTTTTGAACAAGATAATAATATTTACGACAGCTCCAAAAAAACGCTGAAAAATACTTTCGCCTTTACTCTTCTGTCTTCTTCTTAGCCGCCTCTTCCTTCTTAGCTTCCGCTTTCTTGGCTTCTGCCTTACTCGGCTCTTCTTTCTTAGCCTCTTCTTCCATCTCATCCGCATCGGATTCATCTGCTAAAACCTGCTCACGAACCTTTCGCTCTACTTCCTGGCAAATTTCCACATGTTCTCGCAGATACTGCTTGGCGTTCTCTCGTCCCTGTCCAATTTTACTGCCATTATATGCAAACCATGCCCCTGATTTGTTGATAATTCCAAGTTCCGCTGCATTGTCAAGAATATCCCCTTCCTTGGAGATTCCCTGTCCAAACATGATATCAAATTCTGCTTCTTTAAAAGGCGGGGCTACTTTATTCTTGACAATCTTAACTCTCGTTCTGTTCCCGATGAACTCCCCTGCCTGCTTCAAAGTCTCAATCCTCCTAACATCCAAGCGAACGGAAGAATAAAACTTTAATGCTCGCCCACCGGTAGTTGTCTCGGGATTGCCAAACATAACGCCAACTTTCTCACGAAGCTGGTTGATAAAAATAACAATACAGTTCGTCTTACTAATAATTGCCGTCAACTTACGCAATGCCTGCGACATAAGGCGCGCCTGTAAGCCTACATGTGAATCTCCCATATCACCATCTATCTCTGCTTTGGGAACTAATGCAGCAACAGAATCGACAATTACAATATCCACAGCACCAGAACGCACCATCGTCTCTGTGATCTCCAAAGCCTGCTCTCCATTGTCCGGCTGGGAGATATAGAGATTATCAATATCCACTCCAATATTCTTAGCATACACCGGATCCAACGCATGTTCTGCATCTATAAATCCTGCAATCCCGCCATTCTTCTGAACCTCTGCCACCATATGTAATGCCACTGTCGTCTTACCGCTCGATTCCGGTCCATATACTTCAATAATCCTTCCCTTGGGAACTCCGCCTACTCCCAACGCCAAATCCAGACTAAGACACCCAGTAGGCACTGTCTCGACATTCATGTCCTTAACCGAATCTCCGAGCTTCATCACGGAGCCTTTCCCATAGTCCTTCTCAATCTTAGCAATAGCTGCACTCAGTGCCTTTAGCTTATCTTCTTTCGTTCCTGGTATATCTAATGTCTTTGATTTATCTTCTCTAGCCATACTTAATCTCCTTCTCGCGCGAACTTATGTTCGTATATTTCATATACTAATACAATTTATATAGGTTGTCAACTATTTTTTGTCTTTCAATAAATATTCATGCCTTTGGGATTTTTAACTGAACTGCCTGGCTGCAACAGATGTTATTTGATTTATGAGTATACATTTAGGAAAAGAAAAAGAACAGCTACACATGGTAACTGCCCTTCATTATATGCGCTCTCGGTAAATTCGTCAAGGTATCATCGCCTTAATTTCTTCTAAGGAATGGAAGCCCATCTCTTTCTTTGCCACTTCTCCATTCTGGAAAAGAATCAGTGTAGGAATGCTCATGACGTTATATTTCTGTGCGAGAGACCCTTCCTCATCCACATTGAGCTTTCCAACCTTCAATTTGCCGGCCAGCTCTTGTTCCGCCTCATCTACCACCGGCCCCTGCATCTGACACGGTCCGCACCAAGGCGCCCAGAAATCTACCAAAACAGGCACATCACTTTTTACAACCTCTTCTTCAAAATTTTCTGCTGTGATCTTAATTACTGCCATATTAACTCCTCCTGTTCTTATCTAAACATTTCTTTCTTTTACATCTTAGGCTCCAGTAAGAGGCATCAGGGCTCCTCCCACTGCGTGGGCCCCTCCTCATGCCATATTATACCACAATTCCAATGAAAATGATGGATTTCTTTTTTTAGGCATATATTTTTGTTAAAAAAGCGTTAAAATTCTCATTCCTTCTTGAAACACGAATTTCTTCGTGTTACAGTTAATTTGAACCTAATTAATCGTTATGTTACAAAGGAGTATAAATGAAAAAGGAAAATTTAAAACGATTTTTGCACGATTTTAACGTCACTATCGGACTGCTGGTATTGACCACCGGACTCACCTTTATTCTGCTTCTCCATGTCTCCAACAATCCCGCAAACGCTGCACTTTTCTACATTATCGGCATAATCACCATTGCAAACTGCACAAACAGTTACCTTTCCGGCATCTTTGCTTCCCTTTGCGGAATTATTGCCCTCTACTACTTTTTTGTTTATTTTAGTATAAACTATTCTATGCCAAATTATCCGGCAACTTTCTTATGCATGATGGTGCTTTTCGTACTTACAGGCTACGCAGCTTCCCATATTAAACAGCAAGCGTTAGCTCTCGCTGCCCGTGAAAAACAACTTATGGAAGCAGAGAAAGAAAAACTCCGCGCAAATCTCCTACGTGCCGTCTCCCATGATCTGCGTACTCCTCTAACCGGCATTCTAGGCGCCAGTGCATCCCTGGAAGAAAATTGGGAAAACTATAAGAAAGACGAATGCTTAGAACTTATCCACAATATCCATGATGATGCCGACTGGCTTCTAAATATGGTAGAAAACCTCTTATCCGTCACTCAAATACAGACGAAAAATTCAAAATTGAATATGTCTCCTGAAATACTGGACGAAGTGGTTGCAGAGGCAGTCACACGGATGAAAAAACGTATGCCGGACATTAAGATCGACGTGGAAGTTCCCACGGAAATCTTAATGATCCCTATGGATGCTATGCTGATTGAACAAGTCCTTATCAATCTCATGGAAAATGCGTTGACACACTCACATGGCAGCCGCCCGATACGTCTTATAGCAGAAAATCAGCTGGACAATATTCAAATCCGAGTGATTGACTATGGCGTTGGTCTCAATGAAGATCAGCTAGAACACATATTTGACGGAACTTACTCTGAAACCACCCATTCTGATGTTCATAAAGGAATGGGTATCGGTCTTTCCCTCTGCCAAAGTATTATCACCGCGCACCACGGCACAATCAGTGCACGGAACCATGGGGAAGGCGCCGAGTTTCTGTTCACACTGCCAAAGGAGGGAACGCATGAATAAATTCAATGTATTACTTATTGAAGATGAGAAAAATATCTGCAATTTTCTTTCCAAAACACTCTCCTCACAAGGCTATCGGGTGAGCTGTGCCTCCACTGGCAATGAGGCTCTTTCTCTTGCCACCTCACTGTGCCCGGATATACTTTTGCTGGATTTAGGGCTTCCTGATATGGACGGTATGGAAGTTATACAACGCTTCCGCACCTGGTCGAACCGCCCCATTATTGTAGTTTCTGCCCGTACACTGGAAAACGACAAAGTACGAGCCCTTGATGCAGGCGCAGATGATTACTTGACCAAGCCTTTCGGTATCTATGAATTAATGGCAAGAATCCGCACCTCCCTGCGGCATAGTAACCCGTCAGCAACTAACTGCAATACCCTCCCACATCTCTATCGGGCAAAGGGTCTGGAAATTGATTTTTTTAAACGCACGATCACCATTGACAGACAGCCTGTGCACCTAACGCCCATAGAGTATAAAATTGTCGCATTCCTCGCCCAGAATTCCGGCAAGGTAATGACCTACTCCGCAGTAATGAACAGTGTATGGGGACCCTACGCCGAATCTGATAATAAGATTTTACGCGTAAATATGGCAAATATCCGTCGAAAGCTAGAAAAAAATCCGGCAGAACCCATCTACATTTTCACGGAAGTAGGGGTTGGTTACCGCATGACAGACGATGAAGACACCATATAAAACTAAGAAATCTTTCATAATTCTTTTCATTTTTTTGATTGCATTTACATTTCAATTGTGTATAATAAGTGCAGGCAAAACCATCATACATAATAGAAAAGGATTACAGGAAAATGTACAAAAAAAGAAGACGAAGAAGAAAAAATGATAAATTGCGGATTATCATCTATATGATACCATTACTTTGTGTAATCGTGGCTGGTATAGGAGTTGTCCGCGCATTTACTACTGACGGCAACAAGATACAACAGGAAGAACCAGGGGCAGAAAAGCTTTCCCCAAATTCTGAGAAGGACATCTCTAATGACACACCAACCGAAGAAGATGAAACCGACGGCACATTGACAGATGTCAAACAAGACGATACGAATTCCCCTTCCACAGAACAGCATGATTCAAAAAATACAGACGACGAGGACGAACAAACAGATGACGCAAAGGAGTTTACGCTGGCAGATTTGGACAACCCACAGGGATTTGACGAACGCCCAACAGAACACGGCATTGTGCTTGAAAATGAGCAGATTGATTTGAGTGGGCTTGATACCACATGCCTTGACTGGGGACAGGGTGGAGATTTGGACGAGTATAACCGTCCTGCCGGCTGTATGCAGTACCAGGAAAAGTACGGTATGTACAACGCTTACTTTATCAAAGACGAACCGGAGAAAAAAGTTATTTACCTCACGATGGACGAAGGTTATGAATATGGATGTTCGTCGCGCATCTTAGATACGCT
>CAJUTD010000088.1:7780-11935 GCA_910589635.1 uncultured Lachnospiraceae bacterium | reverse complement strand
ATGCAGAAAAAAGCGGTTATGAGGTCTCGGGAGATTCCCCGGGGCAGGAGCCGCAGCAAAATCCCAAAGATAAAGATTTAGCAGAAGAAACCAATCAGGAAGTTGCAAAAGAGAATCTTTACCGTCCGCTGATGGAAGCTGCTATAGAGGCTATAGAGGCGAATGACGCCGAGGCGTTGCATGAACTACAAGAGAGTGAAAATGCCAAGAGACTGTCAGCATCCGTGAGGGATGGCGAGCATTATACTTATTTTCCCGATGGAGAGGAAAGCGGTAAGGGTATCGGTTTTTATACGTTTAAGGAATGCAGTTGTAAACAATGGTATTATGGCGATTACAAAGACGGAAAGCGGCATGGCAAAGGAATTTGGTTTTATGTCAGCAGTAATACGGAGGACGGCAGCCTTTACCGTGAAGTGTACGATGGTGACTGGAAGGAAGATGTGCCCAATGGAAAGGGAAATCAGCTGATTGCCTTGGGTGACCATGTAGACACGGATAAGAAGTTTAAGGTCAAGAATGGGCTGTTTTATGGAACATACAAAATCAAAGACAAGTTGGAGGACGGCACGGTTGTTCGCGGCAAGTATAAACTGAAAAAGGGCAAATATGTCACAATTTCAGATGAGGAGCTGGAAGCGAATAATTTTGAGGTGCCGGAGGGACCGCACCTTGCGATTGCATTTTTGTATAATAAGGAGGGTGTGGTAAAAAGTTGCAGCATGGTATATGCGGAGGATATTACGAAAGGTGTCAAGCATTTTTACCCGGCTGAATAATATAATTGTAATAGTTCAGCCATCGCATTATTATGGGCGAAAGACAGAATGCATAAAAATCACTCTGGGAAGCTGGCTTCCCAGAGTGATTTTTATGCATATTGTTTTCATTTCCGCGAGCAATGGAAAACTTCTGAATAATCTTATAGCTTGTCACTTATATTATTTCTCTAACTCAGCCATCTTCATAGCGCGGACTTTCAGTGGAAGCCCGAAAAGGGTGATGAAGCCCTCGGCGTCATGGTGGTCATACAAATCACCGGTTGTAAAGCTTGCCAGAGATTCACTGTAGAGTGAGTAGGGAGAGGTAGTCCCAGCTTTGATGATGTTTCCTTTGTAGAGCTTAAACTTGACTTCCCCTGTCACATATTTCTGTGTAGAGGTTACGAAAGCTTGTACAGCTTCACGCAATGGTGTAAACCATTTGCCTTCGTAAACAATCTGAGCCATTTTATTACCCATGTCTTTTTTTACATCCATGGTGGCGCGATCAAGCACCAGTTCTTCGAGCTGCTGTTGTGCTTCCATGAGAATAGTTCCGCCAGGCGTTTCATAAACGCCGCGGGATTTCATGCCTACGACACGGTTTTCTACAATATCAATAATGCCGATTCCGTGTTTGCCGCCCAGACGGTTCAACTCGCGGATGATGTCGGCAACTTTCATTTCCTTGCCATTGATGGTCTTAGGCACGCCGGATTCAAATGTCATCGTTACATATTCGCCTTCTTCGGGTGCCTTCTCCGGAGAAACGCCGAGTACCAGGAGATGGTCGTAATTAGGTTCGCAGGAAGGGTCTTCCAGTTCCAGTCCTTCGTGACTGATATGCCACAGGTTACGGTCGCGGCTATAGCTGCTGTCCGCAGAGAACGGAAGGTCAATGCCATGCTCTTTACAGTATGCAATTTCTTCTTCGCGGGACTGCATATTCCATTTGTCGCTTCTCCATGCTGCGATAATCTTCAAATCGGGAGCCAGAGCTTTGATGCCGAGCTCGAAACGTATCTGGTCGTTACCTTTGCCGGTTGCCCCGTGGCAGATAGCAGTCGCGCCTTCCTTACGAGCGATTTCAACAAGACGCTTGGCAATTCCGGGACGCGCCATAGAGGTGCCCAGTAGATATTTGTTTTCGTATACAGCCCCTGCCTGTACACAGGGAATAATATACTCCTCTGCAAACTCGTCTGTAATGTCCTCGATGTACAATTTAGAGGCGCCGGATAATTTTGCGCGTTCTTCCAAGCCGTCAAGCTCTTCCTCTTGACCGCAGTCGATACAGCAGCAGACTACGTCGTAGTCGAAATTTTCCTTTAACCATGGAATGATGGCGGTAGTATCCAGACCGCCGGAGTAAGCTAAAATAACTTTTTCTTTCATTACTTTTTCCTCCGTTTTTATCTATTTGCTATCCAACCTCATGGAAAATCCCATGGGATTTTGAACTAATAACTAATATACAACATTATTTTAGAAATAGCAAGTGTATAAAAATAAAATAAAATGTATAAATATACAGAAAAATGAAAAAAGGGCTTTACGGATGGAAAAAGTTGTACTAATATAAGAAGGTGTTAGCTGGCCTTGCAACTGAAAAGATATCAGTTGGCTGGCAAGAGGAAAAGACATGAGAAAGTGAGGAAATCAGTATGATAAAAGCGGGAATTATCGGAGCTACCGGGTATGCGGGGGCAGAACTGGTGAGGCTTTTGCTGGGACATAGAGAAGTAGAAATCAAATGGTATGGTTCCCGAAGCTACATAGATAAAAAATATGCGCAGGTTTATGGAAACATGTTTCAGCTTGTGCAGGAAACATGCCTGGACGACAATATCGGAGAGCTTGCAAGACAGGTAGACGTCATTTTTACGGCGACACCCCAGGGATTTCTGGCAGGTGTGTTGACGGAGGAGATATTGCAAAGCGCCAAAGTCATAGATTTAAGCGCAGATTACCGGATCAAGGATGTGGCAACATATGAGAAATGGTATCAAATTGAACACAAGAGCCCGCAGTTTATTGCAGAGGCCGTGTATGGACTGTGCGAGGTCAACCGCGAGAAAGTAAAACAGGCAAGGCTGGTGGCAAATCCGGGATGCTATACGACCTGTTCAATTTTAACGGCGTACCCTCTGGTAAAAGAAGGGTTGATTGAGCCAAACACTTTGATTGTGGACGCAAAGTCAGGAACGTCAGGTGCAGGCAGAGGGGCGAAGCTGTCGAATCTGTTCTGTGAGGTCAATGAAAATATGAAAGCATATGGGGTGGCTACGCATCGACATACGCCGGAGATTGAGGAGCAGTTAAGTTATGCAGCAGGAGAATCGGTTACCATTAATTTTACGCCGCATTTAGTACCTATGAACCGTGGAATTCTGGCAACGGAGTATGCTTCCTTAAAGAAAATTAAGCAGGAGGACGGTTCCTACGATTTTCCAAGCTATGAACAGGTGAAAGCAGCTTACGATAAATACTATCAGGATGAATACTTTGTGCGTGTGCTGGACAAAGGTATCTATCCTGAGACAAAGTGGGTAGAAGGCAGCAATTTTGTGGATATCGGCTTTCAGATAGATGCGCGTACCGGAAGAATTATCATGATGGGAGCAATTGATAATCTTGTAAAAGGAGCGGCTGGGCAGGCAGTGCAAAATATGAACCTCTTATTTGGCTTTGCGGAAAATGAAGGTTTACAGCTTGTGCCAATGTTCCCATAATGTAAGAAATTTAAAAGATAAGGCGAAAGGCGCGCAAAGTATGTTTCGGTGGCGGGCATGGCGCAGGGAGGCTTGCAGAATGGAATTAAAAAGTAAAAGCATTGCTTCGGTGTCCATCCGAGCGATGGAAGAGCAAGACTATGATAAAGTGTATGGTCTATGGAAGACGATTAAAGGGTTTGGTATCCGCAGCATGGATGATTCCAGGGAAGGCATCAAGCGTTTTTTGAAAAGGAATCCTACCACCAGCGTGGTTGCTCTGGCAAATGATGAAATCGTGGGGGCCATTCTCTGTGGGCACGACGGAAGACGTGGTTGTTTCTACCATGTGTGTGTCAGGGAGGATTACAGACAGCAGGGAATTGGCAAGGAGATGGCTGTCTTTGCGATGCGGGCCTTGCAGGAGGAGCATATCAATAAGGTATGTCTGATTGCTTTTAAGAAAAATGAGGTGGGCAATTGTTTCTGGAAAAGCGTGGGCTGGACATTCCGGGAGGATTTGAATTACTATGACTTCGTGTTAAATGATGCAAACATTACGACATTTCAATAATGATGAAATATCATTATCTCAATACATAAGGCAGATGTCAGTAAATAAATGATGCGAACATTTGGGTATTCCAATAGGAAGCAGGGAGGAAAATCAGATGAAAGTGATA
>CAJUTD010000088.1:0-7770 GCA_910589635.1 uncultured Lachnospiraceae bacterium | reverse complement strand
GAGGCGTGACCGCGGCCAAGGGATTTGAAGCGGCAAGTACAGCGGCAGGAATCAAGTATGAGGGAAGAAAAGATATGGCGCTGATTGTGAGCCGGAGGGAGGCGGTTTCTGCCGGAACGTTTACGAGCAATGTAGTGAAAGCTGCTCCGGTAAAGTGGGATATGCGTTTGGTTGCAGAGGAGGACTGTGCGCGGGCGATCGTGGTGAATGCCGGCATAGCCAACGCCTGTACCGGGGAGGAAGGAATGGAATACTGTCAAAAGACTGCGGAGGCGGTGGAAAATACGCTGGGTATCCCGGCAAACCAGGTGCTGGTGGCATCCACCGGGGTGATCGGAATGCAGCTTCCCATGGAGAAGTTGAAAGCCGGTATTGCCACGATGGTGCCGGAACTTGACAGTAGGCTTGAGAGCGGCAGAGAAGCGGCTTGTGCGATTATGACGACTGATACGAAATATAAGGAGACGGCAGTGGAATTTGAGGTGGAGGGAAAGACAGTGACCTTGGGCGGTATGTGCAAAGGCTCAGGTATGATTCATCCCAATATGTGTACGATGCTCAGCTTCGTGACGACAGACCTTGCTATTTCTAAGGATTTGCTACAAGAGGCGTTGCGTGAAGATGTTAAGGACACTTATAATATGATATCTGTGGATGGTGACACTTCCACCAATGATACGGTGCTGCTGCTCGCTAACGGTATGGCGGGCAATACTAAGATCACAGAGAAAGATGAGAATTATCAGAAGTTCGTGGAAGCGTTGCGTGTTGTAAACACAACGCTGGCAAAAAAGATGGCGGGGGACGGCGAGGGTGCGACTGCGTTGTTTGAGACGAAGGTCATTCATGCAGATACGAAGGAACACGCCAAGAGGCTTGCTAAGTCCGTGATATGTTCTTCATTGACAAAAGCCGCCATTTATGGGCATGATGCCAACTGGGGCAGAATTTTATGTGCTTTGGGTTATTCTGGCGTAATGTTTGAACCGGAAAAGATAGAATTATTTTTTGAGAGCAAGAGCGGCAGAATTCAGATTTACAAGGATGGAATTGCAACGGACTACAGTGAGGAAGAAGCGACAAAGATTTTATCAGAAGAAGAAGTGACTGTGCTGGTGGACATGAAGATGGGAGAGGCAGAAGCGGCGGCCTGGGGTTGTGATCTGACTCATGAGTATGTGACAATCAACGCAGATTACCGTTCTTGAACTATGTAGATGAGATAAAAATAGAGATATATGTGTGTAGCAATTTATGTATTTAGGATAAATATTAGAGAAAGAGGACAGAAAAATGGCGGAGAAAAATATGCAGGAAATATTACAAAAAGCAGAAGTACTGATAGAGGCCTTGCCTTATATCCAACGGTTTAACCGCAAGATTATCGTTGTGAAATACGGAGGCAGCGCGATGGTGGATGATGAACTCAAGATGGACGTCATCAAGGACGTGACGCTTTTAAAGCTGGTAGGTTTTAAGCCAATTATTGTTCATGGCGGTGGAAAGGAAATCAGTAAGTGGGTCGGTAAGATTGGCATGGAGCCGGAATTTGTCAATGGACTGCGCAAGACGGACGCGCCGACGATGGAGATTGCAGAGATGGTTTTAGGCAGGGTGAATAAATCTCTGGTGCAGATGGTGCAGGGATTGGGAGTCAATGCGATCGGCATCAGCGGTAAAGACGGCGGGCTGCTGAAGGTGGATAAGAAATATTCTAAGGGACAGGATATCGGTTTTGTTGGGGATATCAAGGAAGTCAATGCTAAGGTGCTCTATGATTTGCTGGAAAAGGATTTCCTTCCGATTGTCTGCCCCATTGGACTAGATGATGCATTTGAGACTTACAATATCAATGCCGACGATGCAGCCTGTGCGATTGCCCGGGCGGTGAATGCGGAAAAGCTGGCATTTCTCACGGATGTGGAAGGCGTATACAAAGACCCGGACGATAAATCTTCCCTGATTTCAGAACTGTCAGTATCAGAGGCGCATGAACTGATTAGCGGAGGAAATATCGGAGGAGGTATGCTGCCCAAACTCAATAACTGCATAGAGGCTATTGAGGACGGCGTTTCCAGGGTACATATTCTCGATGGCCGTATTCCTCACTGTTTGTTATTGGAGATATTTACCAACAGAGGAATTGGCACAGCAATTTTAGGAGACGGTGAAGAGCGGTTTTTCCAGGCGAAGTAGGCGTAAGGGGTAATGGGAAGAAATCAGACAGATATATCAGATGTGAGATGACTCCCGCCTCTATAGGCGGTGAGTAAGAAAACTCTATCAGTGGCGGGCGCGAGACTTGAACGAAATAAAGTAAGTCTGCCGGAGAAATAGAAGGAAAAAATCGACCGATAATCCCAGGCAAAAAGAAGGAGTAGGATAAAAATGGAAGAGAATAAGATTATGGCGCTGGCAGAGAGCCATATTTTGCATACTTATAATCGCTATCCGGTGGTGTTTGACCATGGACAGGGTGTGTATCTCTACGATACGGAAGGAAGGAGATATCTCGATTTTGCGGCGGGGATTGCCGTGCAGGCATTGGGATATGGGGATGAGGAGTATAATCAGGCATTGAAATCACAGGTTGACAAGCTCCTGCACACGTCAAATTTGTATTACAATCAGCCGACGATGGAGGCGGCCGAAAAAATCTGTGCGGCTTCGGGCCTTGACCGCGTATTTTTTACAAACAGCGGGACGGAAGCCGTTGAGGGCGCATTAAAAGCGGCGAAGAAATACGCTTATGAGAAGGACAACTGCACGGACCATGAAATTATCGCCATGAACCATTCATTCCACGGCAGAAGTCTGGGTGCGCTGGCGGTAACCGGAAACGCACATTACCGGGAGCCATTCGAGCCGTTGCCTGGTGTTGTTAAGTTTGCCGATTACAATGATTTAGACAGCGTAAAAATGTTGGTTAATGATAAGACATGCGCCATTATCATGGAAACCATTCAGGGGGAGGGAGGTATTTATCCGGCAACGCAGGAATTCCTTAGCGGCGTGAAAGAAATCTGTGAGAAGCGGGATATTCTGTTAATTTTAGATGAAATTCAGTGCGGAATGGGAAGAACGGGAGAAATGTTTGCCTGGCAGGGCTACGGTGTAAAACCGGACATTATGACTTGTGCCAAGGCTTTGGGCTGTGGTGTACCGGTGGGGGCGTTTGTGATGACGGAGAAAGTGGCAAAGGCATCCTTGAAGCCTGGCGACCATGGCAGTACTTACGGCGGCAATCCTTTTGTGGGCGCCGCGGTCAGCAAAGTATTTGAACTTTTTGAGAAACGTGGGATCACGGAGCATGTAAAGGAAATCGGAGCATATCTGGAAGAGCAGCTTGAGCTGTTGCTGGTAGAATATGATTGTATTACTGCACGCAGGGGAAAAGGGCTGATGCAGGGGTTAGAGCTCACCGTGCCGGTGGGAGAAGTGAGTAAACGGGCATTGGAACAGGGACTTGTGCTTATCACAGCGGGCAGCAATGTGCTGCGGTTTGTGCCGCCGCTGGTAATTGAAAAAGAGCATGTGGATGCTATGGTGGAGGTTTTGAAAAAAGTACTGTGATAGGATTTTTTCAATATGATATTTCATAAGAGTTACAGTTTGTTTTGGCGCCGCACGAATATATTTACTCGTTCAAAAGGTCTTGCCGCTATTGTGGCAAAGACAGAATAGAGGTGTCGCATGAATACATTATTTCGTTCAAAAGGTCTTGCCGCTTATGCGGCAAAGACATATTGCACAATAATCATCTTGGGAAGCTGGCTTCCCAGAGTGATTTTTGTGCAAATTGTTTTCATTGCTTCGCAATGGAAACCTTTTGAACAGATGAAAACTTTATAGATTGCTTCGTGCGACGCGCTATGTTGTTTCCCTTGCTTTGCAATGTGAACCTTTTGAATGAATCCATGGTATATTATTTCCAATTATGGTTATCCTAACCGAAAGAATGTATTTAGGAGGAAGCCATGATTGGAATTTTTATTGCACTTTTGTCGGGAGCGTTGATGAGCGTCCAGGGAGTATTTAACACGGAAGTGACGAAGGGAAGCAGCATGTGGGTCAGCACCAGCTGGGTGCAGTTTTCGGCGCTTGTCGTCTGCCTGGTTGCCTGGTTTTTTGCGGATCGCACCAGTTTTGCGGCGATTTTGGAGATACAGCCTAAGTACATGCTGCTAGGCGGTGTGATCGGGGCGTTTATCACGCTTACGGTAATCAAGAGCATGGCGGCGCTGGGACCGGCGAAAGCGGTGATGTTGATTGTCGTCTCGCAGCTTATTGTGGCGTATCTTATTGAATTGTTCGGGATGTTTGGCGTGGACAAGCAGCCGTTTGAGTGGCGCAGGGTATTAGGAATGGCAATCTGTATCGGAGGAATTATTCTATTTAAGTGGGAATAGGTTTCAAAATAGTTGTTAGATCTTTTATGTTACGGTCGATGAAAATCAGAAAAGACGAAAAATTCAGAGAGAGGATTTGGCGATTTGTACAGAAATATATAAATATTTCGTTGAAATGACGAAGAAGTGGAAAAGCAGTATCTATTCTTGGCGGATTTGACAAGAATAGATATCTGTTTTTGTTAAATTACAGATGGTATTTACAGGAGAAATTTGGTACCATAAATCTATAAAATTCTGCAAGGCAGGAACATAGGAGGTAATCAGCGAAATGGCGAGTTTATCATTAAAAAATATTTGTAAAGTGTATCCCAACGGATTTGAAGCAGTAAAGGATTTCAATCTTGAGATCGAGGATAAGGAATTTATTATTTTTGTAGGTCCGTCTGGATGTGGTAAATCTACAACGCTGCGTATGGTAGCAGGACTTGAGGAGATTTCTTCCGGTGAACTTACGATTGACGGTAAGATTGTGAACGATGTGGAACCCAAGGACAGGGATATTGCGATGGTATTCCAGAATTATGCGTTATATCCGCATATGACCGTATTTGATAATATGGCGTTTGGTTTGAAGCTGCGCAAGGTTCCCAAGGCGGAGATTAAGAAGAAAGTGGAAGAGGCAGCTAAAATCCTTGATTTGGATAAGTTGTTAGACCGTAAGCCGAAAGCTTTGTCCGGTGGGCAGAGACAGCGTGTGGCTATGGGACGTGCGATTGTGCGTGAGCCGAAAGTATTTTTGATGGATGAACCTTTATCCAACCTGGATGCAAAGCTGCGTGTGCAAATGCGTGCAGAAATCGCTTCCCTGCATCAGAGGCTTGGCGCGACGATTATCTATGTTACGCATGACCAGGTAGAGGCTATGACGCTGGGAACAAGAATTGTTGTTTTGAAAGATGGTGTTATCCAGCAGGTAGATTCTCCCCAGAAATTATATAATGAGCCGGATAATTTATTTGTAGCTGGATTTATTGGCTCCCCGCAGATGAATTTCCTGGATGCTGTCTGCAAGGTTGAGGGTGAGAAAGTTACGCTTAAGTTTGGCGATGGTTCCGTAGTACTTCCTCCGGCTAAGGCGAAGAAACTGATTGCAGGCAAATACGATGGTAAGACGGTCGTGCTTGGCATACGTCCCGAGGATATTGATGATTCCCAGATTGCGCTTGAGACGCATAAGGACAGTATTTTCACTACTAAGGTAACCGGATATGAGCTGCTTGGTTCTGAAGTATTGCTGTACTATAATATCAACGGCTCCAATATGACGGCAAAGGTTGATTCCAGAACACCTGCACGTCTCGGCGATTCAGTGAAATTTGCAATGGATGTTGAGAAAATCCATGTGTTTGACAAGGAAACAGAATTGACAATCACTCACTAATTCGTTAAGATAGTTATATAGCACAAATTATATGGAAGCGGCGCAAGTAAGTGCTGCTTCCATTTTTGGATTTGGGAGGTATTATGCTATCAAATCATAAATTAAAACTTGCATTAGAGGAAATCAAAGAGATTTCCAGAAATGACTTAGCGTTATACAGTGATAAAGGGAGGCTGTTAGCAGCTACATATGAGCCGGAAGAAAATTTGCAGGAGGCAGTCTGCCAGTTTGCAGATTCCATGGCTGAGAGCCAGATGCTTTTCGGCTGCCACTTTTTTAAAATTATGATTGAAGGTGAACTGGAGTATATATTGTTAGCGCAGGCGGGTGGCGAGGAAGCTTATATGATTGGGCGGCTTGCCGTCTGTCAGATAAGGAATATCTCATGTGCCTATAGGGAGCAGTCAGATAAAGGTAGTTTTATACAGAATATTTTGCTGGGCAATATGCTGGTGGTCGATATATATAACAAGGCAAAAAAATTGCATATAGAGACGGCGCAGCGTGTTGTATTTGTCATTGAAGTTTCCGGGAAAAAGGACAGTGTGGTACTGGAAACTGTGAGAAACCTTTCGGTCAACACAGCGAGGGATTTTGTGACAGAAGTGGATGAGAGATCTGTCGTTTTGGTGAAGGACGTCAGGGATATGGAGACTGAAGAAGAACTAATGGAGATGGCTAAGATGCTGGCGGACAACCTTCATACGGAGGCTATGGTAAAAGTGCGGGTAGGCTATGGCAGCCGGGTGAGCTTGCTGCCGGAGATTGCACGCTCCTACCAGGAGGCGAAAATGGCTTTGGAGGTAGGGCGCATTTTCTACATGGAGAAAGATACGGTATCTTATGGAAATCTGGGAATTGGACGGCTCATTTATCAGCTTCCGCCCAGCCTGTGCCGCATGTTTCTGGGGGAAGTGTTTGGAGACAATCTGCCAGATGCTTTAGATGAGGAGACGATGATAACGATCCACAAATTTTTTGAAAATAATCTCAATGTCTCAGAGACGGCAAGGCAGCTTTATATACACCGTAATACACTGGTATATCGTTTGGAGCGCATAGAGAAAGCTTTGGGACTGGACATTCGTAAGTTCGAGGATGCAATGCTGTTTAAGATTGCGCTGATGGTAATTTCCCACATGGATTACCGCAGGAGTGCGGATGAGCCGGAAATAGAGGAGCTTTCCTAGGAAAAACGTGCGTTTATGCCTAAATATGGTACGTTTGTACCAAAAATCTAAAGAGATGGCAAAAAATGCCGATATTTATTGCAAGAGGTGTATTTGGAAGGAGTGTGCATATGAAGATAAATAATTTAGCAGGTGCGGAGACTATTGTCAATACGAATAGCAGGGAGCAGGTAGAGAAGAAAGACGCTGTACAGCAGCAAGAGCAGGGAAAGGTAAAGAATGGAACCGTTAAGGGGGCTGATTTGAATCTCCTCCAGGATCCTATAGAGGAGAAGAAGAAAAAGGCC
This sequence comes from uncultured Lachnospiraceae bacterium, assembly GCA_910589635.1. Lineage (GTDB taxonomy): Bacteria > Bacillota > Clostridia > Lachnospirales > Lachnospiraceae > Petralouisia. The sequence continues at coordinate 500 of CAJUTD010000088.1, read as the reverse complement.
ATGGAAGATGCCATGGAGTTTATTAAGAATCAGTTTAAGTCTGACGGACAGGTAGATGATGTTTTGGAAGAGTGCCGCGACACGATAAAGACCAGCAAGGCGGCAGCCGAGGAAGCATCACAGCAGCTCGGGGAGATTGAGGAGCAGAAGGAAGCGCTCGGAGAGATGTATGCTGATAAGGAAGATGAAGAATACAAGATGCGTCTTTCAGAGCTGAATGAGGAAGCTGCTTACTGGAAGAAGCAGTATACGGATGCTCATGATATCATCGGGGCGGCTTCCAGAGGTGTAAAGGCGATTCAATTGGAGGCTTTAAAGTATCATGGCATGATAGACGCAGAGAAGGCAGCAGAAGCGACTCTGAAGGCGTCCAGCGATGAGATTATCGGTATGCTCAAGGATGAGGCAATTGACAAGATTGACGAAGATATGGACGAGGTTGTTGAAGAGGCTGAGGAAGCTAAGGAAGAGAAGGTCAAAGAGGATGCCGAGCTTGATGA
>CAJUTD010000087.1:11769-12162 GCA_910589635.1 uncultured Lachnospiraceae bacterium | reverse complement strand
CTGCACCTGTTGCGGCATATAGCCGAGATCCCGAAGAAATTCCGCCAGTTCAACCGCTTCTTGCAGGGTGGAGCCGGGATGCGAGGACATCAAGTACGGTACAAGGTACTGTTTCTTGCCCAATTTTTCATTCATCTTCCCGTACTCTCGGACAAATTGGTGGTAAACGGCAGCTTTGGGCTTGCCCATTTTTTCTAAAACCTTGTCTGAAATATGTTCCGGCGCTACCTTTAACTGACCGCTGACATGATATTGGCACAGTTCCCGCAAAAAAGTGCGGTCCTTGTCCGCCAAAACATAATCAAAACGGATGCCGGAGCGAATAAACACCTTTTTGATGCCGGGAATGTTCCGTAATTTGCGCAGTAATTTCAAGTAATCCTCATGATCAGC
>CAJUTD010000087.1:4791-11759 GCA_910589635.1 uncultured Lachnospiraceae bacterium | reverse complement strand
TTGCAGGGGCTGGGAAACAAGCATTGCTTGTCGGGACAGACGCCCTTTTGCATCTGTTTGCTGCATGCTGGGAAACGGAAATTTGCCGTCGGCCCGCCCACATCATGGATGTAACCCTTGAAATCCGGCTCCTTTGTCAGAAGTTCCGCCTCTTTTACAATTGACGCGTGACTTCGGGACTGAATAATCCGCCCCTGGTGAAAGGTCAGCGCACAAAAACTACATCCGCCAAAACATCCGCGGTTACTGGCAAGGCTGAATCTGACCTCTTCGATAGCCGGGACGCCGCCCAACGGTTCATACGAAGGATGGTAGGCGCGCATATAGGGCAATGCATAAACATCGTCCATTTCCATTTGGCTCAAAGGTTCTGACGGAGGATTCTGCACCACATAAATCTTGCTTGGATAAGCTTCGGCCAATCTCCTGCCGCTGAACGCATCTGTGTTCTGATATTGCAGGTAGAAACTGCGGGCATAGGCGGACTTGTCCTCTTTTACCTGCGTGAACTCCGGCAGAAACACGGCGTCGTAAATGTCTTCTTTTTTCTGTGTCTTGTATACCGTTCCAGGTACATACGTAATATCGGACACGGCAATCCCGCTGTCCAACGCCTCCGCTAAGGCAAGGATGCTGCGTTCCCCCATACCGTACATGAGGATATCGGCCCCGCTGTCTAAAAGAATAGAACGTTTTACCTTATTACTCCAGTAATCGTAATGTGCCAATCTCCGCAGGCTGGCCTCCACACCGCCGATAAGTATCGGCGTTTTCTTGTAGGTCTGCCGGATTAAATTACCGTAAACAATCGTGGCATAGTCCGGCCGCTTTCCCATGACGCCGCCCGCGGTAAAGGAATCTTTTTCACGCAGACGCTTCGATACACTGTAATGATTTACCATAGAATCCATGTTTCCTGCACTGATTAAGAATGCCAGACGCGGCTCCCCGTATATGGCAATGCTCTCCTTTTGTCTCCAGTCCGGCTGTGAAATGATGCCCACCGAATATCCGTGCGCCTGCAAAAGGCGGCTGATGATTGCATGCCCAAAAGAGGGATGGTCCACATAGGCATCCCCGATGACATATATAAAATCAAACTGTGTAATTCCCCGCGCTGCCATATCTTCCCGGCAAATCGGCAAAAACGTTCTCTCCATAGCCGCTCCTTATTTCATATGTATTGTCCAATACTTGTTCATAGCTTGAGATATAATAATCTGCCAGCCGGCGTTTCTCCTTCTCCTGTTGGGCAGAAAATAAATCTTCCACAGCGCATACGCGCATACCGGCATTTTTCCCAGCGCGGATTCCCATTGGAACATCTTCAAATACCAGGCAGTGTTCCGGTTTGGTGGATAATTTTTTTGCCGCTTCCAGATAAACATCCGGGGCAGGTTTCCCATGCGCCACTTCACAGGCTGTTACAACTACCTCAATGACATCGTCAAAATGTAAGGCCGTAGATACAGCCTTCACCAGTTCCTTGGAATTGCTGGTGGCAATGCCAAGGGTAATACCCTGCCGCCTGCAATATTGCAAAAATTCCTCCGCTCCGGGTTTGAAACACACTTCATGGCTATATTTGTCTAGCGCCATCTGGTTCCAAATTGATTTTAGCTCTTCCACGCTTTCTTTCAGATGAAACAATTCTTTGGTATACACTGCCGTTTCTGTAAAACTCATGCCCTCAATATCATGTTGATAAGTTTCCGGCAACGTAAGCCCCCGCTGTTCCAAAAATTCTACGTCAATATCATGCCAGAGCCACATGGAGTCCACGAGCGTTCCATCCAAATCAAAAATAATTGACTGTATATTTTCTAACATAATCCTCATTTCTCCTTTGCCATTGAGCCGTTTTTCAGCAAATTAATTTCTTCTTCTGTCAGCCGCCGGTATGCGCCCGGCGCTAAAGATACATCCAGGCGCAATCCTCCCATAGAAAGACGTTTCAGGAATAATACTTCCTTACCCACAGCCTCAAACATGCGTTTCACCTGATGAAATTTGCCCTCTGTGATTGTCAGCATAATCTCCGTAACCATCTCTTTACAAGAGAGAATTTCCAGTTTCGCCGGCTTTGTCAGTTTTTCTTCGCCGATATCAATTCCCCTGGCAAATTCTGTGATATCGAACGCTGTCACTTGCCCGGAAACTTTGGCAAAATACGTCTTAGGCACATGTTTGCCGGGTGCCAAAAGATTATGGGATAGCGCACCGTCATTTGTGATGAGCAACAGTCCTTCCGTATCCTTATCCAGTCTGCCCACAGGAAACAAGTCTTTACGGTTCTTCTCCGTAATCAAATCCATCACAGTCTGGTGCTCCCGGTCTGTCACAGCGCTCACACATCCCTGAGGTTTGTTGAGCATAAAATATTCGTACTCTGTGTAATTAATAACCTTGCCCTGGCAGACGACTTCGTCTTTTCCAGGTTTTACTTGCTGCTGTGGACCTGCGGGCAGCGCGCCGTTGACATACACTTGATTTTTGCGGATATGTTGTTTTGCCTCACTGCGGGTTCCTATACCCATATCGGCGAGATATTTGTCTAACCGCATATGTCCTCCTTTTCTTACTGCCCGCGGCAGATAAATCCCCGAATATATTTACTTTTCACGGAAATACAGGCGCTGTGATTCCAGCCATTTTAACGCCCAGTAGGGATTGAGGCTCATCTCCTCACCGTTTTCATCATCTACATAGATACCCACATGCAGATGGACGGCAAACTGTCCAATTGTTCCTTCTTCCCCGTAGCCGCTGTCACCCATAAAGCCCAGCAGTTCTCCGGCTTTTACTTCATCGCCCTCTTTAAAATCTTTGGCATAATCATAGAGATGGGCATAATAATAGTATCCCCCGCTGGGGGAACGGATGCCGATACGGTAACCGCCGAGCTTCAGCCAGCCGATCTTCTCTACCGTACCATCCGTCATACTGATAATGGGATAACGCCCGCGCTCATTGACAGAAGCCATGATATCTGTACCCTCATGTTGACGTTCCCCACCAAAATTGCGCGCAAACATCCAGGAGTTCTCAAAGGAAGTAACAAGCGTATCATCCGTTTCACAAAGAGGAACCGGGAAATATTTTAAATCCTCCCATACGCCAAACTCTATATCCAAGATATCCTGAAGTTTCCTGGGGTAATACTGCTTCAATAACTTCAGGTACGCCTCCAATTCTCCCTGTCCAGTCTGCTCTGTGAGAATAGCGGCAGCCAGGTATTCATATTTGGAAAACTCTGACTGCTCTCCATATTTTGCGGCCATTTCATATAAATCCGTTGAAACCTGCTGACGGCGCAAAAGTTCTTTTGTATCTTCTGTCACCAGAAGGTTGGCAATCTTTGCAGTCTGCTGTATGCGAACAGTTAATGTGCTGATGCACAGCAGCAACACAGTAAGAATCAATACATGGATTACTACTCTCTTAAAATACTTCATAGACCCCTTTTTTTCGGTTTTGATCTTTTATATTTTTATTTCATCCGTTTTAGGAATTCTACCAACAGTTTCCAAATCCTCTCTGTGGAGGAAATGCTCAGCCGCTCCTTCGGTGTGTGGATATCGTAGTTGTTTGGTCCAAAGGAAATACAATCAAGCCCCGGAAGCTTGCCTGAGAAAAGCCCGCACTCCAGGCCTGCGTGGATAGCCTCAATCTTAGGCTCTTCGCCAAATAAGTCCCGATAAGTATCCGCCATTCGTTCCCGCATAACAGAATCGGCCTTGTACTCCCATGCCGGATAGTCACCAGCAATTGTAATCTCACCGCCCAGAAATTCTGTGAGGAAGGTAAGACGGTCTGCAACTTCCATTTTCCGGCTGGTGACACTGCTGCGCACAGCGAAACACACGGAAAATGTATCTTCGGTAAGCCGCATAATTCCGGCATTTAAGGACGTTTCCACTAATCCTTCAATATCCATACTCATATGCTGAATGCCGTTAGGCATCATGCGCAGGAAAAACAAAATTTTTGAAGCTGTCGAGCCGTGCAGGACGAGACTTTTTCCTTGCTGTATTTTCTGACAGGATATGGAGATGTCCGGGTCTGAGGATTGAAATTCCTTCTGTAATTTCTGCTCTAAGTCCTGTAAATTATCGCATAAATCTTTGCCTGCTTCCTCCGACTCCAACAAAATCACCGCCCTGGCATCCCGTGGAATGGCATTGTCTTTCAGGCCGCCTTCCATGCTTTCAATGGCAAAAGAAATGTCTTTATTCAGAGAATCCAGCACTCTTCCCAGAAGCCAAATCGCATTTCCACGCTCTTTGTTAATCTCACTGCCCGAATGCCCTCCTTGCAATCCGCCTACTTTTATTTCATATTGAATACCCTCCGCCTCCATGCGGGAAACCGCAAGCTGACATTCTGCCTGCAACCCGCCGGCACAGCTAGTCAGGAAAATGCCCTCCTCATCGGAATCAATATTCAGAAGTTTTCTGCCCTTTAACATGGAAAGATCCATCGACTCAGCGCCCAGCATACCGATCTCTTCGTCTACGGTAAAGACAATTTCCAAAGGCGGATGTTCTAGGGAATCGTCGTCTAAAATGGCAAGTGCATAAGCAACGGCTATTCCGTCGTCGCCGCCAAGCGTAGTGCCTTCTGCTTTCAGAAAATCTCCATCCACATACAAACGCAAACCATCCTTCTCAAAATCAATGTCTACGCCGCTTTCTTTTTCGCATACCATGTCCAGATGCCCCTGGATGATAATTGGCTCACAAGCCTCATAACCTGCGGAAGCCTCTTTGAAAATAACCACATTATTGTCCTCATCCTGAATATATTTAAGATTGTGGTCTTTGGCAAAAGATACGCAATAGTCGCTAATTGCCTTAGTATTGCGTGACCCGTGGGGAATCTGGCAGATATCCTCAAAATACGCAAATACTTTCTTCGGCTTTAGTTGTTCACATACTCTCATGATTGCTCTCCTCCATTGGTATATTTATATAATTGCCTCATAGAATAAACTATGAAAAAATTCATGTACATTATTATTTTAGTTGGTTTTTTAATTTATATTCTTGCTTTTCCCAGGGAATCGGTAGGCGCCGCTACGATCGGCCTCAATCTCTGGTATGAGAATATGCTACCTACGCTGCTGCCGTTTTCTATTCTCTCCTACATATTGATACAATCCGGGATTCTCGACAGCTGTGCAAGCGCTGCCCACCGTTTTATCGGAAAATTCTTCCCTATAAGCAGTGCCGGGCTTTATCCGCTAATTGCCGGGTTACTGTTCGGGTTTCCTATGGGGAGTAAAATTACCGCCGATTTGGTACAGTCCGGGAAAATGAGCCGTGAAGAAGGACAACGGCTATTTTGCGCCTGCAATAATATCAGCCCAATGTTCGTCGGCAGCTTTATCCTCAGCGAAAGTTTGGGGAGGCCTGATCTGCGCCTTGCCACTTATCTTATACTGTACGTTCCCCCGCTTGTACTATATATGATATGGAACCGCAGACAACATTTTGCCGCGCCCAAAGCAAAATCCTCTAAAAAAACGGCATCCATGAACCTTCAGCTCATAGACGCCGGTATTATGAACGGTTTTGAAACACTGGCAAAACTGGGAGGATATATCATCCTCTTCGCTATTCTCGCACAAATGACGACAATGCTTCCGATATCCAATCCTCTGATAAAATGCCTGCTGATTGGATGTACGGAAATCACCAATGGTATCTCCTACACAGCAAGACTGGGATTAGATTTCCCACTCGCCTATCCTCTGATGGTATCATTTACTGCTTTTGGCGGGCTTTCCGGCTTTGCACAGACTGCCTCCATGGTGAAAGACAGTAAATTATCCATGATTCCGTACCTGAAGATGAAACTCTTAGGGACAGCGATTTCCGTCGGTCTCGCACTCCTGCTGACACAGACAATGGCTCATTAATTTTGTGGGCCCGATTTACAAAAGGATTCGCAGTCTTTCGGCTAATTGATATCCGTCAGCTTGATTTCCTGAGCAGGTTCTTTACCTGCCGATGCTGCCTGTTGCGTTTCCTGGCTTAACGCTGCCTCCATCTCTGCCGGAGCTAATTCCCTGCGGTTTGCATTTACCTTGTCATAACACGCCTGCAAAGATCCAAGCAGACTGTCAGTCCTGGCGCCTGTTGTCTCTATTGCCATCACGATAATCTCTTCTATGCTGTTAAGCATATCGTCTGTGTATTGAATAGCGCCCATACGAATGTTGTTGGCATCAATGGTTGCATTATCCAAAATCTCCTGTGCTTGTCCGCTGGCAATCCTCACCACGTCATCTGCCTGCGCATATGCTCGCTGCATAATCTGATGCTCGCTGATTAACTCCGTAGTATGTACCTCAGCTTTGTTAATGATAGCTTCCGCCTTGGCCTTAGCATCTGCGAGAATTGCCTCCTTATTGCCGAGCATTTTCTGGTAACGCTTAATTTCATCCGGCGTCCTATGTCTAAGTTCTGCTAATAAGTTCTCCAGTTCCTCTTTGTCTACGATGATTTTTGTGTTAGAAAACGGCTGAAATTTACAGTTTTCAATGAAGTCTTCAATCTCATCAATCGCCTGTTCGATTTTGCTGCTCATACACATTGCTCCTAACGTATATATTTTTCATAAATTTGCGGTATCAACTGTTTCGGTACAAAATGGGAGATGTCACCTCCATAAGAGGCAACCTCCTTGACGATGGTAGAACTCAAATAGGCATATTCCAGACTGGTAGTCAGAAAAATGGTATCTATGCCTGAGTTGACAATCCGATTGGTCTGAGCAATTTGTAGCTCATATTCAAAATCAGTCACAGCGCGAAGTCCCCTTATAATAATTGTAGCCTCAATTTTCTTGGCGTAATCAATCAAGAGCCCATCAAAAAATGTTATCTTTACATTGGGGACATGGCCAGCTGTTTCCTTTAACATACTAACACGTTCTTCCACAGAAAACAATGGATTTTTTGCACT
>CAJUTD010000087.1:0-4781 GCA_910589635.1 uncultured Lachnospiraceae bacterium | reverse complement strand
TCAAAATTGCCACTACCAGCTCGTCTACGATTTTTGCGGATCGTTCAATCATATCTATATGCCCAAAGGTCACCGGATCAAAACTGCCCGGATATATTGCTCTTTTCATATGTCACCCTCATTCTCCGGCTTACTTAGTAAACCGTAAAAAAATATGTTGATTGGTTTTATATGCTTTCTCTTTCGTAACTTCATAACCAAAATCCACAGCATAGGATAAATCCGTATTGAGAGACGCCTCTACAATAACTAAGGAGCCTTCATGAATGATGTCGGATGATGATAACGCCCGCAGTGCATCCGCCTCTAAATTTTTGTCATAAGGAGGATCCATAAATACGATATCAAAATCCTCCCGCCCTTCCATCCAACGGATGGCTGAAACCACATCCTTTCTAAGCAGGGTACAGTTTTCTGTAAATTTAGTGAACTGAATATTTTGCTCAATACATGCTGCTGCTTTTTTGTTATTCTCCACAAACACTGCCTTTTGGGCGCCGCGGCTTACTGCTTCCAGCCCCATCTGGCCGCTCCCAGCAAACAGATCAAGAAACTGGCAGTCCAGCAAAAAGGGATTTAACATATTAAATAGCGTCTCTTTCACCCTGTCCGTGGTAGGTCTCGTGTCTAACCCTGAGATTGTTTTCAGCGGCAGGCTTCTTGCCTTCCCCGCAATAATCCGCATAGGGTCACCTCCTAAATACGTTCAGCCGCCATGACACCGCATGACAGCTTGAACGATTAATGTTCCAGTATTGCCCGCCTCAGCAGTGTCAGCGCACTTGCCACGGAATATTCGCGAATTTTACTACGGCTTCCGGTATACTGGTTCTTCTCTGTGTATAATTTGCCTCGGCAGTAACAGCTCATGTACACAAGCCCGACCGGCTTGTCCTCTGTTCCACCGTCAGGCCCGGCAATCCCTGTGACGGCAATACCTATATCTGCCCCTGCCGCTTTGGCTGCGCCTTCTGCCATCGCTTCTGCTGTCTGCGAACTGACTGCGCCGTACTGCCGTAAAATCTCTGCCGGAACACCCAGAAGTTTTTCTTTGGCTTCATTGGAATAAGTGACATATCCCTCTTTCAAATATGTGGAAATGCCCGGTACATTGATAAGCCTGCCGGCAAGCAGCCCGCCCGTACAGGATTCGGCGGTTGTCACCGTAAGGTTATGGGCCTTTAACAGCTCATACACCGCCATCTCCAGCGTTACCGTCGGATCATCGGTATAGATCAGATTGCCAAATCGCGCTTTCAACTCTTCTTCCACCGGAACGATCCGTTGATATGCCTCTGCTTCACTTGCAGCTTTCGCTGTGAGCCTCAAGTGCACTTCTCCAGTCTTGGCATATGGCGCCACAGTGGGATTCGTCTGTCCTTCAATCAAATCCAATATTTTCGTCTCAGCAGAACTCTCACCTATGCCACACAATTTCACCATCTTAGAACAAATGGTCTCCGGCTGAATCGCATGCAGATAGGGGTAAACTTGTTCTTCAAACATAGGAATCAGCTCATTCGGCGGGCCAGGCAAAAGGATGATGCGTTGTTCGCCTTCCTCCATAATGATGCCCGGCGCAGTCCCATTGGGATTATATAATACTTTACTATCCTTAGGCACAAGCGCCTGTTTCCAGTTATTCTCTGTAACATTGCGGCTGCGCTTTGCCATGAATTCCTCAATTTCTTTACGCGCCCTTGTGTCTTCCACTAACGGCCTGCCCAGAACTTTAGCTGCCGTCTCTTTGGTAAGATCATCCTGCGTGGGCCCTAATCCTCCGCAGAGAATGATGACATCCGAGCGCTTTTGGGCTGTTTTCAGAAGTTCCTCAAGCCGGCGTTCATTGTCTCCCACCACACTCTGGTAGAACATAGAAAGCCCAAGCATCGCACATTTTTCTGAAATGAAAGCCGCATTCGTATTGACAATATTGCCAAGTAGCAACTCTGTTCCTACACAAATCAATTCTACTGTCATAATATCAACGTCCTTTTCTTTGTCTTTCCCAACTTTATTTTTGCTCTTTCAGAACGTCTTTATTCTTAATCAGATAATCTATCAGGGAAATCAACGTCAGTATCAGTGCAATATATGTAACTGCCAATGCACAAATCTGATAGATTTCATTATCAAAATCTAAAATCAGCATGACAATCATAACCATTTGAAATGTTGTCTTAAATTTTCCCCAATAACTGGCAGCAATTACGACGCCATTGTCAGACGCTACCAGACGAAAACCACTGATAATAAACTCACGGCTAATGATAATAATAGAAATCCAGGCTGCAAGCCTTCCATTTGCCGTAAGGCAGATTAATGCTGCCGCTACCAGAAGTTTATCCGCTAAGGGATCCATAAATTTGCCGAAATTTGTAACAAGGTTGTACTTTCTTGCAATTTTTCCATCAAAAAGGTCTGTAAGGCTTGCAATGATAAAGATTGCCACCGCGGCATACATGCCAGCATTGCCCAATCCCGGAACTAACATGCAGAGCACAAACGGTACGATTAAAACCACGCGCAGGATTGTCAGTTTGTTTGGTAAATTCATGATATCACCTCTCCTATCAAATCATATTCATACGCCCCCGTTACGCGAACCTTCACAAAATCGCCAGTCATCAGCTGTTCATCCGTATTGATGAAAATATAACCGTCAATCTCCGGCGCATCCCGGTAGGTTCTTCCGACATAGGCATTTTCGCCGTCTACGCGACCCTCAATCATCACTGGCAGCTCGCGTCCTTTCAGCTCTTCATTCTTATCAAAAATAATCTCTTCCTCAAGCTCCATAATCTCGTCGCGCCATTTTTCCTTCTGCCCCTCTTCTATTTGCCCGGCAAATTCCGCTGCTGGGGTTCCTTCTTCCGGCGAATAGGGAAACGCCCCCAAGCGGTCAAATTCCACTTCATTCAAAAAGCACATCAACTCCTCGTGCATTTCCTGTGTCTCTCCAGGAAAACCGGCAATCAGCGTAGTACGCAGCGTAATATCAGGAATCTCTTTTTTCAAATGGGAGATGGCCTCTGTCAGCTCCGCCTTCGTCGTCCGCCGTCCCATCCGTTTCAAGATGGCATCATTAATATGCTGAATCGGCATATCAAGGTAATGGCACACCTTTTCATTGCGCTTGATGGATGCAATCAGCTCTTCGTATATCTCCTCGGGATAACAGTACATGATACGAATCCAACGGATGCCCTCGATAAAATTCAGTTCATCCAGCAGTTTATGCAGGGATTTCTCTCCATACAAATCCACGCCGTATAACGTCGTCTCCTGTGCTACCAGAATCAATTCTTTGACGCCCTGTGCAGCCAAATCCCGCGCTTGCGCAAGTATATCCTCCATGGGCACACTGCGGTAAGCGCCGCGAATAGATGGAATGATACAGTAACTACAATGTTTGTCACAGCCCTCGGCAATTTTCAGATGTGCATAATGCCCGCCTGTAGTCAGGGAGCGTTTTGCTTTGTGCACAGGAAGTCCCTCCAGAGAATGGTAACGCGTATAACGCTTTCCCTTCTGAGCTTCCTCAAGAGCCGTTGCAATCTCCTCATAAGAATTGGTTCCAAGTACAACGTCTACTTCTGGAATCTCTGTGATAATTTCCTCCCGGTACCGTTCAGCAAGGCAGCCAGTGACGATCAGTGCCTTACAGCTTCCAAGCTTCTTGTACTCTGCCATTTCCAGAATAGTATTGATGCTCTCTTCCTTGGCATCATTAATAAAGCAGCAGCTATTGATGACAATAGCATCTGCCTCATCTTCTTCATTGGTAAACGTATGTCCGCTGGCCTGCAAAGTTCCAATCATAAACTCTGTATCAACCAGATTCTTATCGCACCCTAGTGAAACAACTAAAACTCTCACGCTTCTTCTACTTCCTCTGATTCCTCTTCGCCGACAATTGTCACTTTACTGTTGAAAACTTCTTCCACCGCAATTGACAATGGTTTCGTGTTAGAAGGGCTGTCTATCATGGGATCATCGCCGCTGATAATCTGCCTGGCTCTCTTTGAAGTCGCCAGAACGATGGAATAACGGCTGTTCACCACTGGTTCATCGCCGGTCTCCACACCGCTGTTTACCACTTTCATCAAATCCGAATAAGATGGATGTAACATCATAATAATCAATCTCCTTTCGCAAAACCCTTCAGTTCTGCTCTTATATTTTCAATTACTGCATGGTTCCTTGCCACCCTGGCATGTTCATTTCTTATGATACTGTGCACTTCCTGCATACATTCCTCCAGGTCATCATTAATTACAAAATAATCATAGTTTTCCACTCCCTGAGCTTCCTGCCAGGCGCGGTTTAACCTCGATTCAATGGTCGCAATATCTTCCGTCCCTCTGTTCACAAGGCGGTCTTTCAGTTCCCCGGCACTCGGCGGGGAAACAAACATCAAAAGAGTATCGGGATAGGCCTCTTTGACTTTGAGGGCGCCCTGAATTTCTATTTCCAGAATTACATCCCTGCCCGCTTCTAACTGCCGAAATACATAGTCCTTAGGCGTACCATAATAATTATTTACATATTGGGCATACTCAATCAATGCGTCCTCCTCAATCATCTTCTCAAATTCTGCTTTGGAGACGAAAAAGTATTCCCTGCCATGGATCTCCCCCGGCCTTGGCGAGCGCGTAGTTGCAGAAATGCTGAGCGCATAGCTGTCCGAATAATCCTCTAACAGGCGTTTCATAATGGTTCCTTTGCCGGCGCCGGAAAAGCCGGATACCACAACTAAAATTCCTCTCTTATCCATATCG
>CAJUTD010000086.1:9469-12579 GCA_910589635.1 uncultured Lachnospiraceae bacterium | reverse complement strand
ACAATATACCCTCGTTGAGACTGACTTTCAATCCGGTATCCATATCGCTGACCGGATGGCCGAGTGCGCCGTAACGTCCCTGAGAATCATAAAATGTCAGCGTTCCTACACCCGCCAGATCATCTCTCACCCATATTCCCAGTTTATATTCATTTTCCTCCGTCTCAACCGGCTCCACTTTTAAATGGATATATTCCTCTTCCCGCAAAACACCCAGTATCACAGGTTCCCCCTGACACTGGTTGATTTTCTCAATCAAATCTTCCTTATCTTCTACAATTTCATCATTGACAGTTTTTACATAATCTCCACTCTTCACAAGATTTGCCGCCGGTTCATGGCTCATGCCATCATTGCCAACAATAGTACCTGTTCCAACAATCATGACGCCATCCGTTTTCACATAAATCCCAACCGGAACGCCACAAGGCACCACTTGTTCTTTGTCCATGACTTCCACGGAAACATCTTTAATATGAAACAAGCCCAAAAGCTTACAGGACATATTATATTTTCCCTGCTCCTGAGATTTCAGGGAAAAGCTTTCGTTCAAATCCAGCGTTATCTTGTCTTCCTCTACCGCAGGAGACTGGTTTCCAAATACTTCTACGCCCTCCTGCTGTAATTCACCGGTAACAGGCACATGAAAATTAAAAATCTCCGCCTCGCCTTTTTCGATATGAATCTTATCCGGTATGGCTTCTGCAAAGACAGTATAAGTAAAAAATACGCCCCAGCAGAAGCCGGCAATTAAACTTGCACGGGCAACCCATATCTGATACCGCATCTTTTTTCTTTTCTGTTCTTTCAACTTCTCACACACCCTCTCAAAAAATTTCAAGCTGACCTGAAATCTTTTTTAGTATGTGAAATTCTTGCGTTTTCACTCTGGGAGATTTTTGTAATCATTAAGATTTTGATGAATCAAGATTTTTTGCTGCACACGCCAGCTCTTTCATTTCCTTTGCGCTCTCCAGCACCGTATCGGTAATTTTGACGCCGCCCAGCATCCTTGCAAGTTCAGTGATGCTTTCTTCTTCCTGTAAACGAACAATCTTAGAAAAAGTTCCATTTTTTACCACATTTTTGCTGATAAGAAAATGACTGTCCGCCATAGCTGCTATCTGTGGCAAATGCGTAATGCAAATTACCTGGTGGTTCCTGCCGATAAGGTTCATCTTTTCCGCCACCATCTGCGCAGTTCTACCACTAATGCCTGTATCAATCTCGTCAAATATTAATGTCTCAATCCGATCACTCTCCGCTAGGATTGTTTTAATCGCCAACATAATCCTGCTGAGCTCTCCACCAGAAGCTACCCTTCCAAGAGGTTTTAGCGGTTCTCCCGGATTAGTAGAAATCAAAAATTCTGCCTCGTCTCGTCCATTTGCCGTATATTTACCAGAATCCGTAAATTCCATGACAAACTTCACATCCAGGAAATTCAAATCTATCAATGCCGCTTTTACCTGCTTTGTCAATTTTTTAGCAAATTTTTGGCGAATTTGCGATACTTCCCCGGAAATTGCGGCCAGCTCCGCCTCCGTTTCACGCAGACGTTTCTCAAGCTGTCCCAGATATTCCTCATAATCCTGTAAATGTTGAAAGCGAAGTTCCTTCTCCTCTTTCGCTCTCAGCACAGCCTCAATGCTGCCACCAAATTTGTCTTTGAGATGGTTGACAACATCCAACCTCTTTTCTGTCTCATAGAAAGTCTCTTCATCAAATTCACTGTCTGTCATATAACCCGATAATTCCCTATTAAAGTCATTCAATAAATTATCAATCTCTTCAAGCTGGCCGCTGAGTTCCCCTAATTCCGGGTCATACTCTGCCGCGGACTGCAATTCGTGAAGCGCCCGGCCAATCTGTTCCGTAGCGCTTACACCTCCGCCCGTCATTTCATAGGCGTTTCCCGCTGCCTCCATAATCTTCCGGTTATTCGACATTTTTCGGTAAGCGGCTTCTAATTCTTCATCCTCACCCAGAATTAGGTTTGCATCTTTGATTTCCTGAATCTCATATTCCAAAAAAGAAAGCTCCCGCTCTCTTCCTTCTCCATCCTGCAATGCCTGCCTCTGTTCCTCAAGCGCTTTTTGATATTCCTGATAATATTTTTTCAATATTTGCTTTTTGCCATTCAATTTTGCTCCGGCAAATTCATCCAAGATTTCCAAATGTTTCTTCTTATGAAGCAGCGATTGGTGCTCATGCTGCCCATGGATATCAATAAGAAGAGAGGCCACGTTCCTCATGCATGAAGCTGAAACCGTTTCTGAATTAATCTTCCCTACGCTCCTCGTCGCCGTAATCTTACGCGACATGATAACCTCGCCATCCTCAGGATAAATGTCCAATTCCTGCAGCTGCCTGACTTGCTCTTCATCATCTACCCGAAAAATCAATTCCACCAAGGCATACTCTGCCTGATCCCTAAGCATTTCTTTGGGCGCCTTCTCACCCAGTGCAAGATTGATGGAGCCGATGATAATAGATTTTCCCGCACCAGTCTCCCCGGAAAGGATATTTAACCCATTTCCAAATTCCACCTCTGCTTCCTCCAGCAATGCCAGATTTTTTACATGCAGACTAACTAACATATATATTCTCCTTCTACTCTCTCATATGGCAAATATAAATTTTATGAGGGTTTTCCCTCCACCAGCCTTCGCAGACGTTTCATCAACTGTTCCGTATCTTCCACTGTCCGTACCGCACACATAATAGTATCATCCCCCGCGATGCTACCTACAATCTCATGGCAGTCCATCGCATCTAATGCAGCCGCAACTGCCATAGCCATTCCTGATGCCGTCTTAATCACCAAAATATTCTGTGCCATGTCCATGGAAACAAATCCGTCCTGAAAAATACGCACATACTTTTCCCTCATATCCGCATAGCTTTCACCTAAAGACACATATTTCTGACGTCCTGCTTTCCCGGCAACCTTTGTCAGCTTTAGCTCCCGGATATCCCGGGAAATGGTCGCCTGCGTCACATGGAAACCCTCACGTTCCAAAAAATCCGACAAGTCCTCCTGCGTCTCGATATTATTCTTGGCAATGATCTCTAAAATTTTTGCATGACGTCTTGATTTCATGATTCCA
>CAJUTD010000086.1:9218-9458 GCA_910589635.1 uncultured Lachnospiraceae bacterium | reverse complement strand
CTATCCTCCCATCCATGGGCAGTAAACTTGTACTTTCTGCTCTCCCATTCTCAGAGAGCCTTATATTATATTATCTTCTCTTGCTCACTCACCGGCATATCCCTGCAATTTCTTTCTGAGCCTCTCCAAGAAGCTCTGACGACTCAATTTCAGTATTCCTGTACATGCCTGCGCCTTCCTCACAACTATCTGCTCGCCTGCCTTCAATGCTCCCACCGGGGCTCCATCAAAACTAACCTC
>CAJUTD010000086.1:0-9208 GCA_910589635.1 uncultured Lachnospiraceae bacterium | reverse complement strand
GCTGCCCTTCACCGCGAGCCTGTACTTCAATAGCAATCTCATCCTCTGCACCCAACACAATACTTTTGGCATTGAGCGTATGAGGACAGATTGGCGTCACAACAAGCAGCCTTGCCTGGGGATCTACAATAGGTCCTCCTGCTGACATACTGTAAGCAGTGGAGCCGGTAGGCGTAGCTATGATAATGCCGTCAGCATTATATGTATTCAAATGTTCTCCATTCACAGAAATAACAAAGTCCATTGCCTGAAGCGCACCGCACCTGTAAATGACAATATCATTGAGTGCCAGCCTGCCCGCAATTGTTCCATATTCGCTGATACAACTGCCCGACAACAGCATCCTTTGCTCCACCACGTAATCAGCGCCTTCCAGCAACCGCTGAATCCCCTGGATTGCCGAGTCTTTCTCCAACTCGCAAAGATAACCAACATGGCCGGTGTTAATACCAATAAGGGGAATATTCCGCTCTGCCATGTTGCGCGCTGCCCGAAGCAGGGTTCCATCCCCGCCTACAACCAAAATGCATTCGGTATCTATGGGAATCCTCCCCTCCTCAAACATCATTCCCTCTTCTTCCCGATTTACCTGATAGTCACATATCCCGCCATTATCCAGAATAAAATTTTGAATCTCCTTTGTAAGCTTCAACTGCTGATCCCGCCTCGGATTTACAATGATGTAAAAATGCTTCATTGCACCATATGCCCCTTTCTCTATTCCTGCCCTGTCTCTTCGCCAGCCTGCTGCGGAGTCTTCGATTTCAAAGCTTCATGTGCCCGCGCCACGATCGCAGACACATCCACAATTTCTCCCTGTATCCTTGTCACGCTCCCAGGCATATCCACAGCTTCCATCTGTGTCTCTACCTCCTTCTTAATGTGCACAAGATACTCTATATTTCCTTCCGGTCCTTTTATGGGAGAAAAGTCCAGGTTCAAAATGCAAAATCCCATCTCCCTGGCAAATACAAGAACTTTGTCAATGACTTCCATATGAACTTTGGGATCACGGACTACGCCCTTTTTCCCCACTTTCTCACGACCAGCCTCAAACTGTGGTTTAATCAGGCACACCATCTCACCCACAGACGACAACAATTCTTTTGCCGCTGGCAATACTTTCGTGAGGGAGATAAAAGATACGTCTGCCGATGCAAAATCCAGCACATCCTCAATATCCTCCGGCGTTACATAGCGGATATTCGTCTTTTCCATACAGACTACCCGCGGGTCCTGCCGCAGATTCCAGGCAAACTGCCCATAGCCGACATCAACGGCATAGACTTTGCCGGCGCCATTTTGAAGCATGCAGTCCGTAAAGCCTCCGGTGGAAGCTCCAATATCCATGCACACTTTATCTTGTAATACGATGCTAAAATTCTCTATGGCTTTTTCCAGTTTCAGGCCGCCGCGGCTTACATATTTCAAGGTATTTCCCCGAATCTCAATCTTCGCTTGTGTATCAAAAGTACTGCCCGCCTTATCTTCCCGCTGGCCTGCCACAAACACATTTCCCTCCATAATCATTGTCTTGGCCTTTTCCCGGGAGGGGGCAAGCCCGCGCTGTACAAGCAGCACGTCCAAACGTTCTTTCATGTAATAACCTTTCCATTTCTAAAATATACTCAGTCATAGATGACCTTCTATCTACGCACATAAGCTGCCACAATCCGCTTCACGATAGATTCTGCATCCACTCCAAGCTCACTCTTCAAAATCTCCACATTTCCATGTTCTACATAAATATCAGGCAGAGCAATATTTTGGATCCTGGGCATATGTTTTGCATCCTTATTGTTGAAATACTGAACAACATGTTCCCCAAAACCACCGCTCTCCACATTTTCTTCCAATGTCACCAAAAAATCATGTTTTTCCAGAAGGCTGTCCAACAATTCGGTATCCAGCGGCTTCACAAAACGAACATTGACGAGTGAGCAGAAATATCCCATAGATTTGAGCAACCCATATACCTGTGCTGCCGTTTCCACCATACTTCCCACGGCAAGCAGCGCAATTTCCTGCTCCTGGTAAATGACCTCACTCTTCGCATAAATAATTTTCTCCCGAAATTCTTTGAGCCCATCATACGCTTTGCCCCTGGGGTAGCGAATGGCTATGGGATGCCCGAAATCCACGGCAAATTTCAGCATATCGGAAAGCTCCCACTTATTCTTGGGCGCTAAAACACTCATATTGGGTATCGTAGAAAGATAAGACAAATCAAAAATTCCCTGGTGCGTCTCCCCATCGCTTCCCACAAGTCCTGCACGGTCAATTGCAAACACTACCGGCAAATCCTGAATGCAGACATCGTGCAGAATCTGATCGTATGCGCGCTGCAAAAAAGAGGAATACACTGCCACCACCGGCTTGAGCCCTGCCGCAGCTAAACCTGCTGCAAACGTAACTGCATGGCCTTCGGCAATCCCTACGTCAAAAAAACGCTCCGGGAACATATTATGAAACCGCTTTAAGCCAGTGCCATCCTTCATCGCCGCCGTAATTGCCACAACTTTTTCATCGCGCTCTCCCAGTTTGCGCATAACCGTAGAAAATATATCTGTGTAATTCGCCACCGTCCTGCGCTTCAACGGAAGCCCCGTATCAACGGCGAAAGGCTCTGCTCCATGAAATCTTGCCGGATGACGTTCCGCCGGCGCATACCCCTTCCCTTTCTTCGTCAGCACATGGACAAGTACCGCTCCGTTGACCTTTGATGCCTCGCGCAATGTCCTTGCCATCAACCCTATATCATGTCCATCTATCGGACCTAAATAAGTAATTCCCATATTCTCAAACAACATGCCCGGTATGAAGAGCTGTTTAATACCGCTCTTTGTACGCCGAATACGTGTGACAATGCGATCCCCCACAACCGGTATCTTATTGAGAGAATTGGTAACACCCTCTTTCAACCCCTGGTAGGCGTCAGCCGTACGAAGGTTCCCCAAATGTCTGGAAAGGCCGCCTACATTCTCAGAAATGGACATATTATTATCATTGAGTACAATAATAAAGTTGGTCTTCAGGCGCGAAGCATTATTCAAAGCCTCATACGCCATCCCGCCAGTCATTGCTCCATCTCCAATCACGGAAACTACTTTGTAGGATCCCCCCGTTATTTCCCGTGCTTCCGCATAACCTAATCCTGCCGAAATGGACGTTGAACTGTGTCCTGTGTCAAAACAATCGCAGGAACTCTCCTTACGCTTGGGAAAGCCGCTCATACCGCCATATTTGCGGAGCTGTTCAAACCCTCCCCGCCTCCCGGTAAGTATCTTGTGCGTGTAGGATTGATGTCCTACATCCCATATAATCTTGTCCTGCGGCAATTGAAAGACCAGGTGCAGCGCCATTGTCAACTCCACTGTCCCCAAATTAGAGGCCAAATGTCCGCCGTTCTCGGAAATCTTTTGAATCAGAAAATCACGAATCTCCTGTGCCAGTATCGGCAGCTGCGCCTTGTCCAACTTCTTGATATCGTTGGCTTCTTTTATCTTGTCCATAACCATAGGAAATACCATCTCCTGTCATTTCTTTCTGTGAATCAAATCAAGCATAAGCGTGGTAAGAAATTCATTTTTTACCACCAATGTATCCATCAACGCCACACTGTGTTTTGACAATTCTTCCACTTCCTGCTTGGCCCGCTCAATTCCAAATAACGTCACCCAGGTAGTCTTGTGGTTCTTCTCGTCACTGCCCACAGGCTTGCCCAAATCTTCTGTTGTACTGATAACATCTAAAATATCATCCTGAATCTGAAACGCGAGTCCCAGCTCTGCGGCCGCCTGTTCCACTTTCTGCTGTTCACTCTGGGTAGCCCCGGCAAGGATTGCTCCAATCAGCATAGACGCCTCCAACAATGCCCCTGTCTTCAGACAATAGATAAACCGCAGCGTCTCCTCCGTAACTGCTTTCCCCTCCAACTCCACATCCACGCACTGTCCACCCAACATGCCATGGATTCCAGATTTGCCTGCAAGCACAGAGATAGCCTTACCAATCTGCATATTTCCCGGCTCAATATCAAAAGCTCCTGCCGCTGTCTCAAAAGCATAATTGAGCAAGCCGTCTCCGGCAAGAATTCCCATTGCCTCACCGTACTGTGCATGCGTCGTCTTCTTCCCCCGACGAAATTCATCGTTGTCCATAGCCGGAAGATCATCATGCACCAGCGAATATGTATGTATCATTTCAATCGCTGCCATAAACGGCTCAATGACCTCGGACCTCCCGCCAAACATCCGGTACGTCTCCCACATCAGCATAGGGCGAAGACGCTTGCCTCCTGCCCTGACACTGTAATTCATCGCCTCAATCACCGTCTTTTGGGGCCCCACCTCTTCGGGCAGATATTTCTCGAGAATTTTCTGTATCTGTCCAATGCGGGCTGTCACTTCTTCACTGAAATCTTTATTCATCAAATGCCTCCAGTTCTCCCTGCTGATTGAGCAGGAGCATTTTCTTTTCAACATTGTCAATTTTGTCATTGCAGAGCTTTAGTTTTCGGATGCCCTGTTCATAAAGGGAAAAGGACTCCTCCAAGGTTACTTCCCGCTCCTGCATTTTTTCTATAATGGATGATATCTCCTGAAACGTTTCTTCTAAGGATGCCTCCTGTTGTTCGCCTTTACCCATAATTCGTTCACCTCGTTTTCATTGCCTATTACCGTTTTTCGTTCACAACAGTAGTCTTAGATATCTCGTATACCTGCGCTTTCACCCTGCCGTTCATCATATGGATATTTAACATATCTCCCTGCTGTAAATTGTCCACATCCTGTATTCCCCTGCCTGCCTTATCTGATACAAATGCATAGCCCTGGCTCAATTTCCTGGCTGGGGACATTGCCTCAAGTTTTCCAGCGTACAGCTCTAATTCATGCCTGCTGACAGCCAGTCGCTGCTGCATGATAAACTCAAGTTTCTCTGCCAGGTCTGCCGCCATCTGCCGTCTGTCATTAAGCCGGTTCTCCGGACTGAACAGTTTCACATTCCTCTCAAACTGTTTGAGCTTCTCCCGGCAATACTGTAACTTCTCACCAAGCCTGCGGTTCAGCTCCATTTGCATAGTAAGGAGCTGCCCCTGTAACTGACGGACATCATAGACTGCAAGTTCTGCCGCCGCTGAAGGTGTAGGCGCACGCAAATCGGCCACATAATCAGCAATGGTGGTATCTGTCTCATGCCCCACCGCCGAGATAATCGGCACGGAACACTCAAATATGGCGCGCGCCACAATTTCTTCATTAAACGCCCACAAATCTTCCATCGAACCGCCGCCCCTGCCGACAATCATCACATCCACGCCGAGCCTCTCCAGCGCATGGATTCCGTTGACAATACTTGCCGCCGCTCCATCCCCCTGTACCAGTGCAGGATAGAGAATCATCTGCACATAGGGATTTCTGCGGCCGGTAATGTTCTGAATATCTCGGATTGCCGCTCCCGTAGGCGCTGTAACAATGCCAAGCGTCTTAATGTATTGAGGGATGGGCTGTTTATATACCGGCGCAAACATCCCCATTTCTTCCAACTCCCGCTTCAAGGCCTCAAACCGCTGATACAAAAGCCCTGCGCCGTCCAAAAGAATCTCCCTGGCATAGAGCTGGTATTTACCATCCCGCTCATAAACGGAAATCGAACCCAACACAATTACATTATCCCCATTCCTCATATCAAATGCCAGCCCTTTGCGGTTACCAGCAAAGAGAACTGCATGCAAAGCGCCTGTCTCATCTTTGAGAGTGAAATAAATATGGCCTGATGTGTGGTACTTACAGTTTGACACTTCACCCTTGACATAAATGCGGTTCATCATAAAATCCTGGGTAAACATATTTTTAATGTAGGTATTGACCTGTCCTACCGTATATACATTTTTTGTCATACCAGTTTTGCAAGAATTCCATTGACAAAAGATGACGAGTCATCCGTACCATAGCTCTTTGCCAGCTCAACCGCCTCGTTTATCGCCACCCCTTGTGGAACATCCTCCTCAAATTTCATCTCATATACCGCAAGACGAATCAGGGTCAAATCCACCTTGCCCATACGGCTGGTCTTCCAGCCCTGCGCCACCTCATTAACCATGGCGTCGATCTCTGTAATATGCCCTAAAATATCCTCATACTTACTCTGAATATAATCTGTGTCCTTAGCGTCTTCCTGACCAAGCTCCTCAAAAAACAGCTGGCATTGTTCCTCAAGCTCTTCTCCTTCGTAAAACTCTGCCCGGAACAGCAGTTTAAAAATCTGCTCCCTGATTTCTCTGCGACTCATTCTTCCTCCCTAAATAATATAAAATAAAGGATGCCTTAAAGACATCCCTATTTATTTACGTCTTTACTTTTAAAGGTTCTCTATTTGCGCTTCTCTATGTTCACGCCTGCAATGCGTATATTGATATTGCTCACTTCCAGACCGGTCATGTTCTCTATGGCAGATTTCACTCTTTCCTGCACTTTCGCAGATACTTCAGGAATCGCATAACCGAAACAAATATTCAAGGCTACGTCTACCCTCACTACATTTCCCTGTACATCTACCTTGATTCCCTTAGACAGATTCTTCATGCCCAGCTTACTCACCAGCTCGTTGGTAATATTGCCTGCCATAGAACTTACGCCCTCCACCTCTGTTGCGGCAAGTCCGGCAATAATGGCGACTACCTCATCTGCAATCCGTACCTCTCCTAACTTATCATCTTTAATCATATATGCCTTCCTGTCTTCTGCCATGATTACGCCTCCTAAACTTATTCGTCCTATTATTATAGCAGAATATCCATTTTTTGCAAAGGTATTCTGATTGTTTTCAGAAATATTTTACACTTCACTTCCACCTATGCGCTCTTCCTTCCCTGAGCCATAACATACCTCTCAAAATCCATCTTCATTTGCAAAAAATTTTCTTTCTGGTTCAAAATCAATGGCTCTCTCCTCTTTTCATATTCAGACAGCCATCCTCCCAGCAGATAATCCGTATCCTCTTTCACCGCACAGGCAACTAATGCCACAAAAGACGGTCTATTACTATCAGATAAAAATTCTGAATCAATATCTTCGATGGCCTCCGATACATCATTTGCTATCATCTCATATAATTCCATATCTTCATCTGTCACATTTCCATCCATATATTCTTTGACGATATCAATGGGGGCAACCGCATGATTTTCCAAAATTGCTTCCTTCTCCTCCAAGCTGATATGCAGATATTCCACCATTAATTTTTCAAGCATATCCAGTTTAGCGACGATAACCGTCTTATCTTTCGTGCTCAAATCCTTATCAATTTCATCAAACAGCAGTCCCTTTTCATTCTTTCTTGCCGGCCTGTATTCCTCTTGAAACTTCCTGAGAAAACCGGCAAACTTTGCATCTTCAATCCCCAATTTCGTAAACTTATCAAACAGCGTAAGAAAAATAAACGAATCTTTTTTATTGAAAATATTTTTGATGTCATCTGTAATGACACATTCCAATCTATGTAAATTGCCTGCAAGCCGATTAAATTCTTCCTCCGAGCCATTATCATTGAGATATTTACAAAGCGCCTTTGGCTGCTTTTTCCATTTATCAAAATGGTATATACACATAATTGTCTCTATGACAACTCTCTCTATCACGCCTTTCGTCTTCTCCTGATCGGAATAGCTGCTGTGATCCAGGAAAAACCTGCTGTCTAAAATCGCACGAATATTTCCCGCAAACCTGTCTATATAGGTAAAGGCTTTCTGTTCCGTATTCATGGGTGTGTGGTTATTATATTTTTTAATATATTTTGAGATTCTGGCTCTATCACAGTTTTCATGGATGACAGTTTCAATCTGATATTCATTAAATTTCTTCTTTAGCTCATCTGGAAGTTTTTCGTATGTTTTATTCTTAATATCAAACACTGCGTCCTCCCATGTCACATTGCCATTTTCATCTTTACTCTTTTTCTTATATGGAATGACTGAATCATCCGTAGACGATGTGATTTTATAATTACCATACCGGAATTTATTCAGGGCGGCGCTTCTACAGCCGCCGTCCGCTATATGCAGCTGCGAATTCTCCTCCTCCCCTAATATAATTGGAGGAATGTATTCATCGGTGAGAACAGTCACTATCAATTCATTAATCTGTTCTTTGCTCCAGACAAAATGCCTCTGTACATCGGCATTATTGTCAATATCGCCATCTCTAATCTTCTTCAGGTACATTTCCATCGTATAAGTCTGTTTGCGCGGTCTTGCCATCTCTATCCCCTCCTCCTAGTTATCAGGGCTGTAAATCATACATTGACCTATCCTTTTATCTTTGGTAACTGCCAGATAATTCACTGGCGCATTTGTCTTATCTTGTGTAAACGCTTGTATAGCACTGATGCAATCTCTGTTTCTATCATGAATGCTCAGAACAATACTGACACATTCCTATAAGAATGAATCGCTGTACAACAGTCTGTATACTGCTTCTCTGTCATATGCAGCTTCTCCTTAATCTCATGCGGACGGTAACCGTCTGCATCAAGCCTGAGCACTTCCCTTTGTAAATTGGAGAGTTTACTGAGATATAACATCATTCGTCTGCTATACCCTTCTTCTTTCTCCTCAAATATCTCCTTCTCCACGTTACAGTTATCTGGTATTAAATCGCCTATTGTGGATTCTCCGTCATTGACTGGCGTATCAATGGAGATTGCATATCTGTCCGCCCTGCGCTTTTCCCTGTTCCGCTCTGTTATCTCCGTCTTGATTCTGTTTGACAGGCAGGAATAGAGAAATACATCAAACGGCTGTGAATTGTCGTATCTATTCATAACGTCTAAAAACACCTCGTTAGCAAGCGAATAGAAATCATCCCTGTCCTTGTCTGATAACCCGCCAAAATTTAATAATATTTTGTCAACTGTCCCGCGAAGCTTCCTCGCATTGTCTTCATAATATGCACTTAATATCTGTTCCATAAATGTTCCCTCTTTTTCTTAAATTGTTCTTTTGTATTGAGACGTTAAAAGCTATAATGTGTACTTCTTATAGGTATAGCTTTCCTATCCGTTTATCTTTAGCACGACTTCTTATTGCCAAAGGGTGACGCACTAATATATTTACTCGTTCAAAAGGTCTTGCCGCTATCGCGGCAAAGACAGAATGTACAAAAATCATCTTGGGAAGCTAGCTTCCCAGAGTGATTTTTGTGCATGTTGT
>CAJUTD010000085.1:10072-12741 GCA_910589635.1 uncultured Lachnospiraceae bacterium | reverse complement strand
TCTGAATCAATTATCCAGCGTGAATATATCAAAGACTTAATTTTCGTTGTACTAGGGAACGCTTCGTGCAGCAGTGTTTGTCTCATGTGTGAAGCCAGCCACTAGCGAAAGCAGCTTGGAAAGGATAATTATGCGTATTTGGTTTAAAATATTTAAGGATAATCATCTCCAGCGCGATATGGTTGTCACGGATGACAGCGAGGACACTCGCACTCACAAGGTGTTTGCGGCGCTTGAACAGGTTTGCTATGAGTTTGATTTGAGTAAGCCAATCTGGCTGGACGCCACTATTGCAGAATTTAAACGCCATGATAAGGCACGGTTTTACCAGGACAATTTCGTAGAACAGATAGACTTTGATTTTTTGGAAATTCATGTGATAGAAGAGTAGCGAAAAGAGGCCGTCGCACTGGTATATTTACTCGTTCAAAAGGTCTTGCCGCTTATGCGGCAAAGACAGAATGCACAAAAATCACTCTGGGAAGCTAGCTTCCCAAGAGATTTTTTGTGCATGTTGTTTCCATTGCTTTGCAATGTAAACCTTTTGAACGAATCTATACCTTGTAATTTCTGTTAGTGCGACAGCCCCCTTTTCCTACAAACCTTACTCTCCGGTGCAGTTCATGTCCGTGAAGCTGCAAGTTGTGTCTTCGTCCGAACTGGCGCTGTTCATATCGGTGATACTGCTGGCAGCGTCTTTCGTCTCCAAACAATTCATGTCGTTGAGGCCGCAGGTTGTGTCGTCATCTGCGGACATCCCATTCAAGTTCGTAATGCCTAAGTTCTTTTCCTTCTCCATAGAAAAACCTCCAAATCATTATATCATTTTGTTTACGAGTTGCGTGAATGTATTATAACGATATTTTTTCCGTATTGCAAGTAGAAAAAATTTGCTATTTTGCAATTTTAAACTTATAATGTTAAATATTACAGACAGGAAGGAGTATTGCTATGGGAAATATGATTAACAAAGAGGTGGAACCATTTCGGGTATCAGCGTTTGTAAATGGCGAGTTTGCGGAAGTGAGCCAGGAGGATTTTAAAGGGCACTGGTCGGTACTGTTTTTCTATCCGGCGGATTTTACGTTTGTGTGCCCGACAGAGCTTGGCGATCTTGCCGACCATTATGAGGATTTTCAAAATGAGGGCTGTGAGATTTATTCAGTCTCAGAGGATACTCATTTCGTGCACAAAGCGTGGGCGGACGCTTCTGAGACTATCCGTAAGATTCAGTATGTGATGCTTGCCGATCCTGCGGGCGTGCTGGCACGGCAGTTTGGGGTACTTGTAGAAGAAGAGGGGCAGGCGCTCAGAGGGACGTTTATTCTCAATCCTGCGGGGAAGGTTAAGGCGTACGAGATCCATGATATGGGCATTGGCAGGAATGCCAAGGAGCTTTTGCGCAAGGTGCAGGCAGCTAAGTTTGTGGAGGAGCATGGAGATCAGGTTTGTCCGGCAAAGTGGCAGCCAGGGGAGGAGACGTTAAGTCCCAGCCTGGATTTGGTAGGCATGTTGTAGGAGGGACGCATATGGAAATTGAAAAAATTTCTGCTAAGAGCAGCTTGATTACCGCAGAGTTGGAGGAACAACTCTGCGGCGTGCTGGGAAAGCTCACCGGGGAAGCGCATTTGGCATGTGTTGTGGATTTGTCGGACAAGGCGTCAGTGGAGATGGCGGAGCTGGTGCGTCATTTGACTGGGCTATCGGATAAATTGACTTGTCAGTTCTATGAACCGCAGGAGGCGGAGGAAGCGCTGCCAGAACTCGACGTTTCCCTGCTGCCGGCGACTGCAATATACTGCCAGAGGCAGTACACAGGCATTGCGTTCCACGGCGTTACCGGAGGAAAAGAGATGAATTCACTTGTGCTTGCGCTCTATAACGTGGCCGGTCCGGGGCAGGAGATGGACAAGCGCATAGAGAAAAAGCTTCGCAAACTGGCACGTAAGAGTGAGATGAAAATTTTTGTCTCGCTGTCCTGCCATCACTGTGCAAAACAAGTGATTACCTGCCAACAGATGGCCGCTGTTTCAGAGATGGTAGAGGCACGGATGATTGACGCCAGGCTGTATCCGC
Organism: uncultured Lachnospiraceae bacterium; assembly: GCA_910589635.1. Classification (GTDB taxonomy): domain Bacteria; phylum Bacillota; class Clostridia; order Lachnospirales; family Lachnospiraceae; genus Petralouisia. Next base: position 10,665 of record CAJUTD010000085.1, on the reverse strand, counting down.
ATCTGGCAGAGAAATATAAAATTGAGCGTATTCCAATGACTGTTATCAATGAGGATGAAGTGCTGCTGGGAGTTAAGACAATAGAGCAGATGTATGACATTCTGAAGACTTATAAGTAAATATTTTGGCAATTTGTACAAATGTAAGATACAAATTTTGACAGTTTTAGACATATTTTTATTTTTTGCAAAAAATGTCTTGCATCTTTTTGGCGAAGATGCTAGTATGAGGTCATACCAAATGAATAGTGACCTGGAGAAAATGGAGTAGGGTTGACACGGCAGAGATGCTGTTTATTAACTCTACTCTTTTTATATTCTAAAAATGGAGGTGGGAACTGACAGTCACAAAAAGAGTAATCATGATTTGTGGAGGAAACATGGAACAAAGATTTTACGATGCAATGGCAGACTGCCCGGTGGTAGCTGCGGTAAAAAATTTTGAGGGAATTGAAAGATGTATGGAATCAGATGTGAGAATTGTGTTTATCCTTTTCGGGGATATGTGCAATATCGCAGAGATTGTAGAGCGGGTCAAGAAAGCAGATAAGATAGCCTTAGTACACATTGATTTAGTCGAGGGATTAAGCAATC
>CAJUTD010000085.1:0-10062 GCA_910589635.1 uncultured Lachnospiraceae bacterium | reverse complement strand
GCCGTGGATTATATTCATAAAAATACGAAAGCGGATGGCATTATTTCTACACGGATGAATATGATTAATCGTGCAAAGGAGTTGTCTTTATACACGGTTTTCCGCATTTTTGTTTTGGATTCCAGGGCTTTTCAGAGCATTGAGAAGCAGAAGCGACAGATTAGGGCAGATTTTATTGAAATACTGCCGGGGGTTATGCCTAAGATTATCCGCAGAGTCAACAAACTCAGCACGCAGCCGGTGATTGCCGGGGGGCTAATCAGCGACAGGGAGGATGTCATCGAAGCATTGGACGCGGGGGCGATTTCTGTTTCTACGACAAATCAGGATATTTGGTTTATGTAGTGCACACGGAGTAAGAAAACAAATCAAAACAGAGGAGGATTTTACTATGGCGAAATATGTTATGGCACTGGATGCCGGTACGACAAGCAACAGATGTATTCTTTTTAACGAAAAAGGAGAAATGTGCAGTGTAGCACAGAAAGAATTTACACAGTATTTTCCGAAGCCGGGCTGGGTAGAGCACGATGCGAACGAGATTTGGTCTACGCAGTTGGGAGTTGCAGTGGAGGCAATGCAGAAGATTGGGGCTTCCGCAGAGGATATCGCTGCAATCGGCATTACCAATCAGCGTGAGACAACGATTGTGTGGGATAAGAATACGGGGGAACCGGTGTATCATGCGATTGTATGGCAGTGCAGAAGAACATCAGAATACTGTGACAGCTTAAAGGAGAAGGGACTTACAGATACGTTCCGCCAGAAGACAGGGCTTGTGATTGACGCTTATTTTTCCGGTACGAAGCTGAAATGGATTTTGGATAACGTGGAAGGCGTGAGAGAACGGGCAGAAAAGGGTGAGCTCCTCTTTGGTACGGTAGAGACATGGTTGATTTGGAAATTGACAAAGGGTGCGGCGCATGTGACCGATTACTCCAATGCATCCCGTACCATGTTATTTAACATCAACGATCTGAAATGGGATGAGGAAATCTTGAAGGAATTAGACATTCCGGCAAGCATGCTTCCCGAGGCAAAACCGTCCAGCTGTGTATATGGAACAGCGGACGCTTCCTTCTTCGGCGGTCCGATTCCGGTTGGCGGAGCAGCAGGAGATCAGCAGGCAGCATTGTTTGGGCAGACTTGTTTCACAGCAGGCGAGGCAAAGAATACATATGGAACGGGATGCTTTATGCTGATGAATACCGGTGAGAAGCCTGTATTTTCCAAGAACGGCCTGGTTACCACCATTGCATGGGGTATTGACGGCAAAGTAAATTACGCATTGGAAGGTTCCATTTTTGTTGCCGGGGCAGCCATCCAATGGCTGCGTGATGAGCTAAGAATTATTGACAGCGCGCCAGATTCAGAATATATGGCAAAGAAGGTCAAAGACACCAACGGCTGTTATGTAGTACCGGCATTTACCGGGTTGGGCGCGCCCCATTGGGATCAGTATGCAAGAGGAACAATTGTGGGAATTACCAGAGGTGTTAATAAGTACCATATTATCCGTGCAACTCTGGAATCTCTGGCATATCAGACAAATGATGTATTACAGGCGATGCGGGCAGATTCTGGTATTGAGTTGAATTCCCTCAAGGTTGACGGCGGCGCAAGCGCCAACAATTTCCTGATGCAGACGCAGGCAGACATCATTGACGCTCCGGTAAACCGTCCTTCCTGTGTAGAGACAACGGCTATGGGCGCGGCTTATCTGGCAGGCCTTGCAGTAGGATATTGGGCAAGCAAAGAAGACGTCATCAAGAATTGGTCGATCGACCAGACCTTTAAGCCTCAGATTTCTAAAGAGGACAGAGAGGCAATGGTTAAGGGCTGGAATAAGGCTGTAAAATATTCGTTCGGCTGGGCGAAGGAAGACTAGTAGAATGAGTATGAAGTGTTTATAAACGAGAAGGTTATAAATTGACAGTGATAGCAAAATATACAAGGAAAGGGGACTTCTTATGTTACCATATATTGCAGAATTTGTTGGAACCATGATATTAATTCTCCTAGGAGACGGCGTAGTAGCGAATGTAACATTGAATAAATCAGGAATGAAAGGGGCGGGCTCGATTCAGATTACATTTGCCTGGGGCCTTGCCGTTATGGTGCCGGCATTTATCTTTGGCGCGGCATCCGGCGCACATTTCAATCCAGCGTTGACCTTGGCATTGGCAGTGGACGGCAGTCTTGCCTGGAACCTGGTGCCCGGATATATCATAGCACAGTTTGCAGGTGCATTCCTGGGTGCTTGTATCGTATACGTTTTGTTCAAGGGACAGTATGATGCGACGGATGATGCAGCTACCAAACTTGGCACATTCTGCTGTGCTCCGTCTATTCCGAACACCGTATTGAACCTGCTCAGTGAGATTGTTGGTACGTTTGTGCTCGTATTTGCCATCAAGGGACTTCCGGCAGATGCACCAGCTGGCGTAGGCAACCTCTTAGTATTTGGAATCATCGTTTCCATCGGTATGTCCTTAGGTGGCCTTACCGGATACGCGATCAACCCGGCGCGTGATATCGGACCTCGTCTGGCACATGCTGTTCTTCCGATCAAAGGAAAAGGAAGTTCCAACTTCGGATATGCAGCGATTACGCTTTGCGGACCGATAATCGGAGCGCTGCTGGCAGTTGGTTTGTACGCAGTGATTCCTTGGTAAATTGACATCCAGCGCTTTGGCATGAATGAAGCCAAGGGCTAGCTATTTGGGAAATATATATAAGACATTGCAGAGAGCATGGAGAGGCAATGATTACACTTCTGAAAGGGAGTGTAATTGTTGCCTCTTTCATACAAAAACTAGTTTTCCAGGAAGGATAGGTGAATCATATGTATGACGTAATAATTATAGGGGCTGGCGTATCAGGGGCAGCTTCAGCAAGAGAGCTTTCTAAATATAAGCTCAAGATATGTGTGGTGGAAAAAGAAGAAGACGTCTGCTGCGGGACTTCCAAGGCCAACAGCGCTATTGCACATGCAGGTTTTGACGCTGAGAGCGGTTCTCTGATGGCAAAACTCAATGTAGAGGGGAACCAGATGATGGAGCAGCTTTCCAAAGAGCTTGATTTTCCGTTTAAACAAAACGGCTCCCTGGTCGTATGTCTCCATGAGGAGGAAATGCCCAATCTGCAAAAGCTCTATGAAAGGGGTATCGAAAATGGTGTCAAAGATCTGCGCATTATTAATAGGAAAGAACTGGTAGAATTAGAGCCCAATATTTCGGATGAAGCGGTGGCGGCATTGTATGCGCCGACCGGCGGTATTGTATGCCCATTCGGCATGAACATTGCTTTTGCAGAAAATGCGGCTCGCAATGGCGTGGAATTTAAGTTTGACACAGAAGTGACCGGATTTGAGAAAAAAGAGGATACCTGGATTGTAAAGACCAGCCAGGGAAATTTTGAGACGAAATACGTGGTAAATGCAGCAGGCGTTTATGCAGACCATTTTCACAATATGGTGAGCGAAAAGAAGCTGCACATCACGCCGCGCCGCGGAGATTATTGCTTGCTTGATCGTTCCACGGAAGGGTTTGTCACACATACTATCTTCCAGCTTCCCGGTAAATATGGCAAGGGCGTGCTGGTTACGCCGACCGTTCATGGGAATACACTGGTAGGTCCCACGGCCATCGACGTTGAAGACAAAGAGGGAACAAATACGACACAGGCGGGAATTGATGAATTAATTAGCAAGGCAGGAAGCACCGTAAAAGGGCTGCCGATCCGCCAGGTTATCACCTCCTTTGCAGGGTTGCGGGCGCATGAGGATGGGCATGAATTCTATATCGGCGAGGTGGAAGGAGCCAAAGGTTTTATCGACTGTGCCGGCATTGAATCTCCGGGTCTTACCAGCGCTCCGGCCATCGGCAAAATGGTGGCGGAAATTGTCAGCAGGCTTGCAGGCGCCAAAGAAAATCCAGACTTTGTAGGTACAAGAAAAGGAATTTTAGATCCTAAGACATTAAGCAATGAGGAACGTGCGGCTTTGATAAAAGAGAATCCGGCATACGGAAATATCATCTGTCGTTGTGAAATGATTACAGAAGGAGAGATTATTGATGCGATCAACCGTCCGCTGGGGGCGAAATCTCTGGACGGCGTAAAGCGAAGGACAAGAGCCGGAATGGGACGCTGCCAGGCTGGATTCTGTTCTCCCAGAACAATTGAAATCCTTGCAAGAGAACGTGGGGTTGACCCGGCTGAAATTACAAAATCCGGTGGAAATTCCAAAATTATCGTAGGAATCAACAAAGACAGAATATAGTCGGAAAGCGAGGAAAGAATATGTTAAGACAGGTTTATGATATTGTAATTGTAGGCGGTGGTCCGGCAGGGTTAGCAGCAGCAGTGTCTGCAAAAAGAAACGGCATAGAATCGATTCTGGTATTAGAGAGGGATAAAGAACTTGGGGGCATTTTAAATCAATGTATACACAATGGTTTTGGATTGCATACGTTTAAGGAAGAGTTGACTGGCCCGGAATATGCGGGAAGGTTTATTGAACAGTTAGAGGAAGAAAAGATTGCATATAAATTGAATACGATGGTAATGGATATTTCTGGCGATAAAGTTGTCACTGCCATGAATCGAGAGGATGGAATGTTCGAGATTCAGGCAAAGGCAGTTATCCTTGCCATGGGATGTCGGGAGCGTTCGCGGGGAGCTTTGAATATTCCCGGCTACAGGCCTGCCGGAATTTATTCTGCCGGCACGGCGCAGCGTCTTGTCAATATGGAAGGATATATGCCTGGGCGTGAAGTAGTAATCTTAGGCTCCGGGGATATTGGACTGATCATGGCGCGAAGAATGACCTTGGAGGGCGCGAAGGTAAAAGTGGTGGCAGAATTGCTGCCCTATTCCGGCGGGCTTAAGCGTAATATCGTGCAGTGCCTGGATGATTTTGGCATTCCCCTCAAACTGAGCCACACAGTTGTGGACATTGACGGCAAAGAGCGCGTGGAGGGAATCACGATTGCCCAGGTGGATGAGAACCGAAGACCGATTCCGGGAACGGAAGAGCATTACACTTGCGATACGCTGCTGTTATCCTGCGGACTGATTCCGGAAAATGAAATTTCCAGCAGTCTTGGTGTTGAGATGAGCCCGGTAACGTCCGGCCCATTGGTAAATGAGTGTCTGGAAACAAATATTGAGGGCGTATTTGCCTGCGGAAATGTGCTTCATGTCCATGATTTGGTGGATTTCGTCTCTGAGGAAGCAGGGGCTGCCGGGAAACATGCAGCGGAGTATGTAAAAAATGGCGCCAGGCATCCTTCTTCAGACGCCAAAGACATTCCCATCACCGCTACGCAGGGGGCACGTTATACGGTACCTAAGACTATCAATCCAGACCGCATGGATGAGAAGCATATCGTACGTTTCCGCGTAGGAGATGTATATAAGAACTGTTATGTATCGGTATATCTGAACGATAAACGCGTGATTCACAGGAAACGCCCGGTGATGGCTCCCGGGGAGATGGAAGAAGTGGTACTGAAAAAAGAAGAATTGTCAGCATTTCCCGATTTGTCCCAGATAACTGTCAAAATAGAGGAGGCGTAGAGTATGGAAACAAGAGAATTGATTTGTATCGGCTGTCCTATGGGATGTCCTCTCAAAGTAGAAATAGAGAATGGCGAAGTAGCTTCCGTAACTGGAAATACCTGTAAACGCGGCGATGACTACGCGCGCAAAGAAGTCACGAATCCCACGAGGATTGTCACAAGTTCCGTTATCGTAGAAGGCGGCAGCCTGGCGGCAGTTTCCGTGAAGACCAAACAGGATATCCCCAAAGGGAAAATTTTTGACATTATGAAAGCATTAAAAGGCGTTAAGGTACAGGCGCCAGTCCACATTGGTGATGTGATTGTAAGTAATGTGGCGGATACCGGTGTTGACATCATTGCCACCAAAAACGTATTGTAATACAAGCACCAAATCCCCCCTGCATCATACTGTAATGCAGGGGGGATTTTTATGCGTCTTTGTGAATTGCGGGAAAAAGAAGTCATCAATATCTGCAACTGTGAATGTCTTGGTTTTGTGATTGACATAGACATTGACGTCTGCACCGGAATGGTTCTTGCCCTGATTATTCCGGGCTGCGGTAAATGTTGGGGATTGTTTGGCAGGGGAAACGAGACGGTAATTCCCTGGAAACAGGTGGTAAAAATTGGCCCCGACATTATTCTGGTGGAGATCCCACAGCCGCCTCCCAAGTAGGATAATAATTTTGTAATGATTCAGATAGTCATAAGATGTGATACAAAAATTTTTATGAATACTTAAAACAAAATGTTCCATACTAAAAATATGAAAACGATACTTTTAGGAGGAACATTAATGAAAAAGAAATTTATATCTATTCTACTGGCCGCTGCATTGGCAGCGTCCCTGGCGGCAGGATGTGGAAATGATGATAACAATGGTAATGGGGCAAATGAAAACACTACAGATGAAGGAAACAAGGGGAATGCAAATGATGGGGACAATAATACGGCAGATAACGACGGCGCCCTGGTGGAAGAAGTCGACGGCTCTGTGTATTATCTAAATTTCAAGCCGGAACAGGCGGAGCAGTGGAAGGATTTGGCGAAGGAATACAGCAATGAGACAGGCATTCCGGTTACGATAGAGACAGCGGCGTCCGGGACGTATGAATCTACATTAAAATCGGAGATGGCAAAAAGCGAGGCACCAACACTGTTTCAGGTAAATGGACCTGCGGGGCTGGCCTCCTGGAAAGATTACTGCTATGACTTAAAAGACAGCGCGGTTTATAAGAACTTAAAGAGTGATGATTTTGCATTAATCAGTGATGATGGACAAGTCCAGGGCGTTGCCTATGTGATTGAGACGTATGGATTGATTTATAATAAGGATATCATTGACGATTACTGTGAAATGGATGGGGCAAAGATTAAGGACGTTTCTGAGATTAACAGTTTTGCCAAGCTAAAGGAAGTAGCGGACGATATGCAGGCGAAGAAGGACGAGCTGGGGATTAAAGGCGTCTTTGCTTCCGCAGGAATGGATTCGTCTTCCGACTGGCGGTTCAAGACCCATTTGGCTAATATGCCGATTTATTTTGAATACCAGGACGAAAAGGTTGACACAACCGATGCCATCAAGGGAACGTATCTGGACGCCTATAAGAATATCTGGGACTTGTATATCACAGATTCTACGGTGGAGCCGACGATGATTTCCGGTATGAGAGGCGAGGATGCAGCGGCAGAGTTTGCCATGGGAGAAGCCGTATTCTATCAGAACGGAACATGGGCGTATAAGGATATCACCGGCAATGATGTGGATGACGATGATATGGGAATGCTGCCGATTTATATAGGCGTCGGCGATGAGGCCAACCAGGGACTTTGTACAGGTTCCGAGAATTATTGGTGTGTCAATAAAAATGCTTCAAAGGAGGATATTGCCGCCACGCTTAATTTCTTAGAGTGGGTGGTTACCAGTGACAGAGGGCGCGAGGTCTTCCGGGACGAAATGGGATTTGTAACGCCGTTCTCTTCATTTACGGATGAATATATGCCGGAAAACCCGCTGGTGGCTGCGGCTAACGATTATATCGAAAGCGGCAAAACGTCTATTCCCTGGGTATTTTCTACAATTCCCTCGGAGGGATGGAAAAATGGCGTCGGCAGCGCTTTGCTGGAGTATGCGCAGGGCACCGGCGACTGGGAGGCCGTAAAGAAAGCGTTCGTTGAGGGCTGGGCGTCCGAATACAGCGCCGTAAACCAGTAAAAACTACCGGGGGGTGGTTATGCCGCCTCCCGTCTTACGGAGGCATTTATGCAGAAATCATTGAAAAGATATTTTCCAATTTTTGCATTTCCCACTTTGGCGGCGTTTACAATCGGATTCTTTATACCGTTTGTAATGGGCATTTATCTGTCGTTTTGTAAGTTTACCACCGTGACGGATGCAAAATTTATTGGCTTTGGAAATTATCTGAAAATATTATCAGACAGGATATTTCTCCATTCGCTCTGGTATACGGCGGCGTTTACGGTAGTGTCAATGGTGTTAATTAATGTTTTGGCGTTTACGGTGGCAATGCTGCTGACAAAGGGAATCCGGGGAACGAATGCGTTCCGCACGGTATTTTTTATGCCGAATTTAATCGGCGGTATTGTGCTCGGCTATATCTGGCAGCTTTTGCTCAACGGCATCTTGGCAAATTTTCAGAAAACGTTGACGTATAATTCTGCTTATGGATTCTGGGGACTGGTTGTGCTCATGTGCTGGCAGCAGATTGGCTATATGATGATTATTTATATCTCCGGGATTCAGAACGTGCCAGTGGAATTGATTGAAGCGGCAAAGATTGACGGCGCAAAACCGGCGCAGATTTTATTTCATGTGACGATCCCTATGGTGATGCCGTCCATTACCATCTGCACTTTCCTCACTTTGACAAACGGATTTAAGCTTTTCGACCAGAACCTTGCGCTGACAAACGGCGAGCCTTCCAGTATGTCGGAACTTTTGGCGTTGAATATTTTTAATACATTCTATGGAAGGACGGGGTATGAAGGCGTCGGACAGGCGAAGGCGGTCGTCTTCTTTATTCTGGTGGCGCTGATTGCCATCATTCAGACAAGGCTCACAAGAACGAAGGAGGTACAGCATTAATGAACGTCAGGAAAATAAAATACGGATGGGCATGGAGTATTATTTTCAGCCTGTTGTCGGTGGCATGGGTGTTTCCTATTCTGCTGGTGATCGTGAATTCATTTAAGAAAAAAGTATATATCAGCCGTAAACCGTTTGAGCTTCCTATTGGAAAGCTGTTTGTGGAATTGGAAAATTATCTGAGGGGCATTGAGAAGATTCAATTCTTTGACGCCCTCAAAAATTCCCTGTTTATCACAATATGTTCGGTGGCGGTGATTATACTATGTACGTCCATGTGCGCCTGGTATATATCCCGTGTGAAGTCAGTATTCTCTACCGGCATGTACTATTTGTGCCTTTTTTCTATGATTGTGCCTTTTCAGATGGTAATGTTTACGCTGTCAAAATTGGCAAATATGTTGCATTTATACAACCCAATTGGTATTATATTAGTATATCTGGGATTTGGCGCCGGACTTTCGGTATTTATGTTCTGCGGATTTGTCCGGGGGATTCCTCTGGAGATTGAGGAAGCGGCCATGATTGACGGATGCACGCCAATTCAAACGTTTTTCCGTGTGGTATTTCCAATCTTAAAGCCCACCTGCATTACGGTAGCGATTTTGCAGGCGATGTGGATTTGGAATGATTATCTTTTGCCATATCTGGTGTTGGATATCAAGCGTTATAAAACGATTCCTATTGCCATTCAATATTTGAGAGGCGGTTATGGCTCTATAGATATGGGAGCGATGATGGCAATGCTTGTTTTGGCGATTATTCCGATCGTTATATTTTATATTTTCTGCCAGAAGTACATCATTGAGGGCGTAGTGGCAGGCGCGGTAAAAGGCTAGCGCATGATACGATCTACATTTTGCTAAAGGAATCGTACAGTATGCTAGTACGGGATTTTAAAAATAATTGACATTCATAAACAGTAACAGGAGGTACGCGCATTATGCGGAGCAGTGGAGTTTTAATGCATATTTCTTCGTTGCCTTCCCCCTATGGGATTGGGACCATGGGGGCACAGGCGAGGGAGTTTGTAGATTTTCTTGTGAAAGCGGGGCAGCAGTTCTGGCAGGTTTTGCCGATTTGCCCGACCAGTTATGGGGATTCCCCCTATCAGTCATTTTCCAGTTTTGCCGGAAATCCTTATTTTATTGACTTGGACATTCTTTGTGAGGAAGGCCTTTTGACTGTCAAAGAGTGTAAATCTTATAAATGGGGCGACAGCATCACGCGGGTAGATTATGAGATGCTCCATAAGAGCCGTTATCCGCTGTTACATAAAGCCTTTGCGCGGTTTCGCAAGAAAATTCCTGTAGATTATGCGCAGTTTTGTGAGGAGCAGGAGGATTGGCTGGACGACTATGCGCTGTTTATGGCTTTGAAGGATGCGCATGA
>CAJUTD010000084.1 GCA_910589635.1 uncultured Lachnospiraceae bacterium | reverse complement strand
CTCAAAACTTATGGTAAAAGTCCAGAATGGTTTTCGCCTATCTTTGTGATATAGCTGCCTGTGCAGCCGCGAGGCGCGCAATTGGAACGCGGAATGGAGAACAAGAAACATAATCCAATCCAATCTTATGGCAGAACTCTACAGAAGAAGGATCTCCGCCGTGCTCGCCGCAAATACCAACATGAAGCGCTGGATTTACCGGCTTACCTAACTTGATTGCTGTCTCCATAAGTTTTCCTACGCCTGTCTGGTCAAGCTTTGCAAATGGGTCGTTCTCGAAAATCTTAGCATCATAATATGCATTTAAGAACTTACCGGCATCATCACGTGAGAATCCGAATGTCATCTGTGTCAAGTCGTTTGTACCAAAGCAGAAGAAATCTGCTTCCTTAGCAATCTCATCTGCCGTCAAAGCAGCTCTCGGAATCTCAATCATCGTACCTACTTCATACTCTAAATCTACACCTGCTGCGGCAATCTCTGCGTCGGCTGTCTCAACAACAACTTTCTTGACAAATTTTAACTCTTTGATATCGCCAATTAACGGAATCATGATTTCAGGCTTGAGCGCCCAGTCAGCATGTGCTTTCTTAACGTTGATGGCCGCACGGATAACCGCACTCGTCTGCATCTTGGCAATTTCAGGATAAGTAACTGCCAGACGGCATCCACGATGTCCCATCATCGGATTAAACTCATGCAGAGAATCTATCAAGGCTTTGATATCCTCCACAGATTTGCCCTGGGCATCTGCCAATTTCTTGATATCTGCCTCCTCTGTAGGAACAAACTCATGCAATGGCGGATCAAGGAAACGAATGGTAACCGGGTTACCCTCTAAAGCTTCATATAATTTCTCGAAATCGCTCTGCTGGTAAGGAAGGATTTTTGCCAATGCTTCTTCCCTCTCCTCTACGGTATCTGCACAAATCATCTCACGAAACGCTGCGATTCTGTCTTCCTCAAAGAACATATGCTCTGTACGGCAAAGACCTATGCCCTCTGCCCCCAGCTCGCGTGCTTTCTTCGCATCCGCCGGCGTATCTGCATTCGTACGAACCTTCAATGTTCTGAACTTATCCGCCCAGCCCATGATTCTTCCAAATTCACCTGCAATGGTTGCATCAACAGTGGGAATTAAACCATCATAAATATTACCTGTCGTACCATCAATAGAAATTGGGTCTCCTTCATGATACTCTTTGCCAGCTAATGTAAATTTCTTATTGGCTTCATCCATGTTAATATCACCACAGCCAGATACACAGCATGCTCCCATACCACGAGCAACAACAGCTGCATGGCTTGTCATGCCGCCGCGCACAGTCAGGATACCCTGAGCAGCCTTCATACCGGTAATATCCTCAGGTGAAGTCTCAAGACGAACTAATACGACTTTCTCGCCTCTTTCTGCCCATGCTACGGCATCGTCTGCCGTAAATACAATCTTACCGCAAGCTGCTCCCGGAGATGCGCCAAGGCCCTTTCCTGCCGGAGTAGCTGCTTTCAGCGCTTCCGCGTCAAACTGCGGATGTAACAAGGTGTCTAAGTTACGAGGCTCAATCATAGCAACTGCTTCTTCCTCGCTTCTCATACCCTCATCTACTAAATCACAGGCAATCTTGAGCGCTGCCTGTGCTGTTCTCTTACCGTTACGTGTCTGCAACATATAAAGTTTCTCATGCTCAACCGTAAACTCCATATCCTGCATGTCTCTATAATGATTCTCAAGGGTCTCGCATACCTCTTTGAACTGCTTAAATGCCTCCGGGAATTTCTCTTCCATCTGTGCAATCGGCATCGGAGTACGCACGCCTGCAACTACGTCCTCGCCCTGCGCATTTGTCAGGAACTCACCCATCAGCTTACGCTCGCCGGTAGCCGGATCGCGTGTGAAAGCAACTCCTGTTCCACAGTCATCGCCCATGTTACCAAATGCCATACTCTGAACGTTTACCGCAGTACCCCAAGAATACGGGATATCGTTGTCGCGGCGGTATACATTGGCACGAGGGTTGTCCCAAGAACGGAATACTGCTTTCACGGCTCCCATCAATTGTTCCTTGGGATCGTCCGGGAAGTCCTCGCCAATCTTCTCTTTATATTCAGCCTTAAACTGTGATGCCAGCTCTTTCAGATCGTCTGCCGTAAGATCTACGTCCTGGGTAACGCCCCTGTCAGCTTTCATCTTGTCAATCAGCTCTTCAAAATATTTCTTGCCTACTTCCATAACGACATCGGAATACATCTGGATAAATCTCCGGTAGCAGTCCCATGCCCAACGCGGATTTCCGGATTTCTCAGCAATTACATTCACTACAGTCTCATTGAGACCCAAATTCAAGATGGTGTCCATCATACCAGGCATGGAAGCTCTTGCACCGGAACGAACAGATACCAAAAGCGGATTCTCATGATCTCCGAATTTCTTACCTGTAATCTCTTCCATCTTCCCAATGTACTCATTGATCTGTCCCTGGATTTCCTCGTTAATCTGACGTCCATCCTCATAATACTGAGTACAAGCCTCCGTCGTGATCGTGAAACCCTGTGGTACCGGAAGACCTAAACTGGTCATTTCAGCAAGATTCGCGCCTTTGCCTCCAAGAAGTTCACGCATGCTTGCATTTCCTTCTTTGAAGAGATAAACCCATTTGTTTGCCATTTGAATTCCTCCTATACAACTTTTCATAATTAATGTTCCCTGTCTGCCTAAGCACACACATTCATTGTAACACACTTTTGCCGCTTGGCAATATGTTTTTCCATTTTTTTCTATAAAATCCTGTTACGATTGTAGCTGTTCAGTCATCAGCCATAATATAGGCAACCATACTATGTGCCCTGTGGCACTTGCGCAACAACGACCTGTGCCACCATTATTAAAACTCAAACTTATCCGCAAAATACGCATCCAAATCCTCAATCTTAATGCGCTCCTGCTCCATACTGTCACGGTCACGCACGGTCACCGCACCGTCATCCTCCGACTCGAAATCATATGTAACGCAGAACGGCGTGCCGATCTCATCCTGCCTGCGGTAACGTTTACCGATATTGCCCCTGTCATCAAATTCACAATTATATTTCTTGGACAATTTTGCATAAATTTTCTGAGCGCCCTCGTTCAGTTTCTTAGAAAGCGGCAAAACACCAATCTTCACTGGAGCAAGCGCCGGATGGAAATGCAACACGGTACGCATATCCGGCTTCTCCTCTGTGCCGATATTCTCCTCATCGTATGCAGCGCATAAGAAAGCAAGCACTACGCGGTCAGCGCCCAGCGACGGCTCAATCACATAGGGAATATATTTTTCCTTTTTCTCATCGTCAAAGTAACTCATATCCTGCCCGGACGTATTTTGATGCTGTGTCAAGTCATAATCGGTACGGTCTGCAATGCCCCACAGCTCTCCCCAGCCAAACGGGAATAAAAATTCAAAATCTGTGGTCGCCTTACTGTAAAATGCCAGCTCTGCCGGATCATGATCGCGCAAACGCAGCTCTTCTTCTTTCATGCCAAGGCTCAACAGCCAATCGCGACAGAAACCTCTCCAATACTGGAACCATTCTAAATCTGTGCCAGGCGCACAGAAAAATTCCAGCTCCATCTGCTCAAATTCCCTGGTACGAAACGTAAAGTTTCCAGGCGTAATCTCATTGCGGAAAGACTTTCCAATCTGGCAGATACCAAAAGGCACTTTCTTACGGGAAGTCCGCTGAACATTTTTAAAATTGACAAAAATACCTTGCGCCGTCTCAGGACGCAGATATACGGTATTCTTGGCATCCTCTGTCACTCCCTGAAACGTCTTGAACATCAAGTTAAATTGACGGATATCGGTAAAATTATGCTTGCCGCATGTAGGACAGGAAATCTGGTGTTCCTCAATGAACTTCACCATCTCCTCCTGGCTCCATCCGTCTACGGAAGATTCCAGCGTAATCCCCTTTTCCTCGGCAAAATCTTCAATAATTTTATCCGCGCGAAAACGCTCATGGCATTCTTTACAATCCATCAACGGATCGGAAAAGCCGCCCAAGTGACCGGAAGCCACCCAGGTCTGAGGATTCATAAGAATCGCGCAATCCACGCCTACATTATAGGGATTCTCCATGACAAATTTCTGCCACCAAGCCTTCTTCACATTATTCTTCAGCTCTACACCAAGATTCCCATAATCCCAAGTGTTGGCAAGACCACCATAAATCTCGGAACCCGGATATACAAATCCTCTTGCCTTTGCCAGTGCTACAATTTTTTCCATTGTCTTTTCCATTACGCTACCTCTCTCTTTCTGCAATCCACACTCCCGCGGACCATATATATCATTCAATTATCTACACCACGCGCATCTAACCGAATCTGCTCTCATTATTTATACACAATATATACTAACGTCATCTCCGAACCATCTTTGGCCTCTTCTGGAACTTCGATTGCTACAGTGTCTTTGGACTTAATTGTCGTAAAATCAGAAGACATATACTGAACGGCGCCATCCACCTTCACATCTATCTTCTCACTGAGGATAACCACTTTACAGTCACTGTCCATAACTGTGGTATTTTCAACGTTTCCGGCAGCTTTGCCATCCTTAATCTCAGTAAACTCTGTATTGAAATTGAACCCTGCGGCCAAAGCCTGCGGCACCGTCCCGGAAAACAACGTTACTTCATTGAAATCCTGGTAACTCTCACAGTCCTCATATTTCATGTAAAGCTTTGCCACCTTGTCTTCTACGGTAAACTCTTCAATCCCCACACTTTTTTTCCCATGTTCCTCCTGATATGCCTGAACTCTCTCTTCTATGTATTTCTTGAGTTCCTCCGCATCGTAATACTCTTTGTCAAATTCAGAAATAGCGGCACAAATTACCTTGCCTCTTTTCTGCACATACACCGTATCACGCTCTGCTGTCAAAGAATTTCCGCATGCACTGAGTAATCCGGTCATTAACAGACAAATCAGACCAACTGAAATTACTTTTTTCATATGCCAACCTCCTCAAAATCTTAACGTAAACCTCACATATTATACCCTTTTCCGAGATTTATTGCAACCGTTGATTTTTATTCCTTTCACAAGCGGAACCTTGATGCAAATCCTTCGTTTTCTTCCAGCACCCGCAACGAATGAAATTCTTTATCTATGTAAAATCCCATATATTCATCCATAATCTGTGCAATATCCTTTAGCACCTCGTCGGAAACTTTAAATGTATAGAGCTTTTCTAATTTAGCAGTTATGATATATTGCAGCGTATAGAGCGTTGATTTTCCTAGCTCCCGGGTCTGCGCTGTCTGCCTGGCGCATTCTTCGCAGAGTGTTCCTCCACTTTTCACATGAAAATACCACAGCTCCTTTTCTTTGCCGCATTTTAGACAGGTAAACACGTTGGGATATTCCCCATTTACAACCATCGCTTTCAGCTCAAAAATACGCCGCACAAGGCGGTTATCCAGGCTGGGACTTTCCAATGCCCGCAGCGATTGGTAGAGGAGTTTCAGCATATGTACTGCGTCCAGGTTCTCCCTGGTATAATAATCGGCAATCTCCATAAAATAAAAACCATAATAGGCTCCTTCCACATCTTGGGCAAGCTCCCGGAAATAATTGGATATCTCCGCTTTCACAACAGTATAGGAGCTGCGCCCTTCAAACGCCTCAAATTTCCCGAAAGAAAAAGGATTGCTTGCTGCAATTAGCTGGCTGTTAGGCCTGCGCGCCCCACGCGCAAATGCAGAAACCTTGCCTCTTTCTTTCGTCAGAAGCACTATTCTCTTGTCATATTCCCCTACTGGGACCGCTGAAAGCACCATGCCCGTCAGCACTATGGTCTGCGCCATATCCTTTCACACTCCTGCCTGTGGAATTCATGCCCGCCAACATAGCTGTTGTGGCATCATTGTAAATTCCCTCCGCCTCCTGATGGCTCTTATAGTTTAAGTAATCCTCAATACTTCCCGTACTTGCAAATCTCTTCCATTCCTGCTCAATCATGTGGCGTCCCCCCTGTTCTTTGTGTTCATCTCTATTAGGGTGTCCTGTCCACATTCCCTTATACCAGCAAAAATCTGGTAGTTTGCAGGTATGGCCGCTGACCCGGCATATCACCAACGTAGAAATTCTGAATCATTACTTAAATCTCATTGTTTCTCCTCCCGGTAGCCAAAATTCTTAAGCAGATAGTCACTGTCACGCCAGTCCTTCTTTACCTTCACCCACAGCTTCAGGTTGACCTTACAATCCAAAAGCCGTTCCATCTCAAAACGGGCATTCGTGCCAATCTTTTTTAACATACTGCCGCCTTTGCCGATAATAATCCCTTTGTGGGAATCCCTTTCACAGACAATAGTAGCGTCTATATCCATGATGCCTCCTTTGCTGCGCTCCTTCATCCGTTCGATGGTAACTGCGATGCCATGGGGAATTTCTTCTTCCAGAACATGCAGTGATTTCTCGCGGATAATTTCAGCCACAATCTGCCGTTCCGGCTGGTCTGTAACGGTATCTTCGTCATAAAACATCGGGCCGTAGGGCAGATATTTGAATATCAATTCCGGCAAAATCTCTGTATTTTCTCCGCGCAGTGCAGAAAGCGGCACGACTTCCGCAAAATCATATTCTTTGCGGTAAGTGTCTATATAAGAAAGCACATCTTCTCTCTTCACAGTGTCAGTCTTGTTAATAATAAGGATTACCGGCGTCTTGACGCGCGCAAGCTTTTCTAAAATATGACGCTCACCCGCGCCAATGAAATTGCTCGGCTCCACCAGCCACAAGATAACGTCCACCTCCTGCAACGTACGCTCCGCCACATTGACCATATATTCCCCCAGCTTATTCTTGGCCTTGTGGATTCCCGGCGTGTCCAGAAAAACAATCTGTCCTTTCTGTTCATCGGTATACACAGTCTGAATGCGGTTTCGGGTAGTCTGCGGCTTCTTAGATGTAATAGCTATCTTCTGTCCGATCAAACGATTCATCAGTGTAGATTTACCCACATTTGGCCTGCCAATCAGTGTTACAAAGCCTGATTTTAAATTAGCTTCCATAGATTCTCCTTTAGTATAAATTCTTAATTTCCCGGAACAGTTCTTTTTCCTGGTTGAGCTTCTCCTCATTGCCAATCACGCACAATGCCTCTTCCTTGAGTACCGCACGCACAATGCCGGCAAGACCGCGTATATCTTTTGCAGTTGCGTTTAAAATCTCCGCCCGCTCCCTCTTTAACATTTCTTCGGTCACACCGGTAAGATATGCCGTCGCACTGCGGCTGGTCTTAGCAGCCGGGGTCAGGGGTGCGTCCACACTGCTGAAGGTTCCGATGATATATTTTGTCATCTCTTTCTCTTCTGCCGTAAATTGCTCTAAATATGCTGGAATCCCTTCATAGACCTCATTTGTCCTGCTAAGATGCGGGTCTCGGTAGGAAGTGAAATAGCCATCCCCGCTCCTTGTAAATCCGCTCATACATCCGTACGCGCCGCCTTTGACACGGACATTCAGCCACAGATAATCATAGCTAAGCAGTACTTTCAAAATCCGCAGCGCACCTGTATAACGGAAACCTTCCCGGCGGAAATTCCCGGCACGCGACACATACTGCACCTGGGAGGCGTCTAAAAATCCCTCGTTCATTTTCTCTAATTCCAGTGGCTTGGGCTTTTCTTTGGCGCCTTTGGTATGCAGGATTTCTCTCAACCCTGACATTTCCTTTTCTACTTGCTCTATACCCTGTTTTTCAGCGCCAATACTAAACATCAGGTTCTCTTTACAGAAAATTTCTTCTACAAGTTCTTCTAATATCTGGCAAAGGGCATCTTTTTTCTCTTCAAAATTCTCCTCGATATCTTTCACAAGCTGATAAAACTCGATACCCTGCGTCATATCCGTATATTTCGCACTGTCTGAAAAATAGGACATAGCTCGCATGGAGGAAACCGAATTCCCAGCCGAACTCATATTCATCTGCAACCGCGATTTCAGCTCGGCGATAATTTCATAAAGACGCTCCTGCCCACGGAAATTGCTGGCGGAAATTATTTCACGGACAATTTCCATCGTCTTAGGTATCTCATGATACAATGTTTTAACCTTTATCTCGTATTTGAGAGAAATGCTTTCTCCCTCTACATGCGGATAAATTCCGATACTGCTGAAAATACCTCCCGTATGCAGATTAATTTCATTGGCAAGTTCCGGGAAACTGTAAGATTTCGTGTCTACATACCCCAGAACAGATTTGAGGATACCAAGATATGGAATCCTCTCTTTCGTTAAATCCGTCACATCAAACATCAAGCTGAAATAGGCGATACCGTTCGTGTCGATATCATGGCACAAAAGAAGCGTATCCTCTACATATTTCTCACGAATAAAGAGCTTTTCCCCTTCTTTTTTGATGTCCTGCCTCGTGAGCGCCGGAAGTTTATCCATATCTTCGGCCGAAGACGGCTCTTCCTGATATTTGCGCAGGTGATGCGTGAAATCCACAATCTCCTGAAGCTGTTTGGCGTCTAAAGATTCTTTGTACTGCAAAAGCTTTTTAGCCAGCTCTTCATCCTTTTTGGCATTCAACCCATATTGCGGCTTGGCTATCACTATGGCTGCATGAGTATTGTCCAGCAAATATTTTTGCACAATCTCTTCAAAATACCCTGTCTCCACCTGCTGTTTTAAAAACTCAATAATTTCAAGCCCCTCCAAATGTAAAAACGGCTTGCTGTCATCATAAAGCCAACTATCCAAGCATTTAATTCCAAACAAAAGCCCTTTGGGGAACTGCCCATAGTCCGCCTCCCGATAGCGGAATTCAAAACTGTTAATTCCAGCCATCAGAGATTTCTTATTGATGCCGTTTTCTACCTGCTCTTTCAGCACCCTGTGAATAATTTCTAAGAATTCCTCTTTGCGCTCTAAATTACTGTTCTTTGCCACAATCGAGAGCATCGGCTGCAGCGTATAACTGTCAAAGGACGCCATTATGTCTTTGCCAATCCTGGCGTCTAAAAGCGCTTGCTTCAAAGGAGCGCCCGGTGCAGACAGTAATGCATAATCAAGAATATCAAATGCCACATACAATGTCCGATCTAAAATATTTCCAGTGCTCACATTATACGAAAGATAAGTATTGTCCTCTAATGGTTCTCCACTCGCAATATTGTAGGAAATTTCCACCTCTTGCATTTTGTCAAACGGTTTCTGCTCTTTTACTTCCGAATCTACCTCAATGGCATCAAATTTACTGAGGTATTCGCGGTCCAGCCACTTCAATTTCTCCTCCATATCCATATCTCCATAGAGATAGATATAAGAATTGCTTGGATGATAATATTTCTGGTGGAATGCTAAAAACTGCTCATAAGTAAGTTCCGGTATTACTTCCGGGTCGCCGCCCGACTCAAAAGAATAAGAAGTCTCTGGATAAAGCGCGCTCATAATCTCCCGGCTGAGCACTTCATCCGGGGAAGAAAAGGCGCCCTTCATCTCATTGTACACCACGCCATTGACCGTAAGAGGCGCGTCTAGATCCTCCATCTCATAATGCCAGCCTTCCTGGCAGAAAATTTCCTTGTGCCGGTAAATATTCGGATAGAGAACCGCGTCCAGATATACTTCCATCAAATTCTGAAAATCCTTATCATTACAGCTTGCCACCGGATAGAGCGTTTTGTCTGGATAAGTCATAGCGTTTAAAAATGTGTTGAGCGAGCTTTTCACCAGCTCCACAAAGGGGTCTTTCACCGGAAATTTCTCAGAACCGCAGAGCACAGAATGTTCCAGGATATGCGCAGCCCCGGTACTGTCCAACGAAGGGGTGCGAAATCCAATGTAAAATACCTTGTTCTCATCATCATTGGAAATCAGGCTGATTCTGGCTCCGCTCTTCTTATGGCGCAACAGGTAACCCATTGATTTGATATCGTCCAGTTTCTTTTCTTCCAGCACTTCATATGCCGTACAATTGTTTAAATTCATTTTTTTTATATCCTTTCCATTATTATTACTGGGGTTTTTCTTCATTTATTCAAGTCTCGCGCCCGCGAGACTTGGTGCGCGATTCGGGTCAGCTTTGCTGACAACGTTCTACTCCGAATCGCTGCACATCCTCGCGGAGCTTATATCAGATGGGAGATTGGCACCCGCAACTGATAAAGTTTTCTTACTCACCACCTATAAAGGCGGGAGGCATCTCACATCTGATAATTTATCTTTCTAAATTCCCACTGTTTTTCAACGAGACTGTGAGCTGGTTATAAGGGATTTCAATTTGATTTTCATCAAATTTTATCTTTATCTCCTCGGTCACTCTCCACCTTGCATTCCAGTAATCATGGGTGGCTACCCAAAACCGCAGCCCCAGGCGGACGCTACTGTCCTCCAGCGAGTCCACAAACACCACAGTCTCTTCCTCTGCCAGCCTTGCAGGTTCAGACTCAATAATTTTACTCAAAATCTCTTTTGCCGTCTGCGTATCTGCCTCATAAGAAATCCCCACATAGAGGTCTACCCTGCGCTTATCCTGATGCGTTACATCCGTGAGGCTGGAGTTGGCAAGCGTTCCATTGGGAATGACCACTGTGCGGTTGTCCACAGTCAGAAGCTTCGTGTAAAATATCTGAATTTCTGTGACAGTCCCTTCATTTTTATGCGTATCTTCAATAATATAATCCCCGACTTTGAATGGTTTAAACCATAATATCAGGACGCCGCCGGCAAAATTGGCAAGGCTGCCCTGCAAGGCAAGTCCTACGGCAAGACCGGCGGAACCAAGAACTGCCACCATAGAAGTCGTCGCCACGCCAAGCTGATTAATCACAGCCATCGCCAAAACGACATACAGAAAAATTTTCGCTGCGGAATCGAGGAATTGACAGACGCCCTCATCTACCGCCGAACGCTGTAAAGCCCGCTTCAAAATCTTACGAATCCATTTGATCAATTTTTTCCCAACAAAATAGATGATGAGTGCAAACAATACACGCACTGCAAAATCAACCAACACGGGAGCCGCATCTTCCAAATAGCTTTTAATCATTCCCGGTTTTGCCATTTTTTGCAGCTCCTCAAGCTCCGCTAAATTGTCCGTTACTGACTCTGTTTCTGTTTTCGCCAAAAGGCTATTGGGGATTATAGCATTTGCTAATAAAAACCACATTTTTTCACCTCTGCATTCTTCATCCTCAATTGACACTTTATTTGAACTATACTATAATTATAGTATAGTTACCGTACGAAAAGCAAATAGTATTTTACCGATTACTTGAAAATGGAGGTGTAAGTATGAGCAGACCTCAACTCATCAATGTTGTTGATGTTATCTGCCGTTCTTTTCGGCATCTGGATTCACGCCTCATCAGCCACGGTGAACGCGTAGGCTATATCCTAATGAAAATGCTGGAAGAGACCAGGCGGTATACTCCACAGGAAAAAAACGATATTTTTATGCTGGGGCTTCTTCATGACATCGGCGCATACAAAGACAATGAAATTGATTCCATGCTCAGTTTTGATACGGATGAGTCTATGGAACACTCTGCATTTAGCTATCTGCTGTTCAAGAATTTTTCTCCCTTGTCGCAGTATGCCGATGTTATTTTGTACCATCATAACTGCAACGCACAATACTATTCCGTCCCTATCAGCAACTATCACCGCGATATCGCAAAATTGATTTACCTAGCTGACCGGATTGATATATTCTGTGTGCAGAATATGGAAGAAGAATTGCCTGCTTTTCTTGAACAATACAGTGGACGCATTTTCTATCCTGCCGATATTCACTGGTTCTGGAATACACAGGAGAAACACCATATTTTAGAAAAAATGAAATCTCTGGAATACCAGGAAGAAGTCTCTGACTACATTTGTAGCCACACGACCCTCATGGTTGACCAAATGGATAAATATCTGCGGACTCTCACATTCTCTTTAGATTTCCGCAGCGAATACACTGCACTACATACCGATTATGCAGTACACTTGAGCAAGAATATAGGCACTGCGTTGAGCATGCCCTCTACGACTCTGGAATCTGTGAAATTTGCCGCTCTTTTACATAATGTTGGAAAAGTCTCTCTTCCTGCCCCAACGGGCAGTATTGAAGACTATGACAACTACCTGCGGTCATTGTACGATAGCCCTGCTTTAGATATTACCAAACAGATTCTTTCCGACAACGTGGATGAACAAATTTTAATTCTCATTGAAGAATCTTTCCTTTTGCTAAAATGTTGGACAAACGGACAACCTATTACTTTTTCTCCTGCCCCCGCTGCGGAAGTCATAGCTCTGTCTTATTTGATGAGCAACTCACTTTCCATGGAGATGAACGTGTCCTACCACCACCATCCCAGGCTTTTGGCTTTCCTGCGAGAAAAATACAGGGTAACGAATTTAGACGACACTATACTGAGAACCTTAGAAACTTCTTTCGATAAAATAATTGATAAGACGCAGTCCTCATGTTCAACCATCTACGAAATGTACCAGAAAATGATGGAGGAATACCGTTCCCTTAGTATTGTCCTGCAACATTATAACAACAAGTATTAGCGTGAATTTGTCCTAAGGGGTACCGGGCCTGCCCGGGGGATGCCTTAGGATTTGTCCTAAGGGGTACCGGGCCTGCCCGGGGGATGCCTTAGGACGGCTAATCCATTTCCTATAAGTTAAAAAGCTGCCGCATTAAGTCTTCTTATTGCGGCAGCTTTTATTCCCGCGAGCAATGAGGAAAATAGCCATGCTTGCATGGATATTTGACGAATGC
>CAJUTD010000083.1:11786-12804 GCA_910589635.1 uncultured Lachnospiraceae bacterium | reverse complement strand
ATTGGCGCTTTGCATCATCAATAATCCGCAGGGTATCTATTATGGCGGAACAATTGCGGCGCCGGTGGTGCAGGAGATATTTACAAATATCCTGCCGTATCTGGGGATTGAGAGACAGCAGACGGAGCAAGAGGACAGTGAAACGCAGGAGAGCAATGATTAGCGAAAGGTACGGCAATCGCTGTATAGGTAACAGGACAATCGTGAAATGTACGGCTTGCCGTATAGGGTAACAGGACAATTGTGAAAAAACGGTGGCGAGGACACCGTAGAGATGAAGAGGTGTAGTGAAAATGGCGCAGACAGTGATAATTCCGGTTTTGATTTCTTTTGTGATTACGGCAGTTTTAGGGCCGGTGGTAATTCCTTTGTTGAGGAAACTCAAGGTGGGGCAGACGGAGCGCGAGGAGCTTGAGTCCCATCAAAAGAAGCAGGGGACGCCTACCATGGGCGGGCTGATGATACTTGCAGGTATTGTCGTGACAGCCGTTGTCTATATGAAGGATTACCCGAGGATTATGCCTATTTTATTTGTGACGGTCGGATTCGGAATTATTGGATTTTTGGATGATTATCTGAAGGTTGTGCTGCGCCGTTCCGACGGCTTGCTTCCATGGCAGAAGATGCTGGGGCAGATTCTTGTGACAGGGGTGTTCAGTTTTTATATGTATTTCTATACAGATGGTGCGGACAGAGCCTTGATACCATTTACTGGAGGATTTGAGAATGGTTATTACCTAAACCTTGGCTGGTTGGCTATTCCCGTGATGTTTTTGGCGATCTTAGGGACTGTAAACGGCGCCAACTTTACCGATGGCTTAGATGGGCTGGCTTCCAGCGTCACGGTACTGATAGCCACGTTCTTTTCAGTGGTTGCCATTGGCACGGACAGCGGGATCGAACCTATTACCTGTGCCGTGGTAGGCGCGCTTTTAGGCTTTCTGTTGTTTAATGTCTATCCGGCAAGCGTGTTCATGGGAGATACCGGTTCCCTGGCGCTTGGCGGTTTTGTGGCGGC
>CAJUTD010000083.1:4862-11776 GCA_910589635.1 uncultured Lachnospiraceae bacterium | reverse complement strand
GATGCCAATCTTTATATTGATTGTGGCGATGATTTATTGGATAGAGCTTTTGTCTGTGATGATTCAGGTCACCTATTTTAAAAAGACAGGCGGCAAACGCATTTTCCGCATGGCGCCTATACACCATCATTTTGAGCTGGGTGGATGGTCTGAGACAAGAGTGGTGGCAGTATTTTCCATTATTACAGCCATCTTATGCCTGATAGGAGTGTTGGCGTTATAGGAGGCTGTGAGAAGCGGCGGCGGCAAAATTGCAAAAGAATATGGCCTATTTAGGGCTGTTGGTGTTATAGGAACAGGAGAGCACTTAGGAATGGATAGAAAAGATCAATTAAAAGGGAAAAAATTTTTAGTATTTGGAGCAGGCCTTAGCGGGGTAGCGGCCGCAGAGCTTCTTTTACGCAACGGATTATCAGTTGTTCTCTACGAGGGCAATGATAAACAGACTGAAGCGGAAATTCGAGAAAAGTCTCCATTATTTAAAGATATGCGGATTGTTCTTGGCGAATTGCCGGAAACCGTAATCAGGGAATGCGAGATTGCCGTATTAAGTCCCGGCGTACCCACAGACCTTGAAGAGGTGCAGAGAATGCGCAGTATGGGTCTTGCAATTTGGGGAGAAATAGAGCTTGCTTATATGTTTGAGCAGGGGAAGATTCTGGCGGTGACAGGCACCAATGGCAAGACAACAACGACTTCCCTGTTAGGGGAAATCATGAAATATGCAGCTTTGGCAGAAAATAATGTCAAAGATATGGGGATTTCTAAGGTGGAGGTTGTCGGCAACATCGGTATACCATATACAAGTGTTGTGGAGAATACCGCCTGTGATTCCGTGACTGTGGCGGAAATCAGCAGTTTTCAGCTGGAAACTGTACATACATTTTGCCCGCAAATTTCGGCAATCTTGAATATCACGCCGGATCACCTGAATCGTCACCATACGATGGAGAATTACCAGGAGGCAAAAATGCGTATTGCCATGAATCAGGGTGAGGAACAGGCGTGCATCCTCAATTACGAGGATTTAACGCTGCGGGAATTTGCTAAAAGTGTAAAGGCAAAGGTGGTATTTTTCAGCAGCAAGAGCAAGCTTTCGCAGGGTATTTATTTAGATGGGGAGGACATTGTCTGGGTCATGGACGGCGAGGAAATTGTGGTGTGCCATACCGGACAACTACAGTTGATAGGGCTTCACAATTACGAAAATGTGATGGCGGCCGCCGCTATGGCGATTATGTTTGGCGTTCCCATAGAGCAGATAAGGGAAGTACTGCAACAGTTCACGGCAGTTGCGCACAGAATTGAATATGTGGTAACGAAACGTGGCATTCGTTTCTACAATGATTCTAAGGGAACTAACCCCGATGCGGCAATTCAGGCAATCCGTGCGATGAAATGGCCTACACTGCTGATTGGAGGCGGTTACGATAAGGATTCGGAGTATGAGGAGTGGATTCGTGCGTTTGACGGGAAGGTAAAGAAGTTTGTCCTTCTGGGAGCTACCAGGGAGAAAATAAAAGATACGGCATTGCGGATGGGCTACCCGTCGGAGGATATTGTTCTGGCAGACAGTTTGGAGGAAGCAGTACAAATCTGTTATGATAACGCAGTAAGCGGGGATGCAGTGCTGCTGTCGCCGGCCTGTGCGAGTTGGGGAATGTTCCGGGATTATGAGCAGCGGGGAGATATGTTTAAGGAAATGGCGAAAGGATTGGAAGAATAATCATTAATTTAGGGGTGCAGGTATGGAAAGAGCGCAAATTGCTGACCAAAGACAAAGAAGCATCCGCTATTTTGATTACAGCTTGTTATTGATTGTATGTTTTCTGGTCTGTTTTGGCTTGGTTATGCTCTACAGCACAAGTTCGTACAATGGGCAGATCAAATTTGCGGATAGCGCTTACTACCTGAAAAAGCAGTTACTTGCAGATGTACTGGGAATTACCGTCATGGCGGTAATTGCGAGAATAGACTACCGTGTGTGGAAAAGGTTCTGGTTTTTGGCGTACGCGACGGCATTTGGCCTTTGCACGCTGGTATTGTTTGTGGGGCAGGAGCTGAACGGCGCTAAGCGTTGGCTGAAATTGGGGCCGCTCAGTTTTCAGCCCTCGGAGATGGCTAAGGTGGCAATTATCATTTTCCTGGCGACCATTATCAGCCGTATGCCCAAACAGATGGGCAAATTCACAGCTTTAATTAAGGTGATGCTTCTTGTGATGCCTATGGTAGTGATTGTAGCGTCGGAAAATCTCAGCACTGCCATTATCATTTTAGGGATTGCCATCTGTCTGGTATTTGTGGCGAGTCCCAAATATATGCAGTTTTTTGTGATGGGGGGCGTGGTAATCGCTTTTGGCGCGGCATTTATTATGTTGGAATCTTACCGTGCCGAACGTCTCAAAATCTGGCTGGAACCAGAGAAATATGAGAAAGGATATCAGACCTTGCAGGGCTTGTATGCGATTGGTTCAGGCGGACTGTTTGGCAAAGGGATGGGAGCCAGTATGCAGAAACTTGGGTTTGTGCCCGAGGCGCAGAATGATATGATTTACTCGATTATCTGTGAGGAGTTGGGGCTGTTTGGCGCTATCTGTGTAATTTTGTTATTCTTGGTGTTGATCTGGCGGTTTATGGTAATTGCCAACAATGCGCAGGATTTGTATGGGGCGTTGATTGTAACCGGCGTCCTCTCGCATATTGCCATACAAGTGATTTTAAATATCGCGGTGGTGACAAACACCATACCGAATACAGGGATTTCCCTGCCGTTTATCAGCTACGGCGGCACGTCCGTAGCGTTTCTGCTGGCGGAGATTGGGTTAGTATTAAGCGTGTCCAGGGGAATACGGCTGGAGGAATAAAGATGCAAAGAGAGAGAAGAAGACGGAAAGGAAGAGGGCGGATTGCAGGAATGGTTTTCCTCCTCCTCCTGCTGCTCCTGGCAGTGGCAGCGTTAATTGCAGTGAAACTATTCACTGTGGACAAGGTTAGCGTGTCTGGGAGTACATATTATTCGCAAGAGGATATTGAAGAGTGGATTTTGGATGACGATTATTCCTGGAACAGTCTGTATGTGTTTTTTAAATATAAATTTGAGGAGCCAAGGGAACTTGCCTTCGTGGATTCCGTGGATGTGTCCCTTGACCCGCCTCATACGTTAAAAATTACTGTACATGAGAAGGAGCTGATGGGGCGTATCTATATTGACTCATTGGGGCAGAATGCTTATTTTGATAAAGGGGGCACGGTAGTGGAGATGTCCTCGGAGGAAGTGAAGGGCGTGCCCAAAGTTACCGGAATTGATGTGGACAAGATAGTGCTCTATGAGAAGCTGCCCATCAAGGGTAATAGCGTATTGAAGAATATTTTGTCTCTCACACAAATATTGAAGAAATATGAACTGACGCCAAAGAACATTGAGTATGGGACAGAGGGCAGCTATACGCTTAAGTTTGGCAAAATTTCTGTTATGTTGGGACAGGCAAAGGATTTTAATCAAAAGGTATCAAGGCTTTCAAGAATTCTGCCTAAGCTGGAAGGGCAGAAGGGCACGCTGCACTTGGAGAGCTGGTCGGAAAATACAACGGATATTACGTTTGAAACGAGTAAATAAGAAAAAAACACAAGAATTTCAAATTTCTTATTGATTAATTATCGAAAAAATTATACTATAGTAGAAGAGTTAAAATGTCGGTGATTATGCCGAATGATAACTAAGTTTAGATAACTGTCCGGGAAACGGAGGAGTTCTGAATAATTACGGATTTGGACAAGAAGAAATTTTGATATAGAATAAAAGGAGGAAGGACCTTGCTTGAAATAATGACAGCTGGCATGGAATCCAGTGCGAAAATCATCGTGGTTGGTGTAGGTGGAGCCGGCAATAATGCGGTGAATAGAATGATTGAGGAAAATATTGGCGGTGTGGAGTTTATCGGTGTCAACACGGATAAGCAGGCGCTCACATTATGTAAAGCCCCCACATTGATTCAGATTGGCGAGAAGCTTACAAAGGGACTTGGTGCAGGCGCACAGCCGGAAATCGGTGAGAAGGCTGCGGAAGAGAATATTGACGAGCTGACAGCGGCAATTAAGGGTGCAGATATGGTATTTGTCACCTGTGGTATGGGCGGCGGAACCGGAACGGGAGCGGCTCCGGTTGTGGCGAAGATTGCCAAGGAAATGGGCATTTTGACAGTAGGCGTAGTGACGAAACCCTTTAAGTTCGAGGCAAAAGCGCGTATGCAGAATGCGCTCAAGGGCGTGGAGCGTCTCAAAGAGAATGTAGATACGTTGATTGTCATTCCGAATGACAAATTATTAGAAATTGTGGACAGGCGTACCACGATGCCCGATGCGTTGAAGAAGGCAGACGAGGTATTGCAGCAGGCAGTGCAGGGAATTACGGATCTAATCAATGTTCCAGCCTTGATTAACCTTGATTTTGCGGATGTTCAGACAGTCATGAAAGACAAGGGAATGGCTCATATTGGAATCGGTCTTGCGAAGGGAGACGATAAGGCGGCTGAGGCAGTGAAGCTTGCAGTATCAAGCCCATTGCTCGAGACTACCATCTCAGGGGCGTCCCATGTTATTATCAATATTTCTGGTGACATTTCCTTAATGGATGCCAACGATGCTGTAAGTTATGTACAGGATTTGGCTGGGGATAGCGTCAATATCATCTTTGGCGCCAAGTATGATGAAACCATGGCGGATGAAGCTATTATCACAGTTATCGCGACAGGGCTTGAGGATGCATCAGCAGCGCCTAAGGTTATGCCGAATATGAAGTACACGCAGACGATGCCGAATAGAGGGACTGCCGGTGCGGCAAGAACGGCAGGCGCAGCAGGTTTGAGTGGTATGGGAACCACGGCTCGCGCAGCATCTCCTTATGGTACCATGGGCACATCATCTCCGCAGGGGAGCAGTTTTGGCACAACAACATCTGGCGTGGGAGGACAGAGAACTATCCGAAGGCCGGAGAGCAGCGTACATGAGAAGGACATCAAGATTCCAGAATTTTTGAAGAATACAAGAAAATAGATACATAGATATAAAAAGCCCCGGAGCGCCGATGCGCCTCCGGGTTTTTCTTCTAGTAGGAAACTTGACACGCTAAGGTGTGAGTGGCCTTTCTTATAGAAGTAATAAAATTATGCTCTTTAAATGTTAAATTTCTCTACCAGGCCTACCATGGATTCAACTTGTGCTTTCTGTTCTTCGCTGACTGCCGCTGTCTCCTGTGAAGTTGCAGAATTATTGTCCACAATTTCCGATACGCGGATAATGTTCTCATTGATTAGCTGCATATTTCGCACATCATTGCCTAGGATTCGAGAGGTGTATTTCATTTTTTCGGTGGCCTCTTTGGCGCCTCTCATTACCTCGTCCATATTTTCTGCTGTCTCGTCCGCAATCGTAATTCCTTTTTCCACTGCCAGGACGGTCCGTTCAATTAGCTTGTTAGTCTCGCCGGCAGCTTTTGCCGATTCATCAGCAAGGTTTTTCACTTGGTTTGCCACGATGGCGAATCCTTTTCCGGCTTCTCCTGCGCGCGCTGCTTCAATGGAAGCGTTCAGGGACAGTAAGTTTGTCTCAGAGGCAATAGATTCGATTGTGCTGATGATCTCGTCGATTTCTTCAGAACATTTGCTGATTTCACTGATGGCTTCTTTCAATTCCTGCATTTTGGCATTTCCGGATATCAGCACTTCGCCTGCATGGGTGGAAAGCTCTACGGTGGAAGCGGCTTCTCTGGCGCTGTTTTCCATGCTCTTGTATAAATTTTCCATCAGGGTAACTAAATCGGAGACTTTGCCGGCTTGTTCGGTGCTTCCTTCTGCCAAGTCTACAGCCGCGCAGGCAAGTTGTTCCGAGCCGCAGTCAATCTGCTGTGAGACTTCGCGGATTGTGTTTAATGTTTCCCTCATTTTGCTGCTGATTTTCAGAAAAGATTCCTTAATTAACCCGAATTCCCCCACATAATTCTGTTGCATTTCAAAACAGTAATCGCCGTTCCCCATCTGCTCTAAAATGTTTGAAATTTCCCGGATCATACCGACAATATTTTGTTTCATCAATGAAATGGCTGCCACCATTTTGCCGACTTCGCTCTCATCTGCTTCTAAGGCAAGGTCTGTGTGGAAATGCCCTTCTGATAACAAAATCATTTGGCCAGACACTTTAACAATTGGCTCTAGCAGTTCATTTTCGGAAAACCTGACGATTTTTCGGATTTGGAGGACTAAATATAGGAAAGAAGAGATATAGAGCAACTGAATAATAACCTGAAAGACGCGCAGGTTTCTTTTTGATTTGTTCACTCTTAACTGGATTTGTCGTATGGCATCGTCCGTGAGCGCGTTGATTTCTTGTGTAGTGCCTTCGTATTCCTCACCGAATACATAGGACATTGCCTCGCTTGTATTTCCATCTCCGGCAAGTTGTAAGGCCTTTTCTTCCAGAGGGACTAAACCGTTTGAGAGTTCAGCGATTTGTTCTAAAAGCGCCCATTCGCTTTTTTTTATATTGTTTTTCTTCAAACCTGCCCAGGCGATGTCGCGGTTCTTGTCGTCATTTAACTCTCTCATATAATCGTCGTAATATTCTTTGTTGCCGGTGACGGCGTAGGTCTGTACAGCGTACGTCAAAGCTTTGGAGCCTAGGCGGTACTGGTTTAAAAATGTTGTGGTTTCAAGTTCCTGGTCCGCCACCTGTCCCATCCAGAAGGTAGTTCCGACAGAAAGCAACAGCAGTATAGCGCCGGCAATGACGGATATAGCGGATTGTTTGATAATTTTTTTTAATTGATACGATTGGCTGGTTTTCTCCATAAAATTTTCCCCCTGTCAAAGTTTCTTTGGTTAAAATACCCATTTATATAATACTTTATATTATACAATTCG
>CAJUTD010000083.1:3023-4852 GCA_910589635.1 uncultured Lachnospiraceae bacterium | reverse complement strand
TACAATTCGTCAAGATGACGAAAATTTAATTTTTTGCAAAACGGACAATGGTTTGACAAAAAAATCGGTTCTATACTTATATACTGTCTTTATCAGAAATAGCAGCAGTGGCAAAGGGGGCGGGAATTGAAATATGAATTGTATGCGGACATCTGGTTTCTGACGAATTTCAGCATGGATATGATTGCTCTCTGGATTGCCGGCAGGATAACGAAACAGCGTGTCCGCACAGGAAGGCTCCTGCTGGCAAGCTTTGTCGGAACGGCAGGTTCCATGGGCCTGTTCTTTTTTCTGAGCGATTACACCTGGTATCAGCTGGGTGTTCATTTTTTGGTAAATCCGGCAATGGTCTGGATTTGTTTCCGCAGCCGCAAATGGAAGCCGTTTCTTGGACAATGGATTCTCACTTATCTGGCTGTAATCTTCTTGGGAGGGATTATGGGATGGGGAGTTACGAATCTGGGCCTGGGAGGAAATTTCTGGTTTTGTCTTGCCGGTGCGCTGTTGTTTTTCATGCTGGCAGTAAAGGCAGCAGATTTTTTTGGCAGGCAGAAGGCAACGGTCTATGAACTTCTTTTGGTGACGGCGGAGGGTAATATTACAGCGACAGGTTTTTTTGATACGGGAAACCTTCTCATGGACCCTACGGTGGGAAAGCCGGTACATATTGTCAAAAGAGAAATTTTAAAAGGGCAGCTCGAGAATGGGCGTCTGATGGCACGGTTGATTCCATTCCATTCTTTAGGGGAGGAAAATGGGATGCTGGAGGCCGTTACCATTGAGGGAATGTATATTTTGAGAGAAGAGCAGCCTTTGTATCTGGAAAAGCCGGTGCTGGGGCTGGCGAGGGAGAATTTGTTTCAGTACGAAAGATATGATGTGATATTAAATGGTAGAAGTATGGATAAGTAGGAGGATGAATATGTACATAAAAATTGCAATACCACAGCATTTCCAATTAAAATTGATCGCCAATATCCGCAGTATGCTGCTGATGAAAAAGGGCGATATCCATTATATCGGGGGAGCGGAAATCTTGCCGCCTCCTTTGGATGCGCGGGAGGAAAACCGCTATATCCAGATGCTGGGGGAGGAAGATTCAGAAAAGGCGAGAAGTGTGCTGATCGAGCACAATCTGCGCCTGGTAGTGTACATAGCGAAGAAGTTTGACAATACGGGAATCGGTGTGGAGGATTTGATTTCTATCGGCACGATTGGACTGATTAAAGCCATCAATACGTTCAATCCGTCCAAAAATATTAAGCTGGCCACTTATGCGTCGCGGTGTATTGAGAATGAAATTCTAATGTATCTGCGCAGAAATAATAAGACGCGGATGGAGGTGTCGATTGACGAACCGCTGAACGTGGACTGGGATGGAAATGAACTGCTTTTGTCTGATATTTTGGGGACGGATGAGGATATTATCTACCGTGACATTGAGACAGAGGTGGAAAAAAGCCTCTTACAACGCGCCGTGGAAAAGCTGTCGGACCGGGAGAGGACGATTGTGGAATTGCGTTTTGGTCTGAAAAATCCAAATGGAGAGGAGATGACGCAAAAGGAGGTAGCGGATCTCTTGGGAATTTCCCAATCCTATATTTCCAGATTGGAAAAAAAGATTATGAAGCGGCTGAAAAAAGAGATTGTCAGGTTTGAATAAGTACAAAGGAGGCCAAATCATTTTTAGGTAAACGCCAAAGGTACAGGAATGCGCTTTACACCGGATAGTGCGTTTGGTATAATAAAATCATCCAAAGAGACCGTTTTTAAGCACACAAGAAAGCAGGTGATAATATGACAGAGAAGGAGTTGCTCAAAATATCTGT
>CAJUTD010000083.1:0-3013 GCA_910589635.1 uncultured Lachnospiraceae bacterium | reverse complement strand
AGGGTACAGGATTGGATGATGTTGGCGGAAAGAGATTCAGAAGTATACTTATCGTTGAGAAAAAGATATATTGATTTAAAGGTTATTTTAACGGCTTCTGGCATTAACTTAACAGAGATCGACAGAATCAAAGAATAAAGCATACAAAGGAGATGGTGGGATGAAGCTAGAATTTTTGGGGGCCGCCCATGAGGTTACCGGGAGCTGTCATTATTTGCGGATGGGGAAGGTAAATCTGCTGGTTGATTGCGGTATGGAACAGGGGAAAGATATTTATGTGAACCAGGAGATTCCGGTAAATGCGGCGGAAATTGACTATGTGCTGGTGACACATGCGCACATTGACCATTCAGGTCTGCTGCCGCTTCTGTACAGCCATGGGTTCCGGGGCAAGATTTATGCGACGAGGCAAACGACAGAACTTTGTAATATCATGTTAAAGGACTCGGCCCATATCCAGGAATTTGAGGCGGAGTGGAGAAACCGCAAGGCGCGTCGTGCTGGGCGTCCTCTGGTAGAGCCGATGTACAGCATGGAAGACGCGGAAGGAGTTTTGAAGTATTTCGTGCCTTGTGAATATGAGGAAAAGATTACGCTGTGCCCGGAGATTACGATTCGTTTTATTGATGCGGGGCACCTGCTTGGTTCTTCGAGCATTGAAGTGTGGGGGACAGAGGAAGATAAGCAGGTGAAACTGGTGTTCTCCGGCGATATTGGGAACGGTAACCGTCCGTTGATCCGTGATCCGGAGTACATAAAAGAGGCAGATTATGTTATTATGGAATCTACCTACGGCGACCGCATACATAAGAGACCGCCTGATTATGCGCCGGAGCTTGCCGAAGTGTGCAGGGAGACTTTTACTCGCGGGGGGAATGTAGTGATTCCAGCATTTTCCGTGGGCAGGACGCAGGAGATGCTGTTTTTCCTGAGGCGGATTAAGATGGAAAACCTGTTGCCGGAATTTGCAGATTTTGAAGTCTATATAGACTCTCCGCTGGCGGTGGAGGCCACAAATATTTTCCAGAAAAATGTGCATGAGTGCTTTAATGAACGGGCGCAGAAATTGTTGGAGAAGGGGAAGAATCCACTTGCTTTCCCGGGATTGAAAATTGCTGTGACGAGTGATGAATCGCGGATGATTAATTTTGTTAAGAAGCCGATTGTAATTATTTCTGCTTCCGGTATGTGTGAAGCGGGAAGAATCCGCCATCACCTCAAACACAATTTATGGAGGCCGGACTCTACGATTCTCTTTGTGGGCTATCAGGTGCCGGGTACGTTGGGCAATCATTTGTTGAACGGAGAGAAATCGGTGAAACTGTTTGGCGAGGAGATTGAGGTGCGGGCGCGCATTATGAAATTGCCGGGAATCAGCGGCCATGCGGATCAGGCCCATCTCTTAGAATGGGTCAAGGCGTTTGGCAATACGCCTAAGCGTGTGTTTGTGGTTCACGGGCAGGACAGTGTGTGTGATGAGTTTGCGCGGATGGTAGAAAAGGAAACTGGAATCCCGGCAATCGGACCCTACAGCGGGGATGTTTATGATTTAGCAGAAAATATCTGCATCGTGCAGGGCAGCCGGGAGCGTGCGGTTAAGAAGAAAGAATCACATGCAGTTTCCAATATTTTTGCAAGACTTGTGGCCGCTGGCGAGCGTCTCCTTGCAGTGATCCGTAAGAGCCAGGGACGCCCCAACAAGGAACTCGGCAAATTTGCCGACCAGATCAATTCCCTCTGTGACAAGTGGGAGTTATAGATAGATAATTTTTCATGTTTTTTAAGGCAGACTTTTCCAGCCTGCTGACTTGGGCCTGGGAGATGTGAATTTCTTCTGCGACTTCCATCTGGGTTTTACCCTCGAAGAAACGGAGCTTGATGATATAGTTTTCCCGTTCGTTAAGCCGTTTCATGGCGTCGCTCAAGGAGAGTTCCTCTACCCAGGTCTCTTCTCTGTTTTTCTTATCGCTGATTTGATCCATAACGTATAAAGTGTCCCCGCCGTCGGTGTAGACCGGATCGTACAGGCTGATAGGGCACTGGATGGCGTCTAAGGCAAAGACGATATCTTCTTTGGGGATGTCAATTTTCTCGGCGATGTCTTCAATCGTAGGCTCTCTGGACAATTCCTTGGATAAGAGTTCTTTGGCGTGAATAGCTTTGTAAGCGGTGTCCCGCAGTGAGCGGCTCACACGAATGGAATTGTTGTCGCGCAGATAGCGCCTTATTTCACCTATAATCATCGGAATGAATATGTCTTGTAGAAACTGCGAATTGCAGCAGGGCTTTTTTTAAGTTGCATGGAATAGGGAGCAGATGTATAATATAAAAAGCGTAGTTTTGTAAATACCTATAGAAAATGTATAGAAGAAGGAGGTACATAATGAGTTGTTTGGGAAATATTATTTGGTTCCTGGTCTGCGGGCTGTGGGAAGGTTTTTCATGGGTGCTTGCGGGAATTCTGTGGAGCATCACAATCATAGGCATTCCGATTGGCAAACAATGCTTTAAGCTGGCATCACTGACTTTTTTTCCATTTGGAAAGGAAATTGAATATGGCGGAGGCAGCGTTTCGGTTATTGCCAATGTTTTTTGGTTGATTTTCAGTGGGATTCCCCTGGCATGTGTGGCAGTATTCAATGGCGTCTTACTGTGCATTACAATTATTGGCATTCCCTTTGGGCTGCAATGTTTTAAAATAGCAAAGCTGTCTCTGATGCCTTTTGGCGCGACCATCAGGTATATATAAATTCATCTTGTATGCCGAAATAGATTGGTTTATAATGGAAGAAAGAATAAATTTTTCGTAGGAGGACGAGAAAGGAGAAAGAAATGAATATATTAGTAGTGAATTGTGGCAGCTCTTCCCTGAAATATCAGGTGATCAATTCTGATACGGAGGCTGTGCTGGCAAAGGGATTATGTGAGAGAATCGGACTGGACGGCAGGCTGGTATATCAAAAGGAAGGTGGTGAGAAAGAGATAACCGATGCGGACATGCCTACGCATAAAC
>CAJUTD010000082.1 GCA_910589635.1 uncultured Lachnospiraceae bacterium | reverse complement strand
GCTAGAATATTTTACTAAGCGCCCTGTAGGTATTACTCCATTCGCTAAATATCACAACATTTTACCACAGGAGTAATACATTATTACTCAGAAGTCAGCTTTTCACCCTGCTGTCAACAATGATCTCCACCGCCTGCCTTTTGGCAGATATGGTAACATTCTTGTGTTTTCCTCCGTATTCTCCATCCAGTGTCCAGGCAATCTCCTCAGCAGACGCAACTGTCAGCCTTTCTGTCTTAAAGGTATAAATTAGGTCCGTGTTATCAATAAGGTTTGTCAAACTGGCTATAATCTCATTCAATTCAAGTGGGCTTTTCGGCATCTTAATCAACGTCACCTCAAAAATGCCGTCATTTAACTTCACGTTCTTGCCGGTAATATTGCGAAATCCGCCTGCCGAAACAGAATTTGTCACCATCCCATAAATAAATTTGCCTTCAATCGTTTGATTGTCGTGGCAAATGCGCAGATGGTAAGGCTGGGCTGCCGGAATCCGCTTCACACCCTCCAAAATATAAGCAAAATGGCCAATCCTGTTTTTCCGCTCCTGCCTTGTAGCGTAAGAGACGTCTGTAAAAAGTCCAAACGCTGCGATATAGACAAAATATTTTTCGTTAAAATTGCCGACATCACATGCAAACGGCACGCCGCTCACAGCAAGTTCAGCTGCTTTTCCCATGCTTTTGGGAATTTTCAGCGAAGACGCAAAATCATTTGTGCTCCCGGAAGGAATGTAACCTATTGGAACTTTCTTGTCCAGGCGCATCATCCCACTCACCACTTCATCTAAAGTGCCATCCCCGCCGCTGCACACAACCAGGCTGTATTTTCCCGCACGTTTTTCCACCTGCTCCAATGCATCCTGAGGGCGCTGCGTCGGATGGATAGTTACCTCATATCCATTTTTGACAAACTGATCCACAATCTCTAATAAATGGTTCTTTATCAATCCTTTCCCTGAAAAAGGGTTAAACACAAATAAGAGTTTTTTCCTGCGTATGATGAATCACCCCTTTCCCGATTGCCTCAAGTCCTCCGCTATTTCACACAATTTCCGCAGCCTATGATTGACCCCGGACTTCCCCACCGGAGGCTCTAAATATGTACCGAGTTCCTTTAACGCCGCTTCTGGATATTCCAAACGAAGCAGCGCAATTTCCCGCAAATTGTCTGATAAACTCTCCAGTCCCCGTACAGACTTAATGTAATTGATGTCTTCCACCTGCTTGACAGCGGCGCTCACAGTCTTATTAATATTTGCCGTCTCACAGTTGACCTGACGGTTGACGGAGTTGCGCATCTCTTTGAGAATGCGCACATTTTCCAAACTCATCAACGCCACATGAGCTTCCATAATGTTAAGCATATCGACAATCTGTGAACCCTCTTTCAGGTACACGACATAGCTCTTTTTGCGTTGGACAATCTTGGCGTCCATGCCAAAGCTATTGATAATTTCCTGCAATTGTCCCGCTTTGGCCTGCACGCTACATACGACTTCCAAATGATAGGATTTCTCGGGATCGCTCATAGAGCCTGCGCTTAAAAATGCCCCGCGAATAAAAGACCGTCGGCAACATGTATTTTGTAGAAGAAGACGATTTGCAAGGCCCGCAGAACGAATATCTTCCCCCTTTTCATTCTGCCACTTCACGGCCAGCAGTACCTTCCGTATTTCTTCTGGCATCGTGAGCGAGATAACAAAAATCCTGCTCTTGTGCAGATAAACGTTCTGCCTTACCGCAATACTCACATTTGCATGAAAAGTTTTTCTCATTAGAATAAAATACTTGCGGGCAAGAGAGAGATTTTCTGTGTAGACACGCAGCGCTTTACTGCCCTGCATCTCCTCTAACTTTCCCACAAAGCTCAATATAGCTGCAATTTCTGCAATCTGGCAATGCCGGCCCTTAGGAAACTGCCGCGATAATTCTTCTTTCACTTCTCCTGAAAATGACATGTTTTGGTTCCTCCTCATGCCATAAAGTTCTCAGTTTACTTCCTTGGCTGTTCTTAGAGACCTAAGGCATCCTCCTAGCTTCAGTTTACTTCCTTGGCTCCACTACGAGACCTAAGGCATCCTCCCACTTCGCGGGTCCCTCCTTAGGTCAGTTGGTCCCTCCTTAGGTCAAACGATGATCTTTTTGGATATCCCTATGCTCTATTTTAATGCCATAACCTTCCCTGTCCGCCAGACGCTCATACAAGGCGTTTGCCAGCGTCACAGAACGGTGTTTTCCGCCGGTACAACCCACGCCGATTACAAGCTGTGTTTTCCCTTCGACAATATAATTGGGAATTAAAAACTTCACAAGGTCTTCCAGCTTATGTAAAAACTGCCCTGCTTCAGGGAACTGCATCACATACTCGCGAATTTCGCGGTCATTTCCGGTCTTGCTTCGCAGCCCTTCCACATAAAAGGGATTGGGGAGGAAGCGCACGTCAAACACTAAATCACAGTCTGTAGGAATCCCATATTTAAATCCAAATGACACTATCGTTATAAAAAGATTCTTGTAATCCTGATTGCGCACAAAAATCTTTTCAAGCTCCGCCTTCAATTCCCTTGTGAGCATGTTGCTCGTATCTATAATATAGCTTGCCTGCTTGCGTAAAAATTCCAGACGACGACGCTCTTCCTGTATACCTTTATCTACTCGCTCACTGCCGGCAAGCGGGTGAGTTCTTCTTGTCTCCTTGTACCGCTTTACGAGAACTTCATCCTGAGAATCGAGAAAAAGGATGTCGAAACGCTCGCCTTTCTGTTTCAGCCTGTCCAGCACATCCTGTAGCTCCTCCAAGGTCTGGCCGCTGCGGATATCCACCCCCACAGCTACCTTCTGCAATTCCGCATCCTGAAGGTCGGCAAGCTCCGCAAATTTCTCAATCAGCGCAATCGGCAGATTGTCCACGCAAAAATATCCTATGTCTTCCATCATTTTTAACGCTGTACTCTTCCCTGCTCCAGACATTCCTGTCAATATTATAAACTTCATTCGCCGCCCTCCTTTTCTTCAATTAGGTATTGGCACGCGACGCTCTGCGTCACCTGCCAGCTCGGCGGAAGACATTGCTTAAATGCTTCGCATTGGTCTTCCGCCTCTTAAAATTCCCCTACAAAGCGCACTTCCGTTTCCAGCCTCACGCCAAATTGCTCTGCAACCTTATCTTGCACATCACAGATCAGCCGGCGAATTTGTGCTGCCGTCGCTTCTCCGCGGTTAATAACGAACCCGCAATGTTTCTCCGACACCTGGGCATCGCCCACCCGGTATCCCCTAAGTCCGGCATCTTGAATCAGCTTACCGGCAAAATAGCCCTCTGGGCGTTTAAATGTGCTGCCGGCGCTCGGGTACTCCAACGGCTGTTTCTCACTCCGCTGGCTACGCAGTTTTGACATTTGCTCCTCAATAGCCGCTGGCTCTCCTTTCTCCAATGCAAACACCGCTTCCAGCACAATCGCCTGCATTCCCGCAATACTACTGTGGCGGTAGCCAAAATCAAGTTCCTCCGGTGAGAGCTCCTTTTCTATTCCCTCCACAGTGAGCACAGTTGCCTTTTTTACAATCTGCTTCATCTCGCCGCCATATGCCCCAGCATTCATAACGACAGCTCCGCCTACACTGCCGGGAATGCCAGAAGCAAACTCCATCCCGGTAAGCGCAGCATCCGCAGCTTTCCTCGCCGCCACAGAAAGCAGCGCTCCGGCCTGTGCCCAAACCTCGCTGCCCTCCACAACAACCTGTGCGAAATCTTTCCCCAGCTCAATTACCAAACCAGGTATTCCTTTATCCCCCACCAGCAGATTGCTTCCATTTCCAATTACCATCCAGGGAACTTCGTGCGTACGGCACAGGGAAATAATTTCTGCCACCCGTGCCCGGCCAGGACAGGCATAATACTCTGCTGGCCCGCCCACACGGAATGTCGTATGCTTGCTCATATTCTCCTGCCGGGAGCACTTACCATTCCCGGTTATCTCCTGTAACTGTCTCCAAAATATATCACTCACATTATGCCTCTTTCAAAACACCGTGTTCTTCCATTTTGTCTCATCAATATATCATTTACATTATGCCTCTTTCAAAAACGCAGTGTATCCCAATTTTGCTTCATAGAGATCCACTTTACTGATAATCTCCCACGGAGCATGCATGTTCAGCACGGCCACACCGCTGTCAATCACCGACATATTATAGTTGGCAAGAATATATGCAATCGTGCCGCCGCCGCCCTGATCTACCTTACCAAGCTCAGAGGTCTGAAAAGACACGCCATTGTCGTCCATTATCCTGCGCAATTCTGCCATATATTCAGGGTTTGCATCATTAGAACCGCTCTTGCCCCTGGAACCGGTATACTTGTTAAATACCAGTCCATTGCCAAAATACGCGCCATTCTTCTTCTCTGTCACAGACGCATACAGTGGATCATACGCCGCGCTTACGTCCGAGGATAACACCTTGGAATTTGTCATGGCGCGGTTAAACTTGACCTGATTATAGCCGCCCATCGCTTCCATAATCTCCGCTGCCACATAGAGGAAAAACCGGGACTGCATTCCAGTTGCGCCTACACTGCCAATTTCCTCTTTGTCCACCAAAAGGCATACGGTCGTCTTCTCACAGACATCAGCTTCCAGAAGAGCCGCAAAAGAAGGATATGCGCATACTCTGTCGTCATGCCCATAGCCCATAACCATACTGCGGTCAAACCCATAATCTCTGGCCTTGCCCGCCGGCACTACTTCAATTTCTGCCGAGAGGAAATCCTCTTCTTCTATATCATATTGTTCCTTCAAGATATTCAGTACATTCGTTTTCACCGCATCCTTGGCTTTTTCCTTGTCATCCTCATTTTCAAAGGGAATGCTGCCCACCAGGACGTCCAGGTTTTCTCCTTCAATCACCTTGGCAGCTTTCTTATCCATCTGCTCTGAGGCTAGGTGGATTAGAAGGTCGCTGATGCCAAATACTGGGTCGTCCTCTTTCTCTCCGATATTAACAGTCACCTTCGTTCCATCTTTTTTCACAACCACGCCGTGCAGCGCCAAGGGCAACGTCACCCACTGATACTTCTTCACACCGCCATAATAGTGGGTATCAAAAAGCGCCATTTCTGTATCTTCATAGAGCGGCACTTGTTTCAAATCAAGCCTTGGGGAATCAATATGCGCACCCAAAATGTTCATGCCTGCGTCAAGTGGCTGCCTGCCAATTACAAAAAGCGCCAGCGTCTTATCCATGTTCTTAGCATATAATTTATCCCCGGCCTTGAGCGTGCGCCCCTCGGCAACTATCTTCTCTAAATCCTCGAATCCGGCCTTGTTAGCCTGAGCAATTAGTTCTGTGACGCATTCCCGTTCCGTTTTACAGTCAGAAATGAATTTTTTATACTCCTCCGCAAAGGCAAAAACAGCTTCGCGTTTTCCCTTCGGGTATTTCTTCCATGCGTTTTTTCTTTCCATTATTGTGCAACCCCTCCTGGTTTTTAATCATTCTCTTCACTTTCATCATCTTCTTCTGAACCTTTTTGGAGATTCGCCTGCACACGGCGGTACAGCTCCTGCGCTGCGTTATATCCCATTTTTTTCTGTCTGTGGTTTACTGCCGCAGACTCACAGAT
Source organism: uncultured Lachnospiraceae bacterium (assembly GCA_910589635.1). Taxonomy (GTDB): domain Bacteria; phylum Bacillota; class Clostridia; order Lachnospirales; family Lachnospiraceae; genus Petralouisia. The sequence continues at coordinate 7,604 of CAJUTD010000082.1, read as the reverse complement.
TACGGCAAGATTTCGGCCCGGGCGTATTGGAAGGGAGTGGCATACCACCTTGTTGCCCAGAAATTCCGTATACTCCTCATCAAGACCCAGACGGTCATACTCATTTTCCTTCTTCCAATCCTGAAGCTTAATTACCAGGTCAATGTTCTGTTTCTCTTTTACGCACTCTACGCCAAACAACGTTTTCACGTCAATAATGCCGACGCCTCTGAGCTCAATGAAATATCTGGTGACATCCGGCGCTGTTCCCACCAAGGTGTGCTCGTTAATCTTGCTGATTTCCACTACGTCATCACTGACAAGGCGGTGGCCGCGGCGAATCAGCTCAAGAGCCGCCTCACTCTTACCGATACCACTCTCCCCCATAATCAAAAGGCCTTCACCGTATACATCCACCAATACGCCATGGATGGAAATGCAGGGTGCAAGTTCCTCGCCCAGATAGTAAATCAGCTCCGCCATAAATTCAGACGTTCCATAGTCTGTGGATAACACCGGCGTATTATACTCCGTGGCTATCCGCATTAAATCCTCATCGGGCTGTAAATTTCTGCTAAAAATCACACAAGGCACGTTGTGGGCAAAAAATTTCTTATAAATATCAAGCTTCTCTTCCTCTTCCAGTTTCTGCATATAGGTATATTCCACCATGCCGACAATCTCAACCCTGCTCTTCTCAAAATAATCAAAATAACCTGCCAACTGCAACGCCGGACGGTTTACCTCTGCCGTAGTTACTTTACGTTTCTTGATATCAACTTCGGGATTCAAAACTTTTAAGTCCATTTTTTCCACTATCTTACTTACACTTACACCATTTCCATTATACATCTGCATCTTCCTTTCTCTGGCTTAGGGGGAATAATTCACTTCTTCCAAATAACGCTGATAATATATTCATAATCCCATTCACAGACATGCCAGCTACGCTGTCATACACTGGGATTCTGAATTGTTAGATACATCTTATCATACTACGTCGCCGCCATCAACAGCCGGGCTATGGAAAAATTCATAAACCGACCTTGCCGACTGCTGATTCATGGCAGGCAGGGCCGCCAGTGTCTCCACATCCGCCTCACGAATCGCATCCAGTGATTGAAATGCTTTCATCAACGATTTACGCCTGGTCGCGCCAATGCCCGGAATATCGTCAAGCACAGAATGCACTTGTTCTTTGCTGCGCAGGGAGCGGTGATATTCGATGGCAAAGCGGTGCGCCTCATCCTGGATGCGCGTAATCAGTTTAAACCCTTCACTGTGACGGTCAATGGGAATCTCCCTGTTATGGTAGTATAACCCACGCGTCCTATGATTATCATCTTTTACCATCCCGCACACCGGAATATGTAACCCAAGTTCATCTAGTACCCGCAGAGCCACGTTGACCTGACCCTTACCACCATCCATCATAATTAAATCCGGGAAACGCGTAAAGCTGCCATAATCATTCTCCATCTTCAGCTCCTTTAATTCCTCCTGCTCCCGCATTCCATGAGAAAAACGTCTCGTCAAAACCTCATACATGGAACCGTAGTCGTCCGGGCCGGTGACTGTACGCAACTTGAATTTACGGTAATCACTGCGTTTGGGCTTCCCTTTCTCATACACTACCATGGAACCCACTGACTCAAAACCGCTGATATTGGAAATATCATATGCCTCCACACGTTTCAAATCTTTAAGTCCAATCAGATTGCCAATCTCCTTTAACGCCCCAATCGTCCTTCCTTCCTCGCGCTTGAGTTTCTCTTTATCCTGAGACAGTACCATATGGGCATTCTGCGCCGCAAGTTCAACTAATTTCTCCTTCGTTCCTTTCTTGGGTACACGGATATAGACTTTCTGCCCGCGCTTTTTGCCCAGCCATTCAGCAATAATATCCGCTTCCGCTATCTCCTCCTGGAGCATAACTTCCCGTGGTATAAACGGCGTACCCGCATAAAACTGCTTTAAAAATGTGGCAAGAATCTGAGGTCTGGTATCTTCACTGCCCACATTCACATGAAAGTGATCTCTTCCTATCAGCTTTCCATCCCGGATAAAAAATACCTGCACTACGGCATCTTCTTCATCTGCCGCCATGGCTATGATATCTTTGTCTTCACCGTCCGAACTGGTAATCTTCTGCTTCTGAGCAATCTGCTTAACCGCCTTTATCAACTCACGGTATTCGATGGCTTTCTCAAAATTCATGTCCTCGGAAGCCGCCTGCATTTTTTCTTCCAGTTCTTTTAAGATCGGCTGGTAATTTCCATTGAGAAATTCTATCACCTTATCAATCTGTTTGCGGTATTCCTCTCGGCTAACCTTTCCCTGGCAGGGAGCCATACATTGATGGATATGGTAATTCAGGCAGGGACGTTCTTTCCCGACATCCCTGGGCAGGACCCTGTTGCATGTCTTGAGGGAATAGAGTTTGCCAATCAGATCAATCGTGTCCTTAACTGCCCCTCCGCTGGTATAGGGGCCAAAATACCGTGATTTGTCTTTTTTCATCTGACGTGAAAAGAGGACTCTGGGAAAATCCTCTCCCAGCGTCACTCTAATATAGGGGTATGATTTATCATCCCGCAGCATCGTATTATATTTCGGCCTGTGCTCCTTAATCAAGTTGCATTCCAAAATCAATGCCTCCAGCTCAGAATCCGTGATAATGTATTCAAACCTTGCAATCTGACGAACCATCTGCTCCTTTTTCAAACCCTCATTGTGGCTGGGACGAAAATACTGGCGCACACGGTTCCTGAGACTGATTGCCTTACCAATATAGATAATCGCATCCTTCGCATCATGCATGATGTACACTCCCGGTTTCTGCGGGAGTTTTTTCAATTCTTCCTGAATATCGAACATTATTTCATTCCCTTTAATAATTTGTCCAGATAGTCTTCCTGCTCTTCCTCCTCCGGTTCTTCTTCCATCTTCTCAGGTTCTGTATCTTCCAGTTCCGGCTCTTCCTCTACAGTGTCCTCTGCCTGCTCTGTCCGCATTTTCTTCAATTTTTCCAATGCTTCCAATGCTGACGGAACCTGCACCTCTTCCGCCGGCTCTACTTCAACTTCCTCCATAAACGCCATCGATGATTCTGCTTCAATGTCTTCCCCTGCTACATCTGTGTCTGCTTCGGAAGCGCTGTTGACAGCCTGTAAAAAAATTATTTGCTCTCCTGCCTCCGGGATATTTCCTTCCTCTGTGCTTACCGCCTCCTGGATTGTTATGCTATCGTGGCCTTCCCGGGATATTTCTTTGAAGGATATTATATTGTCACTGTCTGCCCAGGATGTTTCCTCTTGGGTTGCCATATTATCATTATCTGCCCAGGATGTTTCCCCTTGAGCTGTTACATTATCATTGTCTGCCCAGGATGTTTCCTCTTGGGTTGCCATATTATCATTATTTGCCCAAGATGTTTCCCCTTGAGCTGTTACATTATCATTGTCTGCCCAGGATGTTTCCTCTTGATTCTCTGTATTATTGTATCCTTCCCAGGCTATTTCATCCTGGCTTGTTGTATGATGATAGCCTTCCCACGCTGTAGCAGCTTGGTCCGTGGTATTATGATAACCTTCCCAGGACGGGCGAGCATCTTCTTCTTGCGCATTTCCTTCCTTGGCATCCGCTTTATCCAGTGAAATAATCTGTATATCCTTCTCTTCTTGGAAGCCGCGCCCATACATGAATTCTTCCGGCAAAGGCTCTTCCAACGTGTTTACCTCCAGATAATCTTCCTCCAAATCCTCCTGATGCATTTCCTCTGTCTCGGTATTCTCCGGCGTCTCATCCGGTATACCCTTTAACTGACGGAAAATCTTCATGAATTCCTTACCTGTAATCGTCTCATGTTCGTAAAGGTATTCGGAAATCTCATTGAGTATATCTCTATTTTCCTGCAATAGGCGTACAGCCTCATCGTAGCTGTCTTTTAAAATCTTCATGACTTCCTGATCTATCTGGGCTGCTGTCTCTTCGCCGCAATTAAGGCTTGCCCTGCCTTCCAGGTACTTATCCTCAATGGTCACAAGCCCCATCAATCCGAACCGCTCCGACATGCCATACTGCGTTACCATCGCCCGCGCCATTTTCGTGGCCTGTTCAATGTCATTGGAGGCCCCTGTCGTCACAGAATCAAATACAATCTCCTCAGCGGCACGCCCGCCCATATAGGTAATGAGACGCGCAACAAGCTCGTTCTTTGTCATTAAGTACTTCTCTTCTTCCGGCACCTGCATGGTATAGCCCAATGCTCCCATGGTACGCGGCACAATAGTAATCTTCTGTACCGGCTCGGTATCTTTCTGCAAAGCCGTCACCAACGCATGCCCAACCTCATGGTATGCCACCATCTTCTTCTCTTTTGGCCCCATAATGCGGTCTTTTTTCTCTTTTCCTGCAATAACTACCTCCACAGATTCAAAAAGATCTTCCTGATTCACATGTTTCCTGCCGTGTTTCACTGCATTGATAGCCGCTTCATTAATCATATTGGCAAGGTCCGACCCCACTGCACCGGATGTGGCAAGCGCTATGGCATCAAGATCCACGCTGTCATCCATGAGCACATTCTTAGCATGTACTTTCAAAGTCTCCACACGTCCCTTGAGGTCCGGCTTATCTACTATAATCCTTCTGTCAAACCTCCCCGGACGCAGCAATGCCTTGTCCAATACTTCCGGGCGGTTGGTAGCTGCCAAAATCAGCAATCCCTTAGAGGTATCAAAACCATCCATCTCCGCCAGCAGCTGATTTAACGTCTGCTCACGCTCATCATTGCCGCCATACCTGGTATCGCGGCTCTTACCGATAGCGTCAATCTCATCTATAAAAATAATGCAGGGCGCCTGTTTCTGCGCCTCCTTGAACAAATCACGCACGCGGGAAGCGCCCACTCCGACAAACATCTCCACAAAATCAGAGCCCGCCAATGAAAAAAACGGTACATTTGCCTCACCAGCAACGGCCTTGGCAAGCAATGTCTTACCGGTTCCGGGAGGTCCAACTAACAGCGCACCTTTGGGAAGCTTCGCCCCAATATCTGTATATTTCTTAGGGTTGTGCAGGAAATCCACTACTTCCTGTAAAGATTCCTTGGCTTCATCCTGACCCGCAACATCTTTAAAAGTTACGCCGGTAGATTTCTCTACATAAACTTTGGCTGTCGTCTTGCCGACTCCCATGACTCCTCCGCCACCTATTTTGCGGAAAATGAGAAAATATAAGATAACCCACACCAAAACCAGCGGCAGAACATAACTTGCCATGTTCCACAAAATAGCAGAAGCCATATCTTCCACCGTTCCGCCAAACTTAACATTATGCTTCTTTAAAAGCGGTAGCAGTGATTCATCTTTGAGCTCCGCGGTATAATAAGTGATGCGGTATAATTTATTCTCACTTTTCGGTAAAATCTTAATCCTGTTAGAGGTAAATTTTACTTCCTCTACCTTGTCACTTTCCACCATATTGATAAATTCCGAATAGGAGACTTCTTTATTAGTAGCGTTTCTGGCACAGCTATTTAACAGGCTTGTGAGAAACAGCACCAGCAATGCTGCAAGAATAAACACCATGATCGTCATGCCGTTTTTGTTATTCCCGCCTCCATTTTTTTTGCCATTGTTGTTATTGTTACTTCCTTTGTTCTCCATTGATTTCCTCCTGAATACCGCAACGTTCTGTTCGCGCGATACTCTTTTTATTATATGTGCAATTCCTTTGAAAATCAATATTTCTTTCCTAAACTTTTTATGAATTTTTTTGAGAAAGTCCTAGATTTCTTGCGGCCCAGGTTGTATAATGTATTAATTACGAATATACTAATATACTTTAGCTAATTTAAGGAGGACTACCTATGCCCGTAAAATACGTCTTTGTCACTGGCGGTGTCGTTTCCGGACTCGGAAAAGGCATTACTGCCGCTTCCCTCGGACGCCTACTGAAAGCGCGCGGATATAAGGTCACCATGCAGAAATTTGACCCCTACATCAACATTGATCCCGGAACGATGAACCCTATCCAGCATGGAGAAGTTTTCGTCACGGATGACGGGGCAGAGACAGATTTGGATTTAGGACATTATGAGCGTTTTATTGATGAAAATTTAGGCAAAAATTCTAACGTCACAACAGGAAAAGTATACTGGTCAGTTCTGCAAAAGGAACGGCGCGGCGATTACGGCGGCGGAACGGTGCAGGTTATTCCCCATATCACCAACGAGATTAAGAGCCGCTTTTACCGGAACTTTACCACGGAAGATACCCATATTGCTATTATTGAAGTCGGCGGTACGGTGGGTGACATGGAAAGCCAGCCGTTTTTGGAATCTATTCGGCAGTTCCAACATGAAGTCGGACACGAGAACGCCATTTTAATCCATGTGACGCTGATTCCCTATATCAACGCTTCCGGAGAGATGAAAACCAAACCAACGCAGGCAAGCGTCAAGGAACTGCAAGGCATGGGTATACAGCCTGATATTATTGTATGCCGCTCCGAGCATCCTCTAGACCAGGGAATCAAAGACAAAATTGCCTTATTCTGTAATGTTCCATGCAGCCGTGTCCTGCAAAACCTCGATGTAGAATATCTGTATGAGGCGCCGCTTGCCATGGAGAAAGAAAACTTGGCGCAGGTAGCTTGTGAATGCCTCCATCTGGACTGCCCGGAACCCGATCTCACCGATTGGATTGACATGGTAGATGCGCTCCGCTATCCTGACAAAGAAGTAACCGTCGCGTTAGTTGGCAAATACACGGCGCTGCACGACGCCTACATCTCTGTTGTAGAAGCCCTGAAACACGGCGGCATTGCCGAACGCGCAACCGTCAACATTAAATGGGTCGATTCTGAATTGTTAAATAATGAAAATGTAGATGAAATTCTCGGAGAAGTCCAGGGAATCCTTGTTCCCGGCGGTTTTGGCGACCGCGGTGTGGAGGGTATGATTGCCGCCGCCCGGTATGCACGTGAACAGAAAATTCCTTATCTTGGATTATGTCTGGGCATGCAGGTGGCAATTATTGAATGTGCCAGAAATCTTTGCGGTTTTCACGATGCGCACAGCATCGAACTTGACCCCAACACCACGCATCCTGTAATCGCTCTGATGCCCGATCAAAGCGGCGTGGAAGATATTGGCGGAACACTTCGCCTCGGCTCTTACCCCTGTGTCCTGGACACATCCTCTAAGGCGTACCAGGTTTATGGAGAGAGCACAATCCACGAAAGACACCGCCACCGTTACGAAGTCAACAATGACTACCGTTCCGTGCTCACCGAACACGGCATGAAGCTCTGCGGCCTGTCACCCGATAACCGGATTGTGGAGATGATAGAGTTAATCGCCCATCCCTGGTTTGTCGCTACCCAGGCACACCCGGAACTCAAATCCAGGCCAAATCGTCCCCACCCGCTGTTTAAAGGATTTGTGGAGGCTGCGCTTAAAAATAAACGATAATTAGGTAAAAAAGCTTCTGTACTAACAAAATTTGCAAATCATGAGGCAAAGCTATAGATTCGTTCCAAAGGGCTGTCGCACTAAGATATTTACTCGTTCAAAAGGTCTTGCCGCTCATGCGGCAAAGACAGAATGCACAAAAATTATC
>CAJUTD010000081.1 GCA_910589635.1 uncultured Lachnospiraceae bacterium | reverse complement strand
TAATGACAGTTTTATTATTTTATCTGTCTACTATAAGGGGAGCATACCATAATCACAGTTTGTCGGTTCTGCTCTTTCTTTTATACAGCACAGGTAGGACAAGTCCACCAAATAAAAAAACGATGTTTCGGTGGGCTGATTTGCTATGCTTTGAATACTCTCCGACTTCGCTTTTTGAAGTTTGGAGGGATTTTTATTGCCTGTGTGCAACAGCTTCTATATACATATACCATACCGAGGATGGACGGATAACCTGTTAAAAAAATCCTCGTTACTGTATGGGGGCTTTTTACACCACAAGCAGAAGTCAAATCTCTACATAAAAGAAATATTATCGCTATGAGCCGCAAGGGTATGACAGCCCTTGCGGTTTTTCTTATGTCGCTTTTTGCAAAACGCTGTAAAAAGCCTATTTGCGGCGTTGGCTGCCGTTCTCCGCCCTCTCCATCTGAATTTTAACGATTTTCAAAATTCAGATTGGAGGAAATTAGAATGGCATATAACCACGGACGGGAAGAACGCAAGTGGCGTATCTGGAAAGAAGCAGAGGAAACGACTTTACGGAAATGCGGCATTGACGAAAGCACCATTGAGGAAATCCGTACTTATGACCGAGTAGAATTTAATTCCAACAGACGGTTTTACCGTTGGACAAGCGATTTCGGAGAATACCTTGAGGGAATGGCAGAGGTAGAGCCTATTGCAGATGTAAAGACAGTTGCGGATTTGTTGGACGAAATTGAAAATGAAAATCTGTATCGGGCATTGCTTACGGTGGACAAGCGTACCCTGCAAATCGTCCTGCTGAAAATGCAGGGCTATTCCAAAAAGGAAATCTCGTCAATCACAGGACAGTCCGTAAAATCTATTTACAAGCGGATAGAAAGGCTGAGAAACAAGCTAATACAATTTAAGGGATAAAGGGAAATTTATATCTTCCTGTGGGCTATGGGGTGAGAGGTCAAAACCTCTCGCCCTATTTTTTCGCAGGAGGAAAGGCATAATGGCATACCGAGTTAAGACATATACGCTTCGGGAGGAAACGGCGGAAAGCGGCACAAGATATTTCATCAGCTTTAAGGACGGACAAGGTAGCTATCACGAATTGGAGGTATCCGAAAAACTCTTTATTGAGTTTCGGCAGATGGAACGCAGAAACAGAAATCTACTCCAATGGGACGAACGGCACAGGGAGTTTTCGGAGGTTTATGATGAAACGCTGAACAGGCGGGCTTTAAGACTGCCTAAGAGCATAGAGGAACTTATTATTGAGCAGGAACGCTTTGAACTGCTCAACCGTACTATTGCCGCCTTGCCAGAGATACAAAGGCGGCGTTTCCTGCTCTATTATGAGTATGACTATAACTACTATGAAATCGCCGCTATGGAGCATTGTACCGCTTCGTCGGTAGGTCAATCCATTATCCGTGCAAAGGAAAAGATAAAAGCACAGATGAAGAAATACCTTTGCTCATAACAGAAATGATAACGCTCTTGTATCCTCGGATATGAGGGCGTTTCTTTGATATGTTCTCTAACGAGCTTTTACAGAGAAAGAACACACGGAATTAAAAGAAAAGAAACAAGACGGTAAGGTAAATCTTATCTGTATGGCGCAAAATGAACTCTTAATCTTTCCTTCGCTGGAGGAGCATGTATTACCCTATTTAGATGGGCAGAAAAAGGGGACTAACGCATGTGCGGATAAGTTTTTATTTAAGCTGGATCAAGAAAGCGAAACATGGGATCTGCATATAATGGAGTTCAAAAAGACAATAGATACGTCTGCAATCGGTAAATCCCAATGGCAGTTTACAATGGGCATTTACAATGCGCGTGCGATTGCCGGATTTCTGGGACTAGAGGTGCGTCACATCTATTTGTATTCCGGTTTCCGTCATGATAAGCTCACAGGAAATCAATCTTTGATTGCTCTGAGAGCAAGCAACAATAGAGATGTAGTTAAAAAAATTCAGCAATGGAAAGAAGATAAATATGTACTGCGGGTTGATGGGGGAAGCAGAGTGTTTCCACATCAGAAGATACAGTTGGATTCAGAGGGAAACGGCAGCATATCAATCTAATGTCCGTATGTTTTTTATGATGATTCCTACAGAAGCTGTCCATTTGGCGGAATGTTCTTGTTGTTTAAAAAGGCATTACAGTCATTATTCTGTTATAATGTCTATAATTGGCCATGAAAGATTTTGACTTTAAGAAAGTCCTATCTTAAAGCCCCGCAGGGTGTTGACCGCTTTCTGCCGCCTGTGAACCCTGGCGGCGCAGTCCGGGCAGTATTTGCCCCGGTTGGGCGTCCCTACGTTTTCTTTGGCTTGTTCTGTTTTCAAGGTGCTTGTCCATCGATGAACTATCCCGAGTCTACACTTTTTTGACGGTCTGTGCCGTATATCCAAGAGGTAGGAAATCCGGTTGAAAATCTCCCTATTTCCACGTTCTCGGATTTGTGGTATAATGGGATGGACAAAGTGACAGATCCGGTTTTGAATGGGAAGTACTATGTGAATGGATTTCATTAAACTACTACGGGAGAACAGCGATTTATCAGATTTGTTATGCGATGTTTACGATTCTGTAAGCGACTGAAATTGAATTTGAAGAAGCTGTTAGAGGAGGAAGTAAAGTGGCTGAAAAAGATAGCGGAGAAATCGGACTTGTTGAAAAATCGAAATCCACAGCGGGGACGGAAGTAATAGGGCAACAAATCGGAATTTGGGGATTAGATAAATTACAATGGACAATGTGAAACAAAGGGATATGTTATGAATGCGATTTTAGATGAAATTAAAAGCATTATGGAACAGAACAAGGAACAGTATTTGTCGCAGGTAAAATCGAGTGATTTGGAAGAAAACGGGGCGGTCTATTTTATGAATAGCAAGGATGGAACCGAATTTGAATGGTACGTCAATGGTAAGCTGCCGCCTTTTATGATGTTCTATGATGATGAAGCCAAAATGGGCGCTGTAAAGCTTCTGCTTTATCGAGATGGAGTGGTGCAGGTGTTTGTTTATGACAATGCCGGAAAGAATATGTGCAAAGAAGTGCGCACTCATATTGAGTGCGGAGAGGAAGGATTGTTGGATTTGGCTGTGCTTTTAAGGAATCAGGCAGAGGACAGCGGCAAATGGAACGCAAATATTGAAAGTCTTTGCACTGATACACTTGTCAGCGACGAAATGAGGAATAATTTTTTGAATCATGAAAATCGGTATGATGAAATCAAAAAAATACGCACACTCATGAATCAAGGCGCACTTGTTTCCAGGAGAATTGTAGAGGAAGGCTGGAAAGTCGGCTTTATGTACAGACGTGAGCCAAACAATCCGGCAGACAGCGGATGGACATTTTTTGCAGGAAATGAAGACGAACACTATAATTCAGATGTGAAAAACATTGTGTTGATGTCGCTTGGCAAAGTGTGTCATGAACTGGACAGGGATATTTATAAATATATGACTGCCCCAGTAGGAACTGAATTTATTCGTATATCCGAAACGGCATTTGAAGTTGACATGAAAAATAAAGCCGTTTTCCTTACGAAAAGATAAGTGCGGTAAAAAATAAACTTGACTGGGCTGGCAAAAAAATGATATTTATGGAGAGATCCAGGACGAAAAATTCCCATTTCAATTTTGGGAGAAGAACTGCCCTGAAATGAACGAGTGTGGCCACACATCTGGTCACAGTGTCCAGAGCTTTGGAACTTTTTGTCCCATAGGCCGGGGACGGAGGACGAGGGACGGGGGCTTTCATATACGCCCTGTTTGCTGCCGACAGAGCGTATAACACACTACACTTTTTTTATTCTTTTATTTTGTCAATTTCAGTAAGAGTGACGCCTAAACTTGTCAAAAGAACTTTAATTGAGATATAATCATCTTTTAATCCTGCGTATGTTTCAGTAGCATTTTCTCTTTTAGCAGCCAGCATATGGGCTTGGACTTTCTGAAAATCGTTTAAGGCACGTTCTATAATTTTTGCATTGTTTGGCATATTATCACCTACTTTCCGAAAACGTGGTTGCTTATGTCTAATATAATTGTATCAATCTATAATCAAAGTGTAAAGTTTTATTCAATCCGAATTCCGCTTCAATGTCCGTATGTATGCTTTTGCTTTTTTTGGCACTTTCAGCGATTCCGTAATTTTCTGTAAAGCTTTATTGTGGGTAAAGTCGTCCAGATGATTTTCCTTTAAGAATGGCAGCGTTTCTTTCGGAAATTCCCGGTAACAGATAGAAACTGCCCAAGCCTGCGCCATCTGCACATAATAGAATGGCAAATTTACGCTGTCTATTGCTTCTAATACCCGCGCAAGATAATCTTCATTTACATAATAATCCAGCATCTGCACTAACGCAAAACGGACGTCGTATTCCTGTGAGCTGTGCAGATATTCCAACAGGAAATCCCAGAAAGGTTCCGGCTGTGTTTTTGCCAGTTTGAGCGTGGAACATGTGCTGTCACAGACGGACCAGTTATTTATTTTTGGTAGAAACGCGCGCAAAAAAGGCTCTTTCACCTGTAAATCTCCTTTGGCATACCCTAGAACCATGCCTTGAAGCATGATCTCCTCAAAGCTGTCGTCGCAGGCTGATTGCAGGTATGTTTGCCAGTCTCCTTTGGCGAGCTGCTGTGCCATTTTCCGTAAAGTGGGCAGGCGTACGCCCAAAATATCCTCTATACCCGGTAAGAGACTGGCGGTAAATTTTTGGAATTGCGGTTCTCTTTGGAGTTCCAGTTGTTCTTTGATCCATGTATTCATAATGGTTTTATCCTTTCATTTTTGGTAGAACAAATATATAATACAGAATATTTGTTCTGTTGTCAAAGATGGAATTGTTTTCTTCTAATGAATGTGGTAGAATGTCGGTAATCAGTGTAGATAGTAGGGGATAGTTCCGTGATTGCCCTTTTATAGACAATCGCAATGACCATAAATAAGCAGAAAAAAGCTATCCTCTACCACCAATAGAAGATAGCCTGCTCTGTAGTAACATGTTGTTAATGCATCAAGTTTCTGTTTGGGGTAATGGGGACGCTAGAATATCTCCATTACTTTCTACACTGATTATAGACTACCTAGCCTGATTTTTCAAGTGGCAGTATGATTTTTATTTTAAAATAGAAAGAGGTGACACGATGGTTGAATTAGACCAGTTCAAGACGACCTTGAACACATACAAAGAACCGTTAGTGGAAGTGAGGGATTCACTTTAACTTAGCGAATAAAGAACAGCGTGTCCAGGAATTAGAGCGTGAGATGGAAGCGCCCGATTTTTGGGATGACACAGAAGTTTCCCAGGCGAAAATGAAAGAACTCAAGAGCCTCAAGGATGATATCGAGACATATCAGCATCTGGAAGGACAGTATGATGATATCGAGACGCTTCTGGAAATGGGCTACGAGGAGAATGACGCTTCGCTTATCCCGGAAATTGAGGAGGCGCTCGCAGAGTTTGAACAGACATTTGACAATATTCGTATCAAGACGCTTTTGTCCGGTGAGTATGACGAGGAAAACGCCATTGTTTCCCTCCATGCAGGAGCCGGGGGAACGGAGTCGTGCGACTGGAACAGTATGCTGTACCGCATGTACAAACGCTGGGCAGACGATAAAGGCTTTACGGTGGAGGTATTAGATTCCCTTGACGGCGAGGAGGCCGGCATTAAGTCGATAACTTTTGAGGTGCGTGGAGAGAATGCTTATGGCTATTTGAAATCTGAGAAGGGTGTACACCGCCTGGTGCGGATTTCACCGTTTAATGCGGCCGGCAAGCGTCAGACTTCCTTTGCGTCTTGCGATGTCATGCCGGATATTGAAAAAGACCTCGACATTGAGATCAAGGATGACGAGCTGCGGATTGATACTTACCGTTCCAGTGGAGCCGGCGGGCAGCACATTAACAAGACTTCCTCGGCAATCCGTATTACGCACCTTCCCACAGGGATCGTGGTACAGTGTCAGAATGAGCGCTCCCAGCATATGAATAAGGATAAAGCGATGCAGATGTTAAAAGCGAAGCTCTATCTCTTAAAGCAGGAGGAAAATGAGAAAAAGGCGGCGGACATCCGCGGTGAAGTCACGGAGATTGGCTGGGGCAACCAGATTCGATCCTATGTTATGCAGCCGTATACCATGGTAAAGGATCACCGCACCAATGCGGAGACTGGTAACGTGGACAGCGTGATGGATGGCAATCTTGATTTGTTTATCAATGCATATTTGAAATGGAAAAGCCTTTCGGGCGCGCAGTAAATTTGCCGACAGCTTGAAAGCGATCAAACTGTTTATAACAGCCGCAAAAATGATTTTTGTGGAGCTGTTTCGGAAACTCTAGGAGGATAATTATGGGAATAATAAAAGCGGCTATGCAATCAGTCTCCGGCGGGCTGGCGGATCAATGGCTGGAAGTGATTGAGCCGGACGATATGGGGGAACGCACGGTATTTACCAGCGGAATCCTCACACGCAGAGGGCAGAATAAAAAAGGCAGCGACGGTACCGTCAGCAATGGTTCAGTTATCCATGTGTACGACAATCAGTTTATGATGCTGGTGGATGGCGGCAGGATTGTTGATTACACGGCGGAGCCGGGGTATTTTAAGGTAGATAATTCTGCGCTGCCTTCCTTATTTAATGGAGAATTAAAAGATACGATTCGTGAATCCTTCAGCCGCATCAAATTTGGCGGGGGAACGCCGGCAAGGCAGAAAGTATTTTACATTAATTTACAGGAAATCAAGGGAATTAAATTTGGCACCAGGAATCCCATTAATTATTTTGATAATTTCTACAATGCCGAATTGTTCCTGCGCACGCATGGGACGTATTCCATCAAGATTACCGATCCCGTCAAATTTTACTCAGAAGCCATTCCCAGAAATGCAGGCAAGGTGCAGATTGAGGATATCAATGAGCAGTATATGGCGGAGTTCCTTGAGGCGCTGCAATCGGCAATTAACCAGATGTCGGCGGACGGCATCCGCATTTCCTATGTGCCTTCTAAAGGGCGTGAGTTAGGGAAATATATGGCGGATACCTTGGATGAGGATTGGCGGCAGATGCGCGGCATGGAAATCCAGGCCGTGGGTATTGCCAGCGTTTCATATGACGAGAAATCGACAGAATTGATAAACATGCGCAATGAGGGAGCCATGCTGAGCGACCCAACTGTCCGTGAAGGTTATATGCAGGGGCATGTGGCGCGTGGATTGGAAGCGGCAGGCTCTAATTCCGCAGGCGCGATGGCCGGATTTATGGGCATGGGAATGGGCATGAACGCCATGGGTTCCGCTATGGGTGCGGCGTCCGCCGCAAATATGCAGCAAATGCAGATGCAGCAGAATGCAGCGATTCAGCAACAAAACGCAGCGATGCAACAGCAAAATGCGGCAATGCAGAATAACGCAAACGCGGCAGGACAAAAGCCTGCAAATATGGGCGCCGTGCAGCAGGGGCAAAGCGCCTCACAGGGCTGGACTTGTGCCTGCGGTGCAGAAAACAGTGGCAAGTTCTGTTCAGAGTGCGGCAATCCCAAGCCTCAGGAGCCGGAGACATGGAATTGTGCCTGCGGCCAGGTAAACAGCGGCAGATTCTGTTCGGAATGCGGCAAGCCCAAACCGGAAAACAATGGAGCATGGATTTGTGCCTGCGGGCAGGAGAACAGCGGTAAGTTCTGTTCTCAGTGTGGGAAGCCGAAGCAGTAGATTGGGTAGGTAAAAAAGGAGATAAGCGATGGCAGTTATTAGTTATAAGTGCCCGAATTGTGATGGTGAACTGGTCTTCCATCCGGCGACGCAGAAGTACAAGTGCGAATACTGTGCTTCTGCGTTTTCGCAGGAGGAGCTTGCGCAGCTACAGCCCGCAGCGGAGGAAGAACAAATGCTGCATGAACCACAGCAAGAAGGCACAAGTTGGCAACAGGAAAATGAGCAGTATACAGAGCAGAGAGTTGTGGAAGCGCACAGGCAGGAAGAAGGCGTGATGTACCGTTGCCCGAGCTGCGGTGCAGAGATTGTGACAGACCAGACGACGGCAGCTACTTTTTGTTATTACTGTCACAATCCGGTTGTACTTTCCGGCAGGGTTTCCGGGGAGTTTTTGCCCCACAAAATAATTCCGTTTTCGATTGATAAGGAGCAGGCGACCAAGAAATTTCTCGAATATGCGCACAGTAAGAAATTTGTACCAAAGGCATTTTTTAACAAACAGCAGATTGAAAAAATTTCCGGCGTATATTTTCCATATTGGATGGCTGATATGGATATGAAGGGTTCGTTGCAGGCGGAAGGGAAGAACTTGCGTGTATGGCGCAGCGGGGACACGGAATATACAGAGACCAAAATTTACCATGTGGAACGCAGGGGAAATATCCATCTGGAAGACATTACGAAGAATGCACTGAAGAAAAACAGCCTCAAGCTGGCGGAAGGCGTACTGCCCTATGACGTGAGCAGGGGAAAAGAGTTCCATATGGGCTATCTTTCCGGTTTTTTGGCGGAGAAGCGTGATTTGGGCCGCAATGACTTACAGGCAGAAGTAATGGAGGATGCCAAAGAATTTGCGCAGAAGCTTCTCAGGGACACGGCAGGCGGTTATACGCATTTAAGCGTGAACAACTGCCAGCTTCATACGGAACGGGAGAACTGGGACTATATCATGCTTCCCGTATGGACGGTTACATATAAAGGGCGTAATGGAAAGATGTATTATTATTCCATGAACGGACAGAACGGCAAAATATATGGAGAACTGCCGGTCGACGGAGCAAAAGTCTGGATTTTAGGGAGCATCATTTTTGTGGTGGTACTTCTGTTAGGACTGCTGGGAGGATGGATGTTATGAGAAGGTTAAAAAGAGGCTTGGCAATGGCTTTTATGCTGTGTATGATGATTTTATGCATTACGCCTGTACAGGCACAAGAGAACGCACAGCAGACAGAAGAAAGTGCAGGGCAGACAGAAGAAAGTGCACAGCAGACAGAAGAGAACGTGCAGCAGGCGAAGCAGACAGAAGAAAATGTCCAGCAGGCAGGCCAGACAGCAGAAAATATGCAGCTTACAGACTTGGCCAAGCTGCTGTCGGAGACGGAGGCACAGGAGATTGAGCAATTGCTGGCAGAGATGGAAGAGCGCACGGGCTGGGATTTGATGGCGCTGACTACCGACGATGCCGGGGGAGAAGACGCCACTTCGTATGTGGAGAGCTGGTTTGACAAATATACGTCTCAAGATGACGGCGTCATCTGCGCGATTGATATGGATAACCGCGAGATTGTAGTGCGCGCATTTGGAGAGGCCATGTACTATATCACCGATAAGCGCACGGAGAGGATTCTTGACGCGGGATATGATGAAATTTCTGAGGAAAAATATGCCGCCACGCTGCGGGCAATGTTAGAGGAAGTCGATAACGCTTATCGAACGGAAGATGCGGGCAAAAATTATCTCTATGATGAAGATACCGGAAAAGTTATAAGACATCCCCGCAAGAAATCCATCACTTTGTCAGAAATTCTCATCGCCCTGGGAATGGCGGTTTTTGCGGGGGGCGCGACAATTTTTGGCATTTTTGGAAAATACCGCCTGAAATTTGGCGGTTACAAATACCCGATAGAGAAGAATGGGCGTGTCGATTTGACAACGAAGGAAGACAGGCTTGTCAATTCTTTTGTCACAAGACGGCATATTCCCAAGCCGCAGAACAGTGGCGGTGGAGGAAGCCGAAGCACGATACATACCGGCTCCGGTGGGCGCAGTTCCAGTGGCGGCAGCAGGAAATTTTAGAGTCAAATATCCATGCAAGCATGGCTATTTTTCTAAGCGCCCTTTGGGTGCATTGCTTGCGGGAATAGGAACGGCGGTTTTGTTCTGTGTGGCAAAAGTACTTGCAATTAAAAGGCAAATATGCTAATATCTTTGCAGTGAGCACAAATGTATTTCACAGGCAAACATACTGGAGGCATCATGGAGGACAAGACGAAATATTTTGTTTTAAAAAAGAAAGCCGTTCCAGAGGTATTACTGAAAGTCGTGGAAGCTAAGAAGCTGATAGAATCGGGACGTGCCGAATCTGTGCAGGAGGCCACCGATTTCGTGGGAATCAGCCGAAGTTCTTTTTACAAATATAAGGATGATATTTTCCCATTCCACGACAATGCCAAGGGAAAAACCATCACAATGGTGATACAGATGGATGACGAGCCGGGGCTTTTGTCCCTGGTGTTACAGATAGTGGCAGATTTCCATGCCAATATCCTCACAATCCATCAGAGTATTCCGGTCAACGGTATTGCCTCTCTCACGCTGAGCGTGGATGTACTGCCGGACACAAAGAATGTGTCTCAAATGGTGGAGAACATTGAGCAGCAGGAGGGAGTTCATTATTTAAAAATTTTAGCCAGGGAGTGACATTATGATTAAGATAGCGATTTTAGGTTACGGAACAATTGGTTCCGGTGTGGTAGAAGTTTTAAATACTAATAGTGAGAGCATTGCCAAGCGCGCAGGCGATGGAATTGAAGTAAAGTACATATTGGATTTGCGCGATTTTCCTGGAGATCCCATGGAGGACAAGGTTATACATGATTATGATGTGATTGCAAACGACCCGGATATCCAGGTAGTTGTAGAAGCTATGGGAGGCGTGGAGCCTGCGTATACGTTTGTCAAGCGTGCCTTGTTGGCAGGCAAGAATGTGACGACCTCTAACAAGGCGCTAGTGGCAAAACATGGCGCCGAGTTAATTGCCATAGCAAAAGAGCAAAATATCAATTTCCTGTTTGAAGCCAGCGTGGGTGGCGGCATTCCAATTATCCGTCCCTTGAATTCCTCGCTGACAGCAGATGAGATTGAGGAGATTACAGGAATTTTAAATGGTACGACCAACTACATCTTGAGCAAGATGACCTTCGAGGGATTAGAGTTTGCAGATGTGCTCAAAGACGCGCAGTCGAGAGGCTATGCGGAGGCAGATCCAACGGCTGACGTGGAAGGGTACGACGCTTGCAGGAAGATTGCTATTTTGACTTCCCTCGTATGCGGGCAGCAGGTGGATTTTGAGGATATTTATACAGAGGGAATTTCTAAGATCAGCGCCGATGATATTAAGTATGCCAAGGCGATGGGGCTTGTCATCAAACTTCTTGCCACCAGCCGGAAGACGAAAGAAGGGTACTGCGCGATGGTTGCGCCGTTCATGCTTTCACAGCAGCACCCCTTGTACAGCGTCAATGATGTGTTCAATGCCATTTTCGTGCATGGCAATGTCTTAGGGGACGCTATGTTCTATGGCAGCGGCGCCGGAAAGCTGCCGACTGCAAGTGCGGTAGTTGCCGATATTGTAGATATTGCCAAGCATTTACACAAGAATATTCTTATGTCCTGGAGTTCCAAGAAGATGGATTTGGTGGATAAGGGAAGAAGCGAGAGCCGTTTCTTCGTGCGCAGCACGGAGGATAAGGAGAAGGTGAAATCCCTGTTTAGCGAGGTCGAATTTGTGGAAGTGCCACAGATAAGTGGTGAGATCGGTTTTCTGACCGGGAAAATGAGCGAGGAAGATTTTGAGAAGAAAGCAGACGGATTAAATGTCATTCAGAGAATCCGTGTAGTATAGAGTGATAAGAATGTCTCGGAAGCCATGTTGCTTTTGAGGCATTCTGTCTGGAAAGGTGGAAAGAAAATAATGAAATATGTAATTGTGCTGGGCGATGGCATGGCAGACCGCCCGATAGACGAGCTGGGGGGCATGACCCCTTTAGAATACGCCAAGACCCCACAGATGGATGCGCTTGCGGCGGCTGGGGAGATTGGCATGGTGCAAACTATCCCAGAGGGCATGTCGCCGGGAAGCGATACGGCAAATCTTTCCGTGTTAGGGTACGATCCTAAGATTTATTATTCCGGGCGTTCTCCCTTGGAGGCATTGAGTATTGGCGTGGATATGAAACCCACGGACGTCACTTTGCGCTGCAATATTGTAACGCTCTCGGAAGAGGAAGAGAATTTTGAGGATAAGAAGATCTTAGATCACAGTTCTGGGGAAATTACCACAAAAGAGGCGTCTGTTCTCATTGAAGCTGTCAAAAAAGAGTTAGAGACAGAGCTTTATAAATTTTATGTGGGAACGAGCTACCGTCATTTATTGATTTGGCAGCAGGGACAGGTTGTAGATTTGACGCCCCCCCACGACGTGTTGGGACAGACAATTGGTCAATATCTGCCCAAGGACGCCGTACTCAAAGAAATGATGAAAAAGAGTTACGATATTTTAGTGAATCATCCCATCAATATTGAGCGGAAAAAGAACGGACAAAATCCCGCCAATTCTTGCTGGTTCTGGGGGGCGGGCACAAGGCCGTCTTTGTCTTCGTTCCAGGAAAAAACAGGACTCAAGGGTGCAATGATATCGGCGGTCGACCTGTTAAAAGGAATCGCGGTGGGAGCCTCCATGAAAAATATTTCCGTGGAAGGAGCCAATGGCGGACTGAATACCAACTATGAAGGCAAGGCGCAGGCAGCGGTGGATGCTTTGACGAAAGAGGATTGTGATTTTGTCTATGTGCACTTAGAAGCCCCGGACGAGATGGGACATCAGGGCAGCGTGGAACGGAAAGTGCAGGCAATTGAGAATTTAGACGCGCGTGTGATTGCACCTATTAAGGCGGGACTGGAACAGGCCGGGGTAGATTTCCGTATGCTTGTGATGCCCGACCATCCCACGCCGATTGCTTTGCGGACACACACCGGTGATAGCGTTCCCTATCTGCTCTACGACAGCAAGAAGATGCAGCAGAATTCCTGGAAATATAATGAGCGGGAAGCAGAACAATCCGGGCACAGCGTTGCCAGAGGCTGTGAAATGATTGATTACATGATTGGAAAATAAAAAAGGGTGATGCCTTGCAGCAAGTCAACATTCCAAATTATCAGCAGTAAATTTTTCACAATGAAATTTATAATAACAATGCCCAGCGCGGTCCAGATATAAACATCGCGGTACTTCATGCCAATCTTCATTCTGTGCCCGGAAATCCGTTCTATGCTTTGGCTGATCAAAAACCAGCCTGCGGTAATGGCGGCGCATGGTACGAGGGGATGGCAGAGGAAAGCGGTGATAATGTGTCCATGAAGCAAGGCGGACACGGCTCTGGTTCCGCCGCAGCCGGGGCAGTAAAGCCCGGTAACGCTGTGGAAAATACAAGGCGGCATAAGTTTAAGGAACGGCAGGGGCATCGTCCGGTACATAAGCACGAGAATGGCGGCAACAAAGACCAGCGCCCATCCAATATAAAATAATGCGGTTTCTTCTTTTCTACGGTTTCTCAAAAAATCATCTCCAAGTGATAAGTTTAAACTATAGTGATAGTATCATATCAGATGGCAGGCAGCAAGCCATCTTTTTATTCCCGCGAGCAATGAGGAAAGTAGCCATGCTTGCATGGATATTTGACGAATGCCGCGAGGGTCAAATACCCCGCCCCTTGGGGCGGAAAGAACAAGCTAGGTCATGCCCTGTAGCTTGCTGCGGGGTAT
>CAJUTD010000080.1 GCA_910589635.1 uncultured Lachnospiraceae bacterium | reverse complement strand
CTAATTCTTATCAAAGAAGTTTAAATCCCATAGACACAAGATTTTTTACAGCCTCTTATTATTTTTAAGTGCTCCCAAGACGAGGGTCTGCCTCCTGTCAAACCACACCAGCTACAGTTATTCATTTCGAGCCATTTTTCGCACTTCGTCAAAATGTTTGTCATATTCTGTTATTGATATGTACTTAAAAGCCACATTTCCCCCGGCTTTGATAAAAAGTTCCTCCTGCTCTTTGTATTTATCATACAAATCTTTGCTCTTTTTCGCTTTATACGTCCCTTCGCACAGCTTAGCAATGGCTTCATTATTTGTTCGGATTTCTACGGAAACAGATTTATCCATTGCTTTTAAGGCGCACAGTACAGCATTCATTTCTGTTCGGAAGGAGTCTGTTTTTTCGTTATCTTCTGAAGTCAGATACTCCAATGTATACGCCCATCCGTATTTGCCATCTTTGTTTTCGCCAGAACCTTTCGTATAGACGATCGCTTTTTTCATTTGGTCCATTTATAGTTCCTCCTTACAATTTTTTATTCTCTATGTGATATTAACTATACCATACATATCTGTTATTTTAAAGTGCGTTTGCTATTTTACGGATAATAGCTGACTCTGAAATGCACCTAAGCACCCATTCGTAAATTCACATCTAAAAAATACCCATCCACATCATTTTCCTGACGAATACATGACGGAAATCCGATAAATAATTATATTGTATTTTTCAGGAGGTGGGAGCGTGCAGATTGGCATATGTGATGACCAGAAAGAAATTCGAGAATTAATGATAGATAGAGTAAAGAAATTCTATCCGGCAGGAGACATTGTATCTTACGAATCAGGACAGCAGGTATTGGATGAGCTGTACCCTCCCGATATTCTGTTTCTTGATATTCAGATGCCGGGGATAGATGGGATGGAGACGGCCAGGCGACTCCGCAGGCGCAATCGGCAGATGATAATTATTTTCGTGACAGTAATGCAAGATTATGTGTTTCAGTCCTTTGACGTTGGAGCGTTTCATTACTTAATAAAACCCATTAAGGACGAGAAATTTGCAGAGGTTTTATATAATGCTGTCAGGCATTTTCATGACAGAACAAAGGCTTGTGCAGATGCAGAGAGGGAAAAACCAAGTCTGCTGGTGACGGCAAAGGGCAAACACATTTCGATTCGTCTGGAGGACATCGTATATGCTGAGGTGTTTGACCGCAAGATCATCATTCATACCATGGAGGAGGATATCGAATATTATGGTAAAATGAAAGAACTTCAGAAAAAAGCCGGAAGTGATTTTTATCGTCCTCATAGAGCGTATCTTATAAATTTCAATTATATTGAGAAATATGATGCTTCCACTATTTATTTCAAAAAAGGCCAGGCTCTGATGGCAAAACAGAATTATCAGGATTTTGTCAAATGTTATCTAAGGTTCAATCAGAGAAAGGGAAAAAGATAGCAAGAGATATAAGTTAAGGATTCATCAGGGGGAAGGAAAAGGACAGGAAGAGATACAAGTTAAGGATTTATCAGGGGAAGGGAGCTGGGATA
Source organism: uncultured Lachnospiraceae bacterium (assembly GCA_910589635.1). GTDB lineage: Bacteria > Bacillota > Clostridia > Lachnospirales > Lachnospiraceae > Petralouisia. The sequence continues at coordinate 12,061 of CAJUTD010000080.1, read as the reverse complement.
GAAATGTTTCGGGATGCATTTCATGGGAGTGATATAATATATATTTTGGCGCTGATTGTAGAGGTGTTTATCAGAAGTTTCTGCTTTTGCCAGTTGGTAAAGCCGTTTATGGCTTCTCAGGTTACCTCAGACAGTGCATCTAAGGGAATGGAGCGCATTCTCAAAGAAAAGAAAAGGGGTGCATGTTATGCCGCAGCAATATATTTCTTGACAATGCTGCTCATCTATATGATTCCGTTGTATGATGCTTATGCGATGTTTCTCATCGGAATTCTTGTGGCTTTTTCTGCTATCTGCTGGGTGGATCGCAGAAATTATAGGCAGAAATTATTTCTGGTGGTGACATTTTTTTCTTTAAACTGGTTTGCAGTGGCTATGGCTGATATTCTTTATGATGGTCTCTATGAGTTTGCGGGAAATACAAAATATATGCAGAATCATCCTCATCTGTGGTTAGCCCTGTATGCAGCGGTACGCGTATTTTATTTGGTCGTGGAATTTGCGCTTACTGCTGTTGGCATATGGTTTATTTTAAAGGTATATGCTAATAAACATGCAGAAATGGATAGGAAGGAGCTTGTTATGTTAGCGCTTCCATCACTCATGGGTATGGTCGGGTTTGAAATTGTGCGCTATTACCGTACATTTTATATATTGAAGACCCTAAAAATTAAAAATGATTATGATGCTCTTGCCTTGTTTTTTTATGCCGTAGCGATTATCACAGTAATTGTGGTGATTGTATTGTATCAGGATATTAAGCGAAAGCAGGAAGAAAATTTACAATCTGAGCTTTTGCAGTCGCAGATTGACAGCATCCAGCATCATATGGAACAGGTGGAGGAGCTTTACCGGGATATCCGCAGCGCCAGACATGATATGACGAATCATGTCCTTACGCTGGAAAGCCTCTATGCCGGGAAGCAGACAGCGGAGGCAAAGAGCTACAGTGACGCTTTGAAAACAGAACTTGCCGCAATGACGGGGGAAATAAAAAGCGGCAATCCAGTGACGGACGTAATTTTACAAGAGCGAAAGAAAGAAGCTCAGAAAAAGGGAATTTCTTTTTACCCGGAATTTTATTACCCTGCTGACATGGGCATCAATGCGTTTGACGTCAGTGTAATTTTACACAACGCTTTACAGAATGCCATAGAGAATACACAGAGGGATGGACATATTTCCGTAGCCTCTTATCGCAGGAAAAATGCCTATATGATAGAAGTCAGCAATACGTTTGCGGGAGAGCTGCATTGGGATGCACAAAGCGGGCTGCCGCTTACCACCAAAATAAATAAGGAAGGTCATGGATATGGTCTGTCCAATATACGCAGGGTGGCCGGGAAATATGCAGGAGACATAGATGTTGAGCATAAAGATGGAGAGTTCCGGCTCTGTGTGATGCTGATGATGGAATAAGAAAATACAAAAAGATCACGCTGAAAGTTTCATTAGGAACAAACATTAATAAAATGCCGTTTCTAACCGATATACATGGAAAGAGCAGCAGAAGGAGGATGGCAATATGGAAAAGGAGACTTCTCCAAGCCAAAGTGAATGGCTGGTAATGGAAGTGTTGTGGGCGAGCGATAACTCTCTAACGGCCAGAGAGGTGATTGAGAAAATGAAAGATAATGCCGACATGTCGCCGCGCATGGTGCGTGTCCTGTTAAATCGTTTATGGCAGAAGGGCGTCTTGAGCTATACCGTAGATGCGCATGATTCCCGGGTATATCATTATTCTGTAGTCAAATCCAAAGAGGAGTGCCAGCGGGAGAAGAGCCAGAAATTTGTGGACAGCTATTTTGCAGGCAGCCGCAAAAATGCCATGGCTGCTTTAATACAAAGTGCAAAGCTGACCGAAGAACAATTTCAAGAATTGGAGGACATTTTAGAGCAGTGTAAGGATAAGGACCAGGAATGATGGCGGCGGAATTTATCAGTAAGGGAATGGAGCTTTTTCATTTAGCCGTTGCCTATTATGGTATGCAGCTCATACGGTGCGCCCTCGTCTCCCTGGGAGTGTTCGTGGTAGTCTGGATTTTGCGCAAGACGTTGTGTAAGAATCATGTGTTCCTCAAAGGTGCGGTGTGGAGCTTGTTTCTTCCCGTTCTGTTTGTAGGCAAAATGAAATTCTTTTATGAGAATACTATCGGTATCATGGTGTTTACCTGGCTGCCGCAAATATTTTTAAATCATAGATGGATATACGGGATGTATTTTCTCGGCGTGTTTGTATCTATAGCGCTGCTGTTTGCAAGGAGAAGAAAACTACATAAAATGGTTGCTGACATGGAAAAAAGGACGGTGCAGTTTTCTCTGAATCGTGGCAGTAAAAAACTGTCTCCAGTGTACACGGTTATCTACGTTGCAGAGGCGCCTATCACGCCGTTTACGACAGGATTGTTCAGACCCCAAATTGTCGTGCCGCGGGTTATATTGGAGGAATACGACGAGGAGGAGTGGCAGATGATACTTCTCCATGAAAAGGTGCATATGCGGCTGGGACATTTATGGATTTATTTTTTGTGGGATATATTGCGCGCATTTTTGTGGGTGAATCCACTGCTTCACATCGGTACGAAACTTTTGCGCGAGGATTTGGAAGAAATCTGCGACCGGGTGACGATCCAAAGAAGCGGGCGGAGCGCTTATGCTTATGGGCAATTGCTGCTAAAGAGTATGAGACTTTTGCAGGCAGAGAGCGAAGAGTTCAACATGTATGCTACCTTTATGGGCAACGAGGAATATCAAGATGTTTGCCTCAGAATGAACGCAATTGCCGGATATAGGCCATACAGGAGCAGAGTGTTGGCAGGTATGTTGTGTGCCGTTTTTTTAGGCGCCGCAGGTATGATCCCAGGCATAGAAAATATTTCTTATGACAGATGTAATGAGAACGATAGTATGCTGGTATATGCGTTTGATGTAGTGAGCAAAGAGTCGCGGCTGCTTGCGCAGGATGATAATGTGGACAAAGTGAATTCCCGTGATAATAGCCTGCACAAGATGATTTCCTACGATGACTGCTACGTTTATGTAAAGCGGGAAGCCTTTGAAGAGTTTTTGCAAGAAAAGAATGCTTCTGGAGAAATATTTATTGTCTTTGGGGGATTTTATAAACTGCCCGGTTTCGTGGGACGTGGATATTCTTGTTGTTATGAGGCTGGCTCAGCGGAAACGGTAGTGAAAATTGCCTATGACAGACAGGAGGATGATGACTGGATGCTAACGCTGATAAAGATGATGTAAAAGAGAGCTGTCGGAAGATTATTGTGATTTGAAGATTACAAATTAGAAATGGAATTCAAAGATAAGATTTATCAAGGAGGATAAGACTATGGCAATGGAGATTACAAACAATTATATTTACAATACAATACAGGACATGAAAAAAAATCATGCGGCAGAAAGCACGCAGAAAGAAACAGAACAGGCGGCGAAAGAGCCTGCAAACAGCGGGACAGATAAAGCGCATAAATCAGACGTGGCAGTCATCTATACCAATAGCCTACAGAATAAAAAGCAGGATCTTGCGGATTACGTCCGCGAATTGGCGAAGCTTGCGCCAAGCGTGTCTGTGAAAGCAGGCGCCACGTTTTCTTCTGCCAGAAGCGGTAAAACACTGACCATCAGTTATGGGATTTTGAATAAAATGCGCAACGATCCGCAAACGGAAAAAGATATGAAGGAAATGATAAAGGGCGTGGATTTTATCACGAAATTTATGGACGGGATTTATAAAGCGAGCGGCAAGACGCTTGTGTACAGCAATAGTTTTATTGACAAAGACGGCAAATATCGTTGCTTCTCCCATGTAGTTGACAAAAGAAGCCTTACCATGAGCAGCAAACTTCGTCAGGTGCGCAAGAAAAATGCCCAGAAATTGATTGATAAGTCCCGGGAAAAGGCACTGAAGAAGAGGAAGGAACTGCAAAAAAAATCAGCGGTGAAAAGAACGGAAACGAGGAGGAGAGTGGATGTGAAATTGTGATAGAGCGCAGACTCATGTTCGTTGCGGCAGGCGGATGGTGAAAGTGCTGCCCCCGCCCGTCGTATCGCTGACGGAAATGCTGCCGCCGTGCGTATGGCAGATTTCCCTGGCAATGGAAAGGCCGAGGCCGAAATGATCCTTTTGACTGCGCGAGGAATCCGCCTGGTAAAAACGGTCAAATATTTTTTCCTTATCGGCATCAGAAATTCCTATTCCGGTATCAATGACCTGAATATAACATTTACGGTGCGAGCTGAAAATGTGTAAGGTGATTGTTTGCCCAGATGGGGTGTAGGTCAGGGCGTTATCCACAAGGATCGTAATCGCTTGCGCAATCCGCTGCCCATCACAGAGGCAGTCGTAGTTGCATCCATCGGCCATTGACAAAGAAAGGGACACGTTTTTATTTTGCGCGTCACCCAGGAATTTTTCATGGACGGATGCGAGTAAGCTGGCAAGATTGACATGCGTGAAATGAAAACGGAACGCAGCATTTTCTACTTTGGCGAGATAGAGAAGATCCTGGATCAGACGTTCCATTCCTGACATTTCACGTTCCATCAGCGTAAAAATGCGTGCGTTTTTTTCCGTATTGGATTTATTTTTCAATATAGAGAGACCAGTTTTTAAGGTTGCTAAAGGGGAGCGCAGCTCATGTGAGGCAAAGGCAATGAAACGCCTTTGCTTTTCATCGTTTTGGACGACAGGCTTTAGCGTAAGGGATGTAAAAATGCGTGCAAACAAGTACAAAAGCACGATAGAAAATAGCCAAATGATAGCAAACAGCAGGCGCTGCCTATTGACATTGTTGTAAAAATTGTGCAAGTTATAGCAAAACAAATAGGTAATCTGCTGTTCATTTTTTTGAATTTTTGCCTGCATGATAAGGAATGTTTGTTTCTCGTTTGTGTATGCAAAATACTGCTGTACCGTGTCCGGTGTGTTGGCCTGTGCAATCTGGGCAAAGCGTTTATTTCCTCGGGATATTTGTTGTTTCAAATAATCTTGCACATTGCGAATAAAAGCGCAGTCTATTTCGGAAAGCATTAAGCCGGAAAGGGTGGCGGGCGTGCCGTTGATTTCAAGGTAGAGCAGATGTCTGCCGCCCTCCATCTGTTGCCGATACCAATTCATATCAATGTTCCCGGAAAAATATAAGTCGGAGGAGATGGCGTTAGTCTTGAGGAAAAATAATGCCTGTTCTTGTCCGTACATATTTTGTTCTGAAATATGCAGGCAGCATAAAATGATGACAAGCACAATCAGGGTCGTCGTTAGACAACAAATCAGGGAAAGTTTATTTTGCACTTTGTGAAACATTAGGTTCTCCATTCATCAGGCAGCATCAAGCATTTATAATTTGTCTGATATCGTTATTTTAGCGTCAGGCAATAGCCCTGGCGGTGTATCGTTACAATGTGTACGTTTGTATTTAAGCCGTTTAATTTTTTGCGGATTAAGTAAATGTAGTTGTCCAGATTTCCGTCCTCTATTTCTGTATGCGGGCCCCAAACATTGCCGATAATTTTCCGGCGCGAGAGAACCTGGTTCGGATTGCGAAGAAAATAGGTGAGAAGTTCTGCTTCCTTTTTGGGCAACACGATGGCGTTGTCCTTGTGGATTAATTTAGACTCATTTTCAGCAAAGCGGATGTCGCCGAAGGCAAGGAAAAAGGGGGCGGGGCGGTTTAGCGTCCTGCGCATAACGCTGCGTATGCGCGCCAGAAGTTCACCAATGTCAAAAGGTTTTACTAAGTAATCATCAGCGCCGAGGTCTAAGCCGTTGATTTTTTCCGATGCGTCGCCGATGGCGGTGATAAATATGACAGGCGTGTCCACATTACTGCGGCGTATTCGCTTTAATATTTCCTCTCCCGGCAATCCGGGAAGCATACGGTCTAATAAGATAAGGTCATATAGATTTTGCAACGCCAAAGTCAGTCCCTCCAGCCCATCGGGGCAGGGGTCGACGGCAAATCCCTCTTCTTCCAATCCATATAGTAAAAGTTCCGCCAGGCTGGCGTCGTCTTCGATAAGCAGAATTCTCATGATTATCCTCCCAAGTCGTCTTCTTCTTAGTATAACAAAAAAGTTCTCTAAAAGTCCTCTTTTCTCAATCTTAATTTTGTTTTTTCCGTTTAATAAAAGATAAGGATGTATTTTTATATTTGATAAGACGGGCAACTATTACTCTGCCGGAGTAATAGTTAGAGAACTTTTAGAGGACTTTGCAATTTATCATGTGATAAGATGGGAAACATACAAGAGAAGGAGGAAGGGCATTATGAAAAAGAAATGTTCATCTGCGCAGCTTTTGCTGCTGATCGTCATATTTGTTTTTACAGCGGCTTGCTCCCCTGTGGGTGGCAGTGGCCGGGAATCACAAGGAGCCAAAGAGGGCGGACAGAAGTTGGAGCGTATGGCAGAAAATGGTCGAGAAGAAGACGGGAGCCGGCAGGAGTTGGCGGAGCAGACTGAAGGTAAGGCTGACAAGGGCCGCTACCGGGAGGAAAAAGTTGATTTGCCGTTCTCTGCAAACCGTTTGTTTGATGTGCAATGCAGGGAAGACGGCACAGTGCACATATTGTTTGAATGTGAGCCAGGAAGTTTTCACTATTGGCAGAGTGGAGACGGCGGCAGTTCCTGGGAACAAAAGCAGTTGAGCACAGAATGGCTCCCGCAAGGTTACCGGGTGGTCAGCGCAAGTTTTGGCGAAGAGGATATTGTTGTATCTGCCGGGAAAATGTCTGAGGATTCTTTGGACGAAGAACATGCCGTCGGGGAATATACGTACTTTCAGATTGAAGATGTGCAGGATGGTGCGCAGGTTCACACGTTGCTATTGCCGCTGCCCCAGCCGCGGGAGGAAAATTTACAGTCGGGCTATGGTTTGAGGCAAATTTTGCTTTCTGGTGATGGGAAGATTTATGGCGTGTTCGAATCCGGGGAAGATCAGAGTGCGGAGTTTGAGGTTTTTTGTTTTGCGCCTGGGCAGGACGGGGTATTGTGGCAGCAGAAGACAAATGTAGCGGAGATTGCCTTGTATGAGGATAAAATTTATCTAAACGAGTATGGCGGGGCAGTTGTGGTGTTGGATGCAGAAAGCGGAGAGAAGTTGGAGGAGCTGGCGATTCCTTTGGAAGCTAATTTTTTAAGCAGTATGGACATTAACGCCAAGGAAGAGAAAATCTTTTACTGTAATAGAACCGGCATTTATGGCACGGATAACCAAATCACGTTGACGGAGCTTTTGGTGGACGGGAATCTGAGCAGTTTTTCGGATATCAGTTACGACATAAAGCGTCTTTGCCATGTAGATGCGAATGTTTTCCTTTTATTTGTGCAGAGTGCAGCCCGGGAGGAGATAGAGTTATTACGGTATGAATTTGACAAGGAAATGCCATCGCAGCCGGAGCATGAACTAGTTGTGTATTCTCTGAAAGAGAATTACGTCTTGGATAAGATGATTTCTGATTTCCGGTCGAGCCATCCAGAGGTGCGGTTGATACATGAGGTCGGCATGGATGATACGGCAGTCAAAGAGGAGGCGGACGCCATCAGCATCCTGAACACAGAAATGATGGCAGGGGACGGCCCGGACGTGCTCATATTGAACGGATTGCCCTGGGAGTCTTATGGGAAAAAAGGAATCCTTAAAGATTTGCAAGGTGATTTGGCTTCTTATATCAGTGGGGAAGACGGGTTTGCCAACATTTTTCAGGCATATCAGACAGACGGTGCGCAGTATGCAGCGCCCATCTCCTTTAAGTTTCCGGTATTGGTTGGAGCCAAGGAAACGGTACCGCATATTGAGTCGCCTAGTGATTTGTTGACGGCTGTTGAAAGGACGGAAGGGTTACCGGCATTTTTCAGGCAAGACCAAAGGTTACTGCGCTATATGTTCAGCATTTACTGGCCGGATATACAAAAGGGGGATGGGGCAGTTCCCAAGGAGGACGAGACAATTTCCAAGGAGGGGTTAAGAGAACTTTTAGAAACTGTGGGCAAAATTAATGACAGATTGAAAGAGACGGAAAACGAGATATCTTTGTTTTTCCAAGAAGAAGAGACAGACAACAGCTATGACGTTTTTGCCAATGATAATAATTTGGACGTGTCAAATATCACGTATGGAAATGTGGCCATGGATTTAGGGTATTTAAGTTCCCTTCATGATTTTGAAGATATCGTCCGTGAGGATTGTTCGTATGAGGTGGCAGCCAGGGGAGTGTTTAGCGCGCTCATTGCCGGAATCAACAGCGAATCGCAGAAGCAGGAATTTGCCAGAGAATTTCTCCAATTTATGCTTAGCGAAGAAGAGCAGAAAATCTTTATGGATGGAATGTATGCCGTAATTATGGGGCTTCCCGTAAATAAAGCCGTTTTTGCCGAGGCGCCGTCCGGGCTTGTAAAGGAAAAGTTAGAGGATGACGTAACGAATCTGACAACGCCTGCCATGGAAAATACGGTTGTAATGGATGCGATACAAAATGGGGCGGACGGTTATTTGGCGGGCGAGAAAAGTCTTGAGGCGGCAGTAGAGGAAATTTATAAAGCTTTGGAGTTGTGGATGTATGAAAAATAGTTTTCGTAACTGGCGGGAGTTTGTGTTTCTGATTCCAAGCCTTGCGGGGGTATCTGTCTTTGTGTTCCTGCCGTTTGCAGATGTGGTGAGGAGGTCCTTTATGAATGCCACAGGCAGAGTATTTACTTGGTTTGATAATTATCAGACGGTAGTCCAAAATCCCGCCTTTCGTCTGGCAATGGGGAATACGGGGCGTTTCCTTGTGGTGTGCGTGCCATTGGTGCTCATAATATCCTTATTATTGGCGAATGTGATTCATTTTTGCAGCAGCAGCTTGGGGCGCCGGCGGCAGTTTTTACGGAACATCTGCCTGTTGCCGCTAGCGGCGCCAGTCGCCTCTCTGATATTTGTCTGGCAAATGGTATTTCACAAAAATGGGCTTATCAATACATATTTGGATATTTCCATGGATTGGCTGAACTCTCCCTTTGCGTTTTGGGTTTTGGCCGCCACATTCTTGTGGAAAAATATGGGCTATTACGTTGTACTGTGGCTGGCTGGACTGGAGGCGATCCCGGAGGAACTCTATGAGGCTGCGGCCGTTGACGGAGCGGGGGCTTTTGCGAAATTTCGTTATGTAATATTGCCGGGGCTGCGGCCAATGTTATCAGCGGCGTTTGTATTGGCGGTCACGGCAACGCTTAAATCGTACCGGGAGAGCTATTTGTTGGCGGGCGAATACCCAGATAGGAGTATCTACATGGTACAACATTTATTCCACAACTGGTTCCGGGATATGTCGGTGGAAAAAATGTCGGCGGGCGCAGTCGTCCTGGTTGGTATCTTCGCTGTGATGGTCTTGCCGTTGCGGAAAAAAGGAGCGTGGAACCTTGAAAAATAAATATTTTGTTTTGACATTTTTAATAATTGTTTTCGTATGCATTATTTCATGCATTCCGGTTTTCATTTTGGCGGTAGGTTCTGTTACCGGCGATTATGAATTATCCGTTTATCTGAAAGGCGTGTTGCGCGGGCAAGGGAACACGTATTTGCTGTTGTTTCCGGCGTTTCCAACCCTGCGGGGGTTTGTTGAGACGTTGTTTTATGAGCCGGAATTTTACGTGGTGTTTTGGAATTCTGTGAAACTGACGGCTTATATTGTTGTCGGGCAGATGTTTATCGCTGTGCCGGCTGCCTGGGGGTTTTCCAGGTGCCATGGCAGGCTTGCGAGCCTGCTCTTTTATTTCTATACGATATTGATGCTGTTGCCATTTCAAGTGACAATGCTGTCAAATTATATCGTTATTGACGCCTTGGGAATCAATGACACGCATGGAGCGGTCATATTGCCGGCGGTGTTTTCAACATTTCCGGTGTTTCTTATTTATCGCAGTTTTTTGGGCGTGCCGGAAGAAGTTTATGAGGCGTTTTCTTTAGAAAGCAGCAGTCGTCTGCGCATGTTTTATCATGTGGGCATTCCTCTAGCTATGCCGGGAATTAAGGCTTCTGCGCTGCTGGGAGTCATCGAGTACTGGAATATGGTGGAGCAGCCGTTGCTTTTCCTGAAAACGCCTGCGCTTTGGCCGTATTCTCTTTATATACCTGGAATCAGTTATGACAATATTTCATACATATTTGTCTGTTCACTGATCGTTTTGATTCCCATGATCTTGATTATTTTTGGTGGAAAAGGGGCGGTCAGTGAGGGAATTGGAGCAATGGCCGTGAAAAAATAGAGAGGTGTGAAAGATGCAATTGAAAGAGGAAATCGGGCAAATTGCCTGCAAATGGGGAAAACATGCCGTTGTGATTTTTCTGTCTGTGATGGCGTTTCTGACATTGCTGTCAAGGGTTGTGGATTCTTATGTAATTCCGCAGACCTCGGTATGTAATTTGGCGGAAATGCAGTTAACATATGAGTTGGAAGTGAAAGGGCGCGTGATGACAAAGGGAAGACGCGCCCTATATTGCCAGGAGAACCTGCGCATAGAAAATGTCTGGGTACAGGAGAATGACATTGTGCAAAAAGGCGATTTGTTATTTACGCTTGATATGGAAGAATTACAGTCAAAGATTGCCCAGATGGAGCAGGAAATTCATAAATATGATTTGCAGATTGCAGATATGAAACATGCTTCCCAAGCACAGGCGGACCTGCAAAATTTCCATGCGGGCGGGACAGTGGAGGGAGATGGCAATGTCCCTATTGTCACGCCGGATCAGGCGAATGAAGCAGTTACGGGTTCTGGCAGCGGGGATTTAGGGCTAGGAAGCGGCGGCGCAGGAATAGAAGAAAGTAATGCGGCTTTTATACAGCAAATGGAGAAAAAGCAGGTGGAGGAATCTTTGCAGCAGCTCTATCTGTTACGTGAAGCGAAAGGGCAGGTTTGCGCCGAATACGCTGGAAGCATATTTACATGTGCAATTTCCACGGGTAGTCTTACATCAGCGGAGCCAGTGTTGATATTTGAAGACTTTAGCCAGCCGTTCCAATTTGAAGGGGTTGTCGGTGGAAATCAGAATCTTTTTGTGGAAGAGGGGTTAGAGGGAACTTTGGAGATGGGGAATGACGACGTTATTTTGGAGGGAGTGAAAATCAGCAAGGTTGGAGAGGGGGAAGAGGGAACATACCGGATAACGGCTGAGTTGGCGGATGGTTCTCTTTCCCGGACGGGGAATGCAGTTTTGGGTTTTACGAAAGAGAGCAAACGATACCGCAAATGTGTTCCCAGTTCTGCGTTACACGAAGAGCGTTCCGGTTATTATGTGATGGTAGTGGATGAGGAAAAAACGATTCTCGGCATCCGGTCTGTTGTCCAATATGTGCCGGTGACGTTAATCGAACAAAATGACGAGTATGCAGCAGTGGAAGGCAATATATCGGAGGATGATAAAATTATAGTTGATACTAATAAGGAGGTAAAGGAGGGGAAACGAGTGCGGATTGCCGAGGAGTGGAGCTGAGAAGCTTTATGGCTTCTGTCGTGAATGATTGCCAGCGGGATGCTTTGTAAAATCAGTGGTAATGGCTTATAATAAATGAAATCAGAATAAGTATGAAACCAGATAAGGATAAATTTCAAAATATGTTTTTTCGGAAAGTAAAGACAATAAATCGAAAATATCAACTACACGAAGAAAATATCTCGTGGCAGTGATAGTCTATAATGATAGCGAGCATCGGATTATGACAACCACAATTCTAATTGTTGCCCCTTAAGAAAAAGATAGAAGAATATTCAACAATATGTTATAATTTCCATGTTGTCCAACCTACACCCGGCAACGGGAGGAGGTGTTTACATGGAGTTTGTCATATCTTTTATAGTCGCTGTTGCGGCTGGTGTAGCCTGCCACTACATCATCAAATGGCTTGACAGTGACCGAAAGGACAACAAATAGCCTAGTGGGTGCTTAGCCACTATAAAAGAAAAGAAGAATCCCCAGACTGTACGCTATTACGGTTTGGGGATTCATTCTGTGTTCACATGGAACTGTCATATCTTTTTGCCTATTGGCATTATAGCATATGCAAATTTTAAT
>CAJUTD010000079.1 GCA_910589635.1 uncultured Lachnospiraceae bacterium | reverse complement strand
TGCGGCAGTAATGGTTTTTACTATGCTCCCGGCAAATGTTCAGGCATCATCGTCGTCAGCCAATGATGATGGAACCTTCAATAATCCGGTAGTTTATGCGGATGTACCGGATATTGATATTATACGTGTGGGTAATGCGTATTATATGGTCAGCACGACTATGCATTTATCCCCCGGATGCCCAATCATGAAATCTACGGATCTCGTGAACTGGGAGATTGTGAACTACGTGTACGATATTTTGGGTGATACAGATGCCATGAATTTGAGAAATGGCGAGAGCATGTACGGCAATGGCCAGTGCGCTGCAAGTTTAAAGTACAATAATGGCACTTATTATGTAGCGTTTAACAGCAACACAACAGGAACAGCTTATATCTATTCTACAAAGGATATTGAGAGGGGTTCCTGGACGAAGACAACGTTAAATGGATTCTTCCACGATATGTCTTTATTCTTTGATGACAATGGTAAAGCATATATCCTTTATGGCGGCGGTGCTATTAAATGTGCGGAGTTGTCTGATGATTTAAAGACAGTGAAGAAAGATACGGAGACCACGTTGTTTGACGTTACCAAAGACACAGGTGAGACGCATTTTACAGAAGGCCTGTTATGCGAGGGAACACATATCATGAAAAAGGACGGATATTATTATGTGTTCAATATTGGCTGGCCGTCAGGTCATGGTCGCCTGGAAATGTGCCACAGAAGCAAGACTTTCCCCAGCACACAGTGGGAGAGCAAGATTATCCTGGAGGCAAACTTCAACAATAATGGCGTGAGCGCTGGCGTAGCGCAGGGAGCTGTCATTGATACCCCGGACGGTAAATGGTATGGTTTCATGTTCCAGGATCATGGGGCAATCGGACGTACCCCAGTTCTCACAGATTGTACCTGGAAAGACGGTTGGCCGATGCTTGGTAAGGATGGAGACGGCAAGACGGTAGAAGCAACTATGAAACTTCCGGCATCCGGCAGTGAAACGAAAACTATAGTAAAATCCGACGAGTTTTACAATGATGCAGAGCATAGAGTATTTGAAGAACAGGCAGCGAGTGGAAAGGTAAAGACCTACAATGCGGCTGCTAATGAAGGCGGAGCTATGGCCGTATCAGGTGATGACGGTTCTGTAATTCAACTGATAACAAACGGAGGCTTAGAGACAGGGAAAGCGGACGGCTGGACAACTACACCTGGAGAGAAAGCTTGTAATCTAGAGGTGGTAGATACAGAAAAGGCAAACGGTAAGTACAGCCTTTATGTATCTGGACGCCCGGGAACCGGAAGCGGAGCATGCCAGAATCTGAGCGGTAAGATAGAAAAGGGTAAAGAATACACCATTTCCGGGCAACTGAAATATACAGAGGGACCGGCTACCAAAAATTTCCTTGTTACGATTCAGCATGGTGCGAATTATAATTACCGCCAGAACCTTGTAACGATTAATGCGAAAAAGGGAGAATGGGTATCTTTTAAAGGTACTTTTGTTCCAAAGGATAAGAGTAGTGAATATACGTTTGACCCGAATAATGTAAATATTTTTATAGAGACAAGCTGGACTTCCGAGCAGGATCCCACCAATGATTTGATGAGTTATTATTTGGATGACTTCTCAGTGACGATTCCCAATGAGAATTTGGCAGGAGACAGTTCTTTTCAGAATGGTTTAGGACCGTGGGTGCCGTTTGAAGACCATGCCAAAATAGAACTCGCGCAGCCTGGATATGGCGGAGCAGATGACAAATGTCTGAAAGTCAGCGAGCGTACAGAAAACTGGCATGGACCGGCGATCGTGTTTGGTGAAAAGATGAAACCTGGCAGTACTTATCTCTTGAAAGCGCGTGTCAAATATGATGCAGCAACACCGGCACAGCAAACGATTACTTTTACTATGAAAGGTACGAAAGGCGAATTAGCAGACCCCACTTACAGCAGTATGGCAGCTGTGACAGCCAAGACTGGTGAATGGATGGAAGTAACCGGTAAATGGACGATGCCCGAGGATGCAACTAACACCTATCCATGGACGTTATATGTAAATACGGATGAGAAAAGTGCGCCTTACATAGATTTCTATCTGGACGATGTATCTATCGAAGAAGAAGTGAAGAGTAATGAGCCGGCAGACCCTGGCGAGCATGATTACAACGGCTCCAACCTGGATCTTGTATGGCAATGGAACCATAATCCGAATAACAACAACTGGTCCTTGACCGAGCGTGACGGATGGCTGAGGTTAAAAACTGGAAGTAAGGCCACCAGCCTGCTTAATGCAAGGAATACGTTGACACAGAGGACGTTTGGTCCGGCATGTTCCGGCACAATCCGTATGGACATCAGCAATATGAAGGTTGGGGATGTAGCAGGACTTGGTTCACTCTCTTACAATTATGGCTATATTGCAGTGCAGAAGGAAGCAGATAAGGCAAAACTTGTGATGGTGGACGCTTCCGGCAACAGTGCAGCCAAGGAAGATAAGCCTGTAATCAAAGAAAGTGTTGATTGCACGGGGAATATTGTATATCTCAAGGAAGACTTTAATTATGCAGGAAATGCGGACGGTACAGAGAAAGATACCGTGACTTTCTATTACAGCTTTGACGGCAAGAACTGGAAGAAGCTCGGCAATGCTATGAAGATGAGTTATGAATTGACGCATTTCATGGGAAGTAAGTTTGCGATCTTTAATTATACAACGGACAAATCCGGCGGTTATGTGGATGTAGACTACTTTAGGGTATCAGACCAGATTACTGGAGCGAATCAGCCGGTTGTAGCATTGAATGCAGCCATGACGGCGACAAAAGAAGTAAGCGGCGTTATGGGTGGAGAATGCGAAGTGAAGCTGAATCTTGATGAATTAAAAGCAGGAAACCATACCGGTATAGAGGCTTCTATTTCCATACCAGGCATTATGAGTGTGGACAATGTGGTCTTTAACAGCGCAGCAATCAAGGGACGTGCTGTTTATGAAATGAAGGGCAACAGGCTTTTCCTCAAAGTAAAGGGAGATAATGTTTCCTTTGTAGCGACAGATAAATTGTTTGCAACGATTAAACTGAAAGTCAATGGGTATGTAGGTAAAGATCAAACGCAGGAGATTAAGGCAGATTATATTAAGGTAGACGGCGGAACATCTGAGTATGATGTGACGGGATGCGCGGCTTCCGTACTGCTGAAATATGTGGATACGAAAGCGATAGCAAAAAAGATTGGCTATGGTAATCCGATTTTTACCCAGGCATTTGGCGCAGATCCTTATGCGATGGAATATGACGGAAGAGTCTATGTATATATGACTGCGGATGATTATGAGTACGACAAGGACGGAAATTTGCTTGATAACAGTTTCAGTAAAATTAACACGTTGAGGGTCGTTTCTTCAGCAGATTTGATGAACTGGACAGATCACGGTGAAATTGCAGTGGCAGGACCGAATGGTGCAGCAAAATGGGCAACGAATTCCTGGGCTCCGGCGATTGCACATAAGAAAATTGACGGCAAGGAAAAGTTCTTCCTTTACTTTGCAAACGGCGGTTCCGGCATTGGCGTGCTGGTTGGAGATAGCCCATTAGGACCATGGACCGATCCCAATGGTAAGGCATTGCTTTCCTATGGCTATCCTGAGTGCCAGGGTGTAGTATGGTGCTTCGACCCGGCAGTGCTGGTGGATGATGACGGAACGGGTTATATCTATTTTGGCGGCGGTGTCCCAGATGGACAGAATCTGAACCCCAAGACGGCAAGAGTTGCCCAGCTGACAGACGATATGGTTCAGATTAAAGACCGTAAATCATATGAAATTGATGCGCCCTGCATGTTTGAGGACAGCGGTATTTTCAAATATAATGGGAAATATTATTATTCATATTGTTCCAACTTTACCCCGGCCAACAAGGATGGTTATCCGGGAACAGGAACAATCTGTTATATGGTGAGTGATAACCCTATGGGACCGTTTACTTATGCAGGAGAGATATTCAGTAACCCAAGCGTATGGTTTGGTACACCTGGCAATAACCATCATGCGACATTTGTATTCGAGGGAGAGAGTTATTTCATATATCATGCGCAGACAGTAGCGAAGGAAGAAGGTAAGATGAAAGGTTACCGCTCCACGCATATTGATAAGATCGAGATGCGCGCGGACGGTACGATTAAGGATATCAAGGGAACGTATGAGGGAATTCCTCAGCTCCATACGATGAATCCTTACGAGAGAATTGACGCGGAGACGATTGCCTGGAATGCAGGCGTGAAAGTGGCTCCCTGTAATGAGCAGGGTAAATTGTATAAAGATTACAATACGGCATTGACAGATCTTCAGGACAAAGACTGGACTTCTGTGTCACAGTTAGCGTTTGGAGAGGAAGGAGCTGTAGGAATTAAAGTCAACGCGGCTTCTGCTAAGGGCGGAAAGATTGAAGTACGTCTGGACAGCCCGGAGGGAACTTTGGCTGGCACAGTGGATGTTCCGGCAACCGGCGGTGAGGATAAGTATCAGCTGGTAGAGTGCAAGCTGGATAACATTACTGGTACGAAGAATGTGTTCCTGGTATTCCGCGGCTCTGCGACAGAAAACATTATGAACGTCGACTATTATGAGTTTGTGGAGATGCCTGTAAAGGATAAGCTGAAGTCCAAAATAAGCAAAGCAGAGCAGCTTCTGGCAGGGCTTACCGGTGTGGAGAAGGAAAATCTTCAAGCGGCAATCAATGCGGCAAAGGCAGTGTTGAATAAAGCAGGCGCAACAGAAGCAGACTTAGAGAAAGCGTTCGCGGCTTTGCAGACAGCAGTGGACTATGTACAGAAACCGGTAGATGAGAAATTGAATGTCAAGATTGCTGAGGCTGAGAAGCTTCTTGCAAAACTTTCCGGTACAGCTAAGAGCAAGCTGCAAACGGCAATTGATGAAGCGAAGAGAGCCATGAACGATCCTAAGGCAGATCAATTTGCCCTGGAGGAGGCTTTGGAAAAACTCAGCCAGTCCGTAAAGGACGCTGAGGGAAGCATAAACGTAACGCCTAAGCCGCAGCCTCCTAAGGTAAATGAGACTTTCAGCGCCTCAAATGGGCTCAAATATAAGATTACTGCTTATAGCAGTAAGGCGAAGAAAGTGACGGTAACAGGAATCAGCAAGAAAGTCACCGGCATTACGGTACCAGATACTGTGAAATATAAGAATGTGTCCTTCAAGGTAACGGCTATTGGCAGCAACGCATTCACGAAGCAGAGTACGTTGAAGAGCGCAACAATTGGCAAGTATGTTACCGACATTGGCGCCAAAGCATTCTACAACGACAAGAAGCTGGCAAAAGTGACTTTCAAGGGAACAGCCGTGAAGAAGATTGGTAAAGATGCCTTTAAGGGTATCAAGAAGGGTGCGTCCTTTGTTATGAAGAAGACGTTCACTTCCAAGAGTGTGAAGTACAAGATTACCAAGTGCACCACATCTGCAAAAGAGGTAATGGTGACTGGAACAACCAAGAAGAATATCACATCTTTGAGTATACCGGCAACGGTGAAATATAATGGTTTGTCTTTCAAGGTGGTATCCATCGGCAAGAATGCGTTTAAGAATAAGAAGAAATTAAAGAGTGTGACCATTGGTAAGAATGTAAAGACAATAGGTGCAAGCGCATTCTTAGGCGATAAGAAGCTGGCAAAAGTAAAATTCAGCGGAACCGCTGTAAAGACCATTAGCAAAAATGCTTTCAAGGGCATCAAGAAGAATGCAACATTTAGCATTAAGAAATCCAAGAGGGCAAATTTGAAAAAGCTTTTGAAAAAGGCTAAGACTAAGAATTTTAAAGTAAAGTAATCTCTGCGGAAATTTCCGAATGAGGTGGTTTTGTAAGAAACTTAGGAAATGAAAATGTAATAAGGGCAATCATCTTTGCGCCGAAAGGCGCAAGGATGGCTGCATTGCGAGGCTGTCTCTGAAGCCGTAGCTCTCCAAAGCACATACCGGAAAAAAAGCATCCCTTCCATTCATAAAATCTCCGGTATGGCTTCTGGGGCGCTAGGGCCTTGGGGACAGCCTCTTTCATCTTATAGGAAATTTTTACGAATTTCCAATGAGATGAAAAAATATGCGCATTTGCATCGGGCGAAAAAAAGACTGTTGTTTTTGGGGGAAATCTATTACAATGAGTAAAGAAGGAGGAGGGCATGGAGAGAAAAGTATTTGCAAAGTTAGATGATATTAAGTTTGGCGGGAAGTTCCTCATTCTTTTTTTTGTCTGCGTAGTGATTCCCATGATTACAACAAATGGATATATTATCTGGAGTATGAAAGCTGGCATGGACAAGGAGCAGAACCAGAGGATTGAGAGCATGGCGCAGCGTTTAGAATTTCAGTTTTCCGGAGAAATTGCCAAGCAGATTTCCATTGCAGATTATCTTGACCGAAACGTAAATTTGCAGGAATTCTTAGAGACGGAATATGAAGATGCTTCAGCTTATTATGAAGCTTATGTGGAGTTAATGGAGAACCAGGTAATCCAATATTATTATACGGCGCAGTCTACATATAGTATCGTAATCTGTACGGATAACGAGACAATTACGAATGGCACTTATTTTGTTCGCAGGGAGAGTGTGGAAAATAGCAGTTGGTATCGTGAGTTTGTAAACAGCGGCAGGAATATTTTTCTGTACAGTTATTTTGAGGACGGGCAGGAATCGGCAGGGTATATTGAGAGAGGCAGGCGTATTGTCCTTATCCAGAAACTGCCTCATTGTGGGAAAGAGAACCTTATTATGCTGGAAATAGATTATAATTCTCTGTTGGAGAGTATGGAGATGATCTGTGAGGGGGTAGACGGTTACCTGTGCACCGAAGATAAGATACTTTTGAGTACTCGGGACAAAAACAGTAAATATAAAGAATATTGGAATTTGTCGGAGCTTTGGGACAAGGGCTGTTCTATTGAGAGAAGCATGGAACTGTATGGACAGCAAATAGATATCTTCTTGACGTCAGAACGTCAGGGAGTGTTTAGTATTATAAAAAGGCAGACGACCTCTATTTTGATACTGTATTTGGCGAATCTAATTTTACCAAGTTTGTTTGTGTATCTTTTGTACCGCTCGTTGCACGACAGGATAGAGCTGACGCAGGAGTATATGGCGCGTATGGAGAAAGGTGTCTATGAGGTCATTCCCTTTGAAAAGGGGAAGGATGAGATTAGCGGAATGATACACCGCTATAATTTGATGGCGCTGCGTATTAAGGAGCTGGTAGAAGTAGTTTTTAAAAATAAGGAGCGGGAACAAGGGCTTGAGATAGCCAAGAGGGAGGCTGAGTTGAAAGCTCTGCAGAGCCAGTTGAATCCTCATTTCGTATTTAATGCCTTAGAGAGTATACGTATGCATAGTATATTGAAACAGGAGACGGAGACGGCGCGTATATTGGAAAGCTTTGCCATCCTTATGCGCAAGAATATTCAGTGGAACAGAGATTTTGTAACAATTGAAGATGAATGTGACAATGTAAGGCGATACCTTGAGATTCAGAAGTACCGTTTTGGGGATAGGCTGGAATTTTACCTTCATGTGCAGGAAGAGTGTAAGCAGCGCCTGATTCCTAAGTTTGCTATTATTACGTTTGTGGAGAATGCTTGTGTTCATGGGATAGAAAAGAGCGTAGAAGGAGGCTCTGTTACGGTGGTGGTGTCAGAAGATGAGAAGGATCTGTTTTTTGAGATTATGGATGAGGGCAGCGGTATGGAACAGGAGGAACTCAGGCACTTAAGTGAATTGGTGGAGCAGGCAGATATCGAATATATCCAGAAAGCAGAAAAGAGTATTGGCATTGTAAACACTGTAGTAAGGCTGCATCAATATTACGGGAAACAGGTGCAGATTGACATTAATAGCACTGCGCAGGAAGGAACAGAGGTCTGTATACGGTTCCCGAAGAATTATGGGAAGATGACTTTGAGAAAGCAGGTGGGCGTGGATGATAAAAGTATTGCTGGTAGATGACGAGCAGTTTATACGCCAGGGGATGCGGCATCTCGTGAATTGGGAGAAATATGGGTGCCAAATTGTGGCTGAGGCGGAAAATGGCATGGATGCCATACGTATTTTAGAGGAGATGGACATTGATCTGGCATTTGTGGATATCAGGATGCCGGGAATGACTGGTATGGAATTGATCTCATATGCGCGGCGCAACCTGTACAGGCAGATTCGCTTTGTAATACTTACAGGTTATGCTGAGTTTGAATATGCCAGGAAAGCATTACAGATGGATGTGGTGGATTATATGTTGAAACCTGTGCAGGAGGAAGAGCTGATTGCTGTTTTAAATAAGGTGAATCAAGATTATTGCTATCAGCAGCAGGAACAAAGGGACAAATTTGATTTCCATGTAACATGTGTATTGACGGGCAAGTATTCTGAGGAAAATTTGAGGCAGATTAGGAGATATATTTCGGAGGAAGGGCTCGAGCGGTATGTGAGTTTTGAATTTGATAAGAATCATAAAGAATTTGCAGCACTTGGCAGGAGTGGGCGGACAGAACAGCAGAAAGAACTGGTACAGTACTTAAAGGGGCTGGTAGGAGGTTTTGCGTATCATGTTGTGCCCATGATGGAAACAGAGGAGGAATCTTTTGGAGCTGGATTGATATTGGCGCGGGCGTTGTACGAAGAGGAACATGATAGCGAAGAAGAGTATCTCGAGCACTTGCAAAAGCGTGTGGCACAGCACTTTTCCTGCCCCATTCAAGTATATGCCGGGCAGAAAGCAGAGTCTTTTGAGCAACTGCCACAGTCTTTTTTCTCTATCCGAGTGGCACGCTGCCTGCATGGGCTTGCCCAGGAGGAATCCCAGGTCAGGAACTACGAGGATTTTCGTCACCGCAAGTCTTCCATGGGCATCCACGAGTCAGACGTGGACAAACTGTTAGAGGCTGTAAAGAATAATCGAGTCTCGGAAATTGAGGAGGTTGCGGAGCAGGTTTTTGCACAGATTCGCAGCAGCGATATGAATATGGAGATGGTGAACGCCAGTATTTACCATATTTTGTATCGGCTGATGGAGATGGTGCAGGAATTTGATGATGAGACGAATCAGCAGGAAATTTTGGAGTATATTGGCAAAGAGTCTTTTAATAAGATGGTATTGGCGGGCAGTACGGAAGAAATTACTGGTTTTTTCGCTGATTATGCCGGATATCTTGCGCAGGTACGCACGCAGGAATCGCGCAGAATTTTGGATAGGGTGGACGCCTATGTGCGGCAAAACTATATGCAGAAGATGAGCCTGAAATCTTTGGGGGAATTGTTTTATGTAAATAATGTTTATTTGGGGCAGCTTTATAAGAAGAAGTATGGGATTGCTTTCAGGGATTATCTGAACAATCTGCGCATGGAAAAAGCGCAGGAGCTCTTGGTAAATACAAATTTGAGGATATATGCTATTGCAGAGGAGGTTGGATTTGGCAAGGCGGAATATTTTATCAATAAATTTGTACAGATGTATAATATGACGCCGAATCAGTATCGCATTCGTAACCGAAAAGCAGAAAGCGAGGGAGCAGATGAAGAGTAGGAGACTTTGGCAGACAGGAGCCCTTATTTTGGCGGTGGTTCTCCTGGGGTGCGCATGTTTGTTTTTTCCTTCGGGCAGAGGTCAGGAAGTAAAGCGGTTTACTGCCTTTATGGCAGTGCCGGGGGAGAATCATGTGGAGGATACACGGCTTAAGGAAGAAATTGCCCGGTGTACGGGGGCGAGCGCTCAGGTAGAGTTTTTGGGCGGGCAAACACCGGAGGAGAAGATTGAAGCTATGATTCAGACGGGGAATTATCCCGATTTTATCAATGGAGCAGATGCGTCCAGTTTGTTGATTGAGGCCGGTGCGCTGATACCGCTTGAGGATTATCTTGAGGATTATCCGGCTTTGTATCATTACCTGACGCCCAGGCAGTGGGAGTCTTTGCGCAAGGAAGATGGACATATCTATTATATTCCCCCGTTTGGCGTTATCCAGGGGCATAATACACAGACGATGTTCTCCGGGGAATCGTTCTGGATTCAGAAAAGGGTGCTGGAATGGGCAGGATTTCCGGAGGTGAAGACATTAGATGAATATTTTGACTTGATTGTTTCTTTTTTGGAAGCGAATCCGCAGTCAGATGGCAAACCGAATATCGGTTTTGAGATTTTGTGTGATGATTGGAGGTATTTCTGCCTGGAAAATCCGGCTATGTTTCTTGCCGGCTATCCCAATGAAGGTTGTGCCATTGTAGATCCTGAGACGCAGGAGGCGGCGGTATATGATACCATCCCAGAGGCCAAGCAGTATTATCAGAAGCTTAGCCAAATGTATAGCCAGGGTGTTGTTGACCCTGAGACGTTCACACTATCTTACAGCCAGTATATTGATAAGATTTCGGCGGGCAATGTGCTGGGGTTTGTGGACCAATACTGGCAGATTATGGATGCCCAGAACACGCTCTATGCCTTTGGGCGGGAGGACAGGACCTATGTGCCGCTTGCTATCACGGCGAACGAGGGGATTGAGGGCAAGTATAATTGTACGGAACCAAACTTAAATATTGGGGCAGGGCTGGGGATTTCTGTCGACTGTAGGGATGTGGAAGGAGCTTTGCAGTTTTTGAATGACCTTCTGACGCCGGAACTTATGGTGCTTCGTTATTGGGGAGTGAAAGGCGTTGATTATGAAGTTGATGATGCGGGGGTGTATTACCGCACAAAGGAACAGAGGGAGAATTGGGCGAATGGAGATTACATGAAGGAAAACCGCTGTGATTACACATATTTCCCGGCATATGAGGGGATGCTTGCAGATGGTATTAACGCTTCGCGCCCTGCGGAACAGCCCGGGGAATATTATGAGAAGCTATCGCCCTATGATAAGAAAGTCCTGGACGCTTATGGCTTTCAGACTTGGAAGGAATTTTTGGGCGAGGAGTGGGAAGGAAGCGCTTGGTTTCCGCTTTATTCCTGTGTAGCCGACTGGCCTGCGGACAGCACTTATGGGCAGGCTAAGGCGGAGATGGAGCGTATCAAACGGTTGTGGCTTCCTAAGGTCATTATGTCCTCTGAGGAGGAATTTGAAGAAAATTGGACAGATTATATGCAGGATTATGCGGACAATGTGGATGTGGAGGCGTATATAACACAGCTGAATATAGAAATTGAAAAGAGGGTGGAAGCGGCTAAGGAGGAAGGATAATGGAATTTGGAGGTTTTTTAATGGCCGGCATTCTTACCTTTGTGTAGTTAGAGTTGATATAGTTTAGTTTGTTATTTTACGATAACGCGCATGCGGGCTTTGACACCGTCTTCAGCGGCATAAATGTATGCTTTCCCGACATCATTTGCAGTCACTACGCCATGGGCATCTATCGTTGCAATACAGGTGTTTGAGCTGGAGAAAACAGGTTTATTGCCGGAGGATACCGATACTTTGACAGTTCTCTTTTTGCCAACGGCAAGTGTGAGTTCATTTTTCTCAAACTTGACCGTTGGTTTTTTTACGGTAATCTCACAGCTCCTGCTTACACCGTCTACGGTTACAGTAATGGTGGCGCTGCCGTTTTTGATGGCTGTCACGGTGCCATATTCATCGACGGTGGCGATGCTTTTTCTGTTGCTCTTCCATTTGGGGATGCTTTTTGATGTGGATTTGACGGACAACCGCACTTGTTGTCTGCGGTAGAGAGAAAGGGAGCGTTTACTAAGTGTGAGCGTGGGTTTTCGCACATTCACGCGGCAGGTCGCCGTTGTCTGGTCGGCCTTGACGGTAATGATGGCTGTGCCGGGTTTTTTGGCTGTGATATAACCGTATTCATCAACGGTGGCAATGCTTTTTTTGTCCGAACGATAGGTGACGGGATGACCATTAGAAGTTTTTGATGTCAGCCTTGTAGTATAGCCGTTTTCCAGAGAAATGCTTTTAGCGCTTAATTGAATGGTGGTCTTTGTCACCTTTACGGTGCAGGCGGCTTCGCCATTCTTAATTTTGACGGTGATTTTTGCCGTTCCGGCTTTCTTTGCTGTAATTTTCCCATACGTATTGACCGAGGCAATTTTACTGTTGCTGGAGGTGAAAGTTGGTTTTTTTCCATTGGATGTGACAGCCAGAAGGTAGAATTCGTCACCAATGTCCATAGTTTTGGAATAAGAATTTAACATTACGAATCCAATATTGATTGCTGCATCCGTCCTGAGTGGTTGGCATATAAACAGAAGCAGTGTAGCTGCCATTATGATTACTGCATACGCTGTGTGTAAGAAATGTTTTCTATTCGTCATATAATTCCCCCTTTGCGGGGTAAGAATGCCGGCATGGAGTTGTCCACACTGATATATTAGGTGACAGCTCCAAATCACAAGTAAATGTGATTTGTCTAATATAGCATGGGATAGGAGATTTGTAAAGAAAAACTTTTTAAATATTTTCCCGAATGCGGATGTCGGTATCTACATACAGGAATTCTTCTTCCGGCATAATCCCTTCCAAAAGGTAACGCGAGAGTAGCTCTAATGGACGAAAGCCTTGCAAAAACGGCTGCTGGCAGATCGTTGCAGTAACGACGCCTTGACGAATCAGTTCAGCTGTGGTTGCTACATTGTCAAAAGTAAATATTTTTATTTTGTCAGAGAGATTAAGAGACAGGACGGCGCGGCAGCCTCCATAGACTCCGCCAGCCATAAAGTATAAGGCATTAATTTCCGGGTGGTTTGTGAGCAGCGCTGTTACTTTGCGGTAGCTTTCTTCGTCATCATCATAATTTTCCACGATATCTTCTATAATTTTAATATGGGGAAAATGCTCCCCAATGGTTTTGCAAAAGCCGGCAATCCTGTCTGTGTGGCAAAGAATATGGGAAGAACCAATGATAATGCCCACAATTACGTCTCCGAAAGTCATGCGCCCCAAAAGGCCGGCGGCAGTCTGCCCGGAAAGGAAATAATTACTTCCCACATAGGAAAGCCGCTTGGACGCGATATCTGTGTTAGTGGTGATTACCGGGATACCTTTATCACAGAGACGATTGATTTCAGCGGCAATGGAAGGCGCATTGAATGGAGAGATAACAAGTCCGTGGATTCCCTCATGCTCTAACTCCCATATGGCATTTTTTTGGCAGTCCTCATCGAAAGACACCTGGCGTATCAGTACCTGGCAATTGTAGCCAGATAGTTCTTCCGCTTTGGCGTAGACTCCCTTTAACACTTCCTGAAAGAAAGGGTTCGTATCTTGAAACAGGATGACGCCTAGCTTTAAATTTTTCTTTTGGGCAGCAAGCATTAACCCTGCTTTGTTGGGCTGATAGTTGAGTTTTTCTGCAATTTTTAATACTCGTGCAGCTGTTTCGGGATTCACAGAACCCCGGTGATTTAATACCCTGTCTACAGTACCTCTTGAGACGCCTGCTAAAATAGCAATTTCTTTCATGGTTGCCATATAAAACCTCCACGCGAAACAGATTTTAGAATATTATGTTTGTTACGTTGTGCGCAATTTCTATCATAAAAATATGGAGTGAAAATATACAAAAATACAAGAGTATTATAAGTTACATTAATATATAAGTCAAATTGTCTATAGTTTGACTTGTGCCATTTGGTATTTTTGTGGTATCCCAAGAGGGCTGTCGCACTGATGTATTCACTCGTTAAAAAGGAGCTGTCGTACTTATATAAGATCGGAAGAGCGTCGTGTAGGGAAAGAGTGTCGGGATCTGTGTAGAT
>CAJUTD010000078.1:7244-14149 GCA_910589635.1 uncultured Lachnospiraceae bacterium | reverse complement strand
GCTGTCCGACCCAGTCAAACGTTCCGGCGTTGGGCTCCCCTTCCTTGTAATCAAGGGTGTAACCATATAACGTCTCCGTATACTCATACTTGCCGTCCGCAGAAATCCGGTCTTCTGAGTAATCCTGTGCCTGCTTGTCGGAAATGCCGAACATAGATGTCACAGTATATTCCTTGCCGCCTGTTGCGGTATATTTCTTATTTGCAGCATCATATGTGAGCTGGTTTCCGTCCGCATCAAAGAAATTGGTGCCGTTGTATGTAAAACCGTCAGCCAGCGCATAAGAGCGGTCAATATTGGTGGGCTCGCCAAATACATTCGTCATCGTGTTAGCTGGATCAGCGTCCAGATAATCCTGAAGGATAGAATGGTTATCCGCATCAAGGATGTCTGCCAGCTCTACCGTATACGTCAAAGTATCCTGGTTTGCCGTTTTCACTGCAAACTTCGCTGTGTAACTGTAACCGAGCGCATCATAGAAATTGAGGCTCATCATATATCCATCGTCTGTATTCACTTGCTTGCAGTATTTATCGAGAATACCGGAACAGGTTGCCTCTGTGGTTGCCTCAGGCGGAGATGTTAAGTTGGACTCCTGCATAACGCGCAAGGAAGATACTGTGTCCTTGCGGATAGTCTGGGTGGTTGGATCTACCTGCCATCCCATTACCATGTAGCCCGTAGATTTCATAACAAGATTACCGGAGCCGTCAAGTGTAAATGCCCCTGCCTTTGTAAATAAGTTCTGGCTTCCGTTGTTGACAATAAAGAAACTGTCACCGGTAATTCTCAAATCCCATCCATCTCCAGTAGTCTGGGTAGAACCCGGCGATGTAATATTTACGGAAGTGGAACCTGTGGTAACACCAAGACCAATCTGTTTGGCGTTGACACCACCTCTTGTCTGGGTAGCACCGGATGAATTCGATACTGTCTGATACATAAGGTCGCTGAATGCTGTACTTGAAGACTTAAATGCAACAGTGTTTACGTTTGCGATGTTATTACCTATAACATCCATCTTTGTCTGGTGTGTCTTCAATCCTGACACGCCAGAATACAATGCTCTCATCATAATTAATTGACCTCCTGATTCTTTTGCCGTATGGCCTTCTCTGTCATTCAAAGGCCGTAAGCTCCCTTTCGGTCCAGCTATATTATTACGGCTCCGTCTATGTTCGTGTATACGTTTTCTGCTGACTCCGCCTGATCCATGGCTGTCACCACTGTCTTATTCGGCACATTCACAATGAATGAATAGGAATCAACTATCACAAGGGATTCTCTCATTCCCTTCGCCTCTGCTTTCTCCGCCCCCGTCTCTAAACGCTCCTGCTGCTCACTGGAAAGTTCTATATTCCTGCTCTGTAACCGCATAGAAGCGTGCTTGGAAAACTTGAGTGCAGAAGTATCATTCACAGACTGTCTACGTTTTAAAATATCTTCAAACGACACTTCCGATGCGGCTTGCGCCGATTCCGGTATGCCTTTTTTCAGATACTGATCTGTAATCTGTTCAATAGAAGAGAATTGATTTGAAATCTTGTTCATATTATCTCTCTCCTTCTAAGCTTCCCTGCTTTCCCCTTACTTACTGCCTGTAGAGGTACCGTCCTTGTCATCCTTGTTATCACCGTCTACTTTATTATCACCATCTGTCTTATCATCGCCATCCGTTCCATTGGCAGCATCCGTCATCTCTTTCATTTTAGCGAGCAGCTCTTTCAGCTTCTCCAAAGCCTTCGGGCAATACTTGGCAATAAAATCCTGCTGGTATGTCGTCAAGTTATTGAAAGCCTTGCGCACTTCTTCCAGCCGTTCTTTATCATCAAGCCTCAGATTCTTCGCACTCGGAAGTTTGCCAATAACTCTCTCGAAATCCTCTGCTATTGCCAGCGCTTCCAAATAATCATCATCTACTACCTTATCAAGGTCGTCAATATTATAAAGCTGGTCATCAATTGAAAGATATACCTTGTTATTCTGTTTTACAATGAAATCTACTTTTCCCTGTACTACATTCGTAGCTCCTGTAGAACTCTGCACATTCATGATAACTGTCTTGCCCACCAGATTAGTTGCATGTTGTGTTGTCATGGTTCCATTAAGGTTCTGCATCTCTTCCAGTGATGAGAATGTTGCAAGCTGTGAAATATATTCTGTGTTAGAAGTTGGTTCCAAGGGATCTTGATACTTCATCTGTGCAACCAAAAGCTGTAAAAATGCTTCTTTATCCAGACTGCTGCCAGAACGTTGGTTAGCCGCCAATGAATCTTGGGAAGCGTTATTTTCTACAACTTTTCCATCTTTTATCGGTACTACAATTGACATATGTTTCTCCTTTCTTATAATAAACTAAGCTGTGATATCCATGCTGTTGCCCTGTTCTGCCATCATCTTTGCTGCAAGGCTCTCTTCTTCTGACATCACGCCCTCTAATTCATCCAGGTTATTCAGGTTGATATTTCTTCTGGAATTCTTGGCAGCTTCCTCTTCCTGCTGCTCCCTGGCTGCATTCTGCTGGTTTTCTTCCAGATTCCGCTCAAATTCATGGCTGGCAATCGTCACCTCAATTGCTTCCACCTTCATCCCTTGCTGGTTCATATTTTCTTTAAGCGTAGCAACCTGGCTTTCCAAAGCCTCTTTGACCGCCTCATTCTGGGCTGCAATCTGAGCCGTAATCACGCCTTCCCTGGAAACTACCTGTAAATAAATTTTCCCAAGATTGGCCGGATTAAGCTGCATTTCAACGGATGATTCCGCCTGTGTTACAAATACTCTGGTCAATTGGCTCACCTGACGGAGAATATCTTCTACATCCACTCTGGTCTGTACAACGGTTTGCGTCACCTCCACCGTCTGCCCCTGATTGATTGTCTGAGTTGTTGTCTGGTAAGCTACATGCGTCTGCTTATTATCTGCCTTGTCATTGCCGCCTGTCTCCTTAGATAAGTCAGAAAATTTCTCTCCGGTCTGAGAGCTTTCTGTCTCTTCCTGTTCTTGCGCGCCCTCCTGTGCCTGAGTAGTTACGGCAGCTTCATTTTCTTCCTGCCCTACGCTCTCCCTTATTACCTGATTGGTCACATCAGCTTCATCGGTTGATTGCTGCGCGTTTGTCTGGACTGTTGCTGTGCTGCCCTGTACGTTTGCGTCTGTCTTGACCTGCTCTGCCAAAACTTCCTGCCCATCCTGGGATATAACGCCTGCATCCTGGGACAACTGTCCCTCATTGTTCGCCATATCTCCCTGCGGATGATCCGTTCCCATTAGCTTCAATTGCCCGGCAAGCTGACTCATCTCCTCCGGCGTCAGATTCAACTGTGAAGCAAGCCCCTCAGACAAATCGCTGATTTGTGCAAGCATCTGCTGAAAATCCCCGTCTAACAACAAACCGCCGATATCTTCGCCGCCAGTCAGCTCCATTACCAAGCCGGCTAATTTGGCAGGATCCATCAAGTCCATGGCAGTAAGTCCCATAGCTTCCATCTGCTGCGTAACCTCTTCCTCAGAAATTCCCAGCTTCTCAGCAATCATTTCCTTGACTTGTTTTTCATAGGCTTGTAATTTCTCAGTTGCATCCTGAGGGAGTTTGCTCTGGATATCCGCGGGATTATCACGTGAAATAGAACTCTCACGGTACCCTGACTTAGCAGATTCCCGCTCAAAAGCCGTCTGCTTCACACTGTCATTTCTGACTGGCTGGCTCAAACTTTCGGTAGAAAGCAAATCCTGTTTCCCATTGCCAGCTGTCTGACCGAGATACGCACCAAATGCAAAACCCGTCCCCTGTGTCTGCTTCTGCATACCCGGCAGTTCAGGACTTTTCAGCATTGACATAATCTGTGTTACTTTGCTGGTCGTCATCTGTGTACCTCCTTTCCTGTTATAATTATGATTAATAGGCGTTCTTGACACCCTAATCTATTATAAAATCCCTTCCGGGACCTTATAACCACTTTCATCAAGGCTCCATAATCTTCGTAAGCCTTGCCGCCACTTCTGAATTCATGGCATCCAAAATCTTTGCCCGGGCGGCCGTATCCATATTATCCAAAATTTTTGCCACTAATTTCAGATCATCTGTCATCTGCTCCATAAGAGCTGCCGCCTGCTTGGGCTTCATAGAAGCATATGTATTGGCATAATCCTCTATCTGTGAATCAGCTTCCTGCTGCTGGACCACCTGTTTATACAACACTTCCGCATTTGCTGGGTCGATGCTCTCATAATATGCTTTATATTCTGATATATCGGGTGCATTCTCGTTAAACACAACCTCTTTGTAAAACTCTGTTTTCTGTTGCTCAAAATTTGACTGCTCACTCTCAAAACCTTTGAGCCTCTCAACTTCCGCCTCCAACTGCGACACATAGTCCGAATTGTCCTTCGTCTGGGACTTTGCATTGGAGACCTCAACTTCCAACTCTTTGATACGCTCAATTGCCTCGCTCAGCGTAGTATAAGGATACTGAGCATCTACCGGCTCTTCCTCCTGCTCTGTCTCCGGCAGGATCTTGTTGACATACGGAACATCTTTGAGGATTGGCTGCAATACCGTAGAACCGAAACCGCCAATGTCCATTTTAATTACTAATGCCAGAATTGCCAGCCAGATAAGAATAAAGATGATAGTTGCAATAATGACGGCAACCTTACTGCCACCTTCTTCTTCCTCCTGCGGAGTTTCCTCTTCCATCTGCTTCCTATTCTTCTTCTCTTCCTTTTTTCGAGCTCTCTCTGCCTTCTTCTGCGCCTTTTTATCTAAAACTTCCGTTTCTTCCTGATTTAATATCTGCTCTGCCATATGTGCCACCGCCTATCCTTCTTGTACATGATTGTGGGTGAAACTCACCAGCTCATCCACTGCCTTGCTCTCTTCCTTTTCGACTTCTTTCTTAAATTCCTCAAAAGCTTTGTCCTTGAGAATCTCATGCGTCTTGCGCTCTGTCATAACCTCCTGCAATTGCTTTCTGGCATTCTCCAAATTACGCTCCGCCACATGGACGGCTAACAGTTGGTTCTTAATTAATTCTTTCATATTCTCAATCGCAGCCCGGTTTGTACGGATTTCCAAAAAATCCAGCCTGCCGTTTGCCAACTCGCGTGCCTTCAATTCATAAGAACGTTTTCTCTGACGCAGAGCTTCCAGCTTCTCCTCTTCTCTTTGCAAAGCCGCAGCTGCAACAGAAAATGCTGTTTTGGCCTGAGTCTCGAGCTTATATTTAATATTCAGGATGTTCTGCATCCTGTATAGGAACTTCGCCATAATTTATTCAACCCACTTTTAAAACCCCGATACAAGACATCATTAGAAAATCTGCTCCATCATATCCAATATCTCTTCAAAAGAAAACTTATCATGCGTCTCCTGTAAAAGGAACTCATTCACACTGTCAATTTTCTCAATGGCATAATCAATATTATTATTGGAACCTTTTTTATATGCCCCGATATTAATTAAATCTTCTGCTTCCTGATAAGTTGCCAATACATTTTTCAACTTACCCGCCGTCGCCTTATGCTCTGAGCCCGCAATAGAACTCATAACACGGGAGATACTTTGCAAAACATCAATCGCCGGATAGTGGTTCTTATGCGCCAGCTTCCTATCCAACATGATATGCCCATCCAGGATGCTTCTTGCAGTATCTGTAATTGGCTCGTTGAAATCGTCCCCATCTACCAATACCGTGTAAAGCCCTGTGATAGAGCCTCTATCTGAATTGCCGGCACGCTCTAAAAGTTTGGGCATCTCCGAATAAACACTTGGCGGATAGCCCCTTGTAACCGGGGGTTCCCCGGAGGCAAGTCCAATTTCACGCTGTGCCATTGAAAAACGCGTCAGGGAATCCATCATCAAAAGCACATCTTTTCCCTGATCCCGGAAGTACTCTGCAATCGCCGTTGCAGTCTTGGCCGCATTACGCCGAAGCAGCGCAGGCCGGTCAGAAGTCGCTACGACTACGACAGAACGACGCATTCCTTCTTCACCCATATCCCGCTCTATAAATTCCCGTACTTCCCTGCCGCGCTCACCAATCAGGGCAATCACATTGATATCAGCACGAGTATTCCTGGCAAACATACCGAGCAGGGTACTTTTTCCTACGCCGGAACCGGCAAATATACCAATTCTCTGTCCCTTACCCACCGTTATCAATCCATCTACTGCTTTTACTCCCAACGGAAGAACTTCATCAATAATCTCCCGCTCCATTGGGTCCGGCGGCGGGGCATCGACTGGGTATTCTGCTCCCAATGTCAACGCTTCCACATCTGTAGGTCTTCCCATACCATCTAACGTATGCCCGAGCATTTCATCCCCTACGCAAACAGACAAAGGATGTCCCGTATTCTCTACGATACATCCTACTCCTAGCCCTTCCACACTCTCATAAGGCATAAGGAGCAGTCTCTTGTCGCGGAAACCGACTACTTCTGCCATAATAAAAATGTCCTTGTTCTTATCAATAATAATCCGGCACAAGTCACTGAGTTTGGCATTGGGTCCCACAGATTCTATCGTAAGTCCTACTATCTTTACTACTTTTCCCAAATGTCTATAATAATTTTTGTCTGCTAATTGACGGTATTTGTCCAAATCATATGTCACATTATTTCCCTCACAAACTTAATGACTTTAATGTTCCCAGCAAATTTTCAAGCTGGACATCCACTCCACATTCAAATACACCGGAATCTGTCTCTATCATACACTGATGCTCCTGCAAAGACGCATCAGCCATAATTTCAACCGTAATAGATGCGCCAACCTGTGCAGAAATGGCATCTTTCTGCCCCTCCACAAACTCATAATCTGCGCGGCTCACCCTGACCTGAAATTCCTTTGTTCCTTCTGCATTTAAAATTACTTTTTCTATTAGATAGACAAGAACTTCTTTCTT
>CAJUTD010000078.1:264-7234 GCA_910589635.1 uncultured Lachnospiraceae bacterium | reverse complement strand
AAATATGGCTCTAATTGTTGAACCTTCTGCCGGTAATCGGCCTCCAATTGACGATGTTCTTCTTCTATCTGGCTGCGAAGCCTCGTCAGTTCTTCTTCTGCTTTGGCTGTCCCCTCCTGATGCCCTTGCTCAAATCCTGCATTCTTAGCCTCCTCACGGATGGCATCTGCCTGCATATCAGCATCAGCCAGGAGAGCATCTGCCTGTTTCCTGGCGTCTGCCAGTAAATCATCTGCCTCCTCCTGTGCCATCTTGCGGATTTCTTCCGGTGAAATCACCGGCTCCTTAGGAACCGCATCTATTTCTTCTGCCTGAAGTCCTGCCATAAATCCATCCACCGCACCTTGCGGTTGCGAACCCTGCGCCTCCATCTGTTCTTGACGGTGCAGCTCTTCCAGCCGTTCGGCTACCTTAGCATTTGAATTGATCACTCTCTTAGAAAAGCTGTCGGAAAATACATACCTCTGCTTATACAAATTAGACAACGATCTCATCACCTCCGCCACGGGAAATTACAATCTCTGCAGAGTCCTCCAGCTTACGGATAATACCTACAATCTTCTGCTGCGCTTCCTCTACATCCTTCATTCGTACGGGTCCCATATATTCCATATCTTCCTTAATCATTGTAGCAAGACGTTTTGACATGTTCTTGAATATTACATTCTGCACATCTTCATTCGCCGCTTTCAACGCTACGCCTAAGTCGTTGTTGTCGACATCACGAAGTACACGCTGAATTGCACGGTCGTCCAGAAGAAGGATATCCTCGAATACGAACATCTTCTTGCGGATTTCATCTGCCAATTCGGGCTCTTCAATTTCAAGAGTTTCCATAATATGCTTCTCTGTACCACGGTCTACGGTATTCAAAATATTTACGATTGCATCGACACCGCCAACAATCGTGTAATCTTGATTTACTAAAGCAGAAAGTTTGCGTTCCAATACTCGTTCCACTTCCTTTATCACATCTGGTGACGTTCTGTCCATCATAGCGATACGTTTGGCAACATCCGCCTGCTTCTCAGGCACAAGCGCACCAATAATCACAGCTGCCTGACCTGCCGATAAATAAGACAGAATCATAGCTATTGTCTGTGGATGCTCATCCTGAATAAAGTTAAGCAACTGGGATGGGTCTGTCTTGCGCACAAACTCGAAAGGCCGCACCTGTAAAGAAGCCGTAAGCTTTGAAATAACACCCTGCGCCTTTTCCTCTCCCAATGCCTTTTCCAAAAGTTCCTTTGCATAACCAATACCACCCTCGGCGATGTATTGTTGAGCCAGGCAGACCTGATAAAACTCATTGAGTACATCCTCCTTCGTTTGTGGAGAAATACTTCTGGTATTGGCAATTTCCAAAGTCAGTTCTTCAATTTCTTCTTCTTTCAAATGTTTAAAGATTGAGGCTGATTTTTCCGGTCCTAATGCAATCAGCAATATCGCCGCTTTTTGAACGCCTGTATAATCTTCTGAGCTTGCCATCTTAGTTCCACTCCTCGTTTAACCAGTTTCTAAGCAGCGATGCCACCGCCTCTGGGTTTTCATCTACAAATTTCTCTATCAGAACACGCGTCTCAGACTTCTCGGAAAATCCAATGTCCTCCAGCGAATCTTCTGCCTCTTTAGTAGATGCCAGCAGAGATTCCACGGAAAGTTCCGGTTCCTCCTCCACCAGTACCTGCTCTTTTCTTGTGCTGCGGAATACCACATAACCTAACATCAGCATGATAATAACCGCTATAATAATCGGAAGATAATCCATGAAATTTCGGCTTCCGCCGCTGTCATATTCAAAGAACGGCACTTCGTATGCCACAATCACAATATTATCTTCAGAAAATCCGGTCGCCTTTGCTACCATCTGCACAAAATCCTGATCCACATCAAGCTTGACCTTATCACGGTTTTGCGCTACAAATTCATCAAACGTCATGTTATCCAATTCACCGCTCGCGCGCAACGCCGCCTCGCTGTAATAGCGGTTCTGGTTGGCCACTACCGTTATTGAGGAATTCTCGTAATTGACGTCTCCAACTCCGCCTTTTCTTGTGGTAACACGCTGGCTGGTATTGTACTGTCTGTCGGTATCGGAAATCGTCTCATTGCTAATTGCACCATCCTGCATCACATATGTGGTATCGTCGCCATTGTTAGTGTCTGTGCCCGGCGTACCTCCCTCTCCGCCTGTCGCTTCTTTCTCGTAAATACTCTCGCTCGCTACCGGACCGTGTTCCGCACCTTCCGGTGTATAGTAATTGTTATCTGTCTCTTCCGTCTCGTCAAAACTGATATCCAGATTCAGCCCTACAGAAGCGCTGTCATAGACGCCGGTTCCCAAAATCACATCCTTAACCTGGCCTTTTACCATGTTCTCAGCCTTGGTCTTATAAGAAAGTTGTCCACTCGCCGCCCCAACTGTAGTTGAAGTATCTCCTCCAAGGAACAGCATATTGCCCGCGCTGTCCATTATGGAAACATCATCCGTGCCTTTATTGCCAACTGCCGTGGCGATCCATTTTGCCAGACCGCTCGCCTGCTCTTCGTCCATTTCCTCATTAAGGGTAAGCGTATCTTCCTCTAATGCCAGCACCGTACCGTCGTCTACCGGCATACTGAGCTTAACAGTCGCCCCGTCTATCTTATCCAGCATCTGTAACTGCTGCGCCAGCCTGTCTTCCAGATAAAGCTGGTATTTCTTCGTCTTATCCGCCTCTGTGGTACTGAAACCGCCTTCAAATACATTGCTAATTTCATATCCGGAAGCAGGAATCCCATTCTGTCCAAGCAGGATTGCCGCGTTAGCCTCATCCTGCGACTTCACGGAAAAGCTTAATCCATCGCTGGAAACCTCGTAAGCAATACCTTCCCCTTCTAAGAGCTGTTTGACCTGCCCTGCCTCTTTTGTATTTTCACAAGTTCTGACCGGCACCATCGTAGGGGTAGTCAACACTCTGGCCACAATCACCAAACCGATTATAACCACAAGGAAAATGCTGGCTATCAATGTCTTTTGTTTTACTGAAAACTTATTCCACCATTCCAATAACTGTTTGGGTATGTTTCTTAATCTCTCCTGCATGTGCATCTCCTACCAAATTTATTCTCCGCAAAATTGTTCGAGGTGTTATACACAATTTCTGTAACACACCTCTCAGCCTTCCTTCACTCCGAAATTAAACTTGCATGTTCATTATCTCTTTGTAAGCTTCCAACATCCTGTCCCTGACAACAATTGTATAGTTGAGGGCAATATCGGCTTTCTCCTGCGCCGCATTCAATTCATGCGTATTGGTTGCATAGCCAAGTTCAAATTGCATCTGCGCCGATTCCGCCTGATTATGCGCGTCATTTGCCTCATTTACCACATTCATCAAGGACTGTAAAATACCGCTAAACTCTTCATCCTGTCTATTAACCTGACTGGCAGAGTTCGCAACATCTGTGAGATAGCTCGGAACTACATTATTTAATGCTGAAATATCCATTTATAAAGCCTCCCTGTACTCTATTTGCCAAGCTCCAATCCCTTCAAAGCTATTGCCTTACTGGTCTCAAATGCCGTAAGATTCGCTTCATAAGCACGGCTGGCATCTATCATGTTCGTCATCTCGGTAATAATATTTACATTGGGGTAAGACACATATCCATTTTCGTCTGCATCGGGGTGGGAGGGTTCATATTTCATAATATAATCGCTCTCCGTATCATCCGATACACGGCTTACCTTTACGCCGTTTCCCAAAAAAGCTTCCCTGGTATCTTCCAAAACCCTGCTGAAAGGGGTCGTCCGTTTCTCCTGAAACGTTACAATCTTCCTCGTATAAGGTGTTCCATCTTCCGTCCTGGTTGTCGTAACATTTGCGACATTCTCAGAAATCACGTCCATCCGAAACCGTTGCGCGGTAAGACCGGATGTGTTAATGTTAAATGACTGAAACAATGACATACCGTTACCTCCATCCTTTTTGCCTTATCTGGCGTCATCTTCCCTTCAATATCCTAAAATATCCCTTACTTAATCACACTCTTAATCCTGGCAAATTCCTTCGACATACTGTCAATCAGGCCATTGTACTTAATCCTGACGGAAGCCAGCTCTGCATATTCCTGCTCTGGATCCACATTATTCTTGTCCAAGCGGTAGGAATAATTGGGCGCATCGGTATAAATTGATGCATTCAAATGATCCATATGTAGACTCTTTACCTTCTTGTCTAATGACACATATTTGGATTTCCCCAGCTCCTGTTCAAGGATCCCTTCAAAATCCACATCCTGCCGTTTATATCCAGGCGTATCTCCATTCGCAATATTGTTACTGATAGCAGTTTCACGCAGCCAGGCCGCATTTGCTCCCTTATTCAACACATCAATGTAATCGTATATCCCACTGGTCAACATAATATTGCTCCTTTCCTCTCTCAATTTTCCTTTTTCCACATAATGAATCAATCCTATTATAGATTATCGCAATCGACCCATTATTGCAAGCATTTTTTTGTATTTTCTTTGTATATTTTACATGATATTGTGCTTTGCCGTCGAAACAGGCACAAATACATGGTATCAGTCTACTAGTAAAGGAAATATCTGGATATGGAATTCCACCTACTCCCATGGGGCTTTTTTCCAAGTATATGTCCATGTCCCGCAAGATATACCATGTGATTAATACAGGCATAACTCTTCCGTCTCCACGAGATTGTAAATAGTTACAAATGGGCAAAAAAAGGAATCTGCAACTTTTTTTGCAAATTCCGTTTTCTTTCCACCGCCGAATCCGTTCAGCTGTTTCCCAAATTTAATTTTCTCCCCACAGATAAGTAGCTATTTTATATTCAATTGACCTTCACATGTTCTTTTTTTATTTTCTCAACCTCTTCAAACACCACGTCATTCAGTACTTTTATGTATGTGCCCTTCATACCGGAAGAACGGGACTCAATAACCCCCGCGCTCTCAAACTTGCGGAGTGCATTGACAATAACGCTCCGGGTTATCCCTACGCGGTCGGCAATCTTGCTGGCAACTAAAATACCTTCCTTGCCATCTAATTCCTCAAAAATATGGGTGACTGCCTCTAGTTCCGAAAAGGACAACGTACTGATAGCCGATTTCACAACCTGAACTTTGCGGTTCTCCTCAGCGTTCTCCTCATTAACGGATCGCATCATCTCCAATCCGACAACGGTAGTTCCATACTCGCTTAATATGATATCATCAATATCATACTGTTCTTCCAACCGGTAGACAAACAGCGTTCCCAACCGTTCGCCGGCAATATCAATAGGCGTGATAATCGCTTGGTAATTATGCACATCATCAGAGGCAAACCCTAATGTTTCCAGGTTGACATTCTCCTTCGTAGAAAGGATTCCCAAAAGACGCTCATTCAGCAACGGATCAATAAATCCACCGACATTGCCCGAAATCAATTCCGTAATCTCTGCCGTCTGTCTGCTCTTGCCGATTCCCAAAATCTTCCCTTTTTTACTGATTACAAGAATGTTAGAACATAAAATCTCAGTCAGAACCTCACAGATATCATTAAAGACAACCTTTGAAGAGTTATTATTGTGAAGCAGTTTATTAATCTTCCTTGTCTTGTCTAATAACTGGACACTCATCTATATACCTCCTGACTAAAAATTATCATTCCCCCATCACTCCTGTAAATTCTTTATGAGTATAACACATTTATGTTTAAAAAACAACAATTTTCTGTGTTTTTCACCATTTATTGGTTCTCTTGGTTTTTCTGCCTTTCCTTGACGAATCCGCACTGATTGTCTGCACATACCAACTTATTGCCTTTTTCCACCATATAGCCTCCGCATTGGGGGCATTTCTCTTTAGACGGGCGCTGCCATGACATGAAATCGCAGTCTGGATTGTCTTCACATCCATAATATTTCCTGCCTTTTTTCGTCTTGCGCAAAACGACTTCCTTCCCGCACTTTGGACAATCTACGCCAATTTTTTCGAGATAAGGCTTCGTATTACGGCATTCCGGAAATCCAGGACAAGCAAGGAATCTGCCATGCGGGCCATATTTTATAACCATGTTGCGGCCGCACAAATCACAGACGACATCTGTAACCTCGTCATGGATCTCAACCTTTTCCAGTTCTTTCTCTGCGATTTTTACCGCTTCATCCAAGTCAGGATAAAAATTCCTCACAACCGTCTTCCAGTCGACATTTCCCTCTGCCACCTTATCCAACAGAGATTCCATATTGGCCGTGAACTGCTCATCCACAATCGTAGAAAATGCTTCTTTCATAATAGTGTTGACTATCTCGCCAAGTTCCGTCACGTACAAGTTTCGATTTTCCTTTGTCAAATATCGTCTGGCAAGCAGCGTCGTAATCGTCGGCGCATAGGTGCTGGGACGTCCGATGCCGAGTTCTTCCAACGTTTTTACCAGGGAAGCCTCTGTGAAATGCGCCGGCGGCTGAGTAAAATGTTGTTTCTCATTCATCTCTTTCATTTCCAGCTTTGTATCTGTATCAATTGACTTTAGCAGGACATTATTCTCGCTCTTTTCGTCATCTTCACTGGTATATACAGACAGAAAGCCCTCAAATATAATTTTGGAAGCTGACACATGGAAGCGATATT
Organism: uncultured Lachnospiraceae bacterium; assembly: GCA_910589635.1. Taxonomy (GTDB): domain Bacteria; phylum Bacillota; class Clostridia; order Lachnospirales; family Lachnospiraceae; genus Petralouisia. The sequence continues at coordinate 607 of CAJUTD010000078.1, read as the reverse complement.
CTCCAGCTCCAATCTTGACGGAAGTTGTCTCATACTCCGCGTTCGACATACGGCTTGCTGTAAATCGGTTCCAAATCAGCTGATATAAACGAAATTGATCACGGCTCAGAGATTCCTTGATCTTTGCCGGTGTCCTTGTAATGTCAGACGGACGGATAGCCTCATGGGCATCCTGAATCTTCTGATTACTCTTTTTATTCACACCGGTGGCAGCCGTGTAATTCTCTCCATAGGCAGACTGGATATACTCTCTGGCAGCTGCGTCCGCTTCCTCTGAAATACGCACAGAATCTGTTCTCAGGTAAGTAATGACGCCCACCGTTCCCTGCCCTTTAATTTCGAC
>CAJUTD010000078.1:0-254 GCA_910589635.1 uncultured Lachnospiraceae bacterium | reverse complement strand
AGAGCTGCTGCGCCAGCCGCATCGTCTTCTGTGTAGAGAAATTCAACCGCTTTGCAGCCTCTTGCTGAAGAGTACTGGTCGTAAACGGCAGAGGCGCTTTTTTGACCCGATTTCCTTTCTTTACATCCAGTACCTGGTACTTCTCCTTTTCCAGATTTTGCAATATTTCATCTAACTCCTGCCTGGAGCCTATGGTTATCTTTCCCTTTTCATCGCCGTAGAACTTGGCGTCAAGTAGTTTCTTTTCGCCTGGG
>CAJUTD010000077.1 GCA_910589635.1 uncultured Lachnospiraceae bacterium | reverse complement strand
CAAAAGAAGAAGTAGATAATTCTGAGGAAGAAATTGCTGGGGAGGAGGATTCCGAGGAAGAAACTGCCGCGGAGGAGAATTCTGAGGACGCTCAGAGTGGGAAAAAGGGTCTATTTAAGAAAAAGGACAAAAAAAGTAAGCAAGAAGAGAAGATTGCAGAGCTGAGCGACCGCGTACAGCGGCAGATGGCAGAGTTTGATAATTTCCGCAAGCGAACAGAGAAGGAGAAAGCGCAGATGTTTGAGGTGGGAGCCAAGAGCATTATTGAGAAAATTCTTCCTGTGGTAGATAATTTTGAGAGAGGTTTATCCGCTGTTCCCGAGGATGCGAAGGGCGATCCCTTTGTAGAGGGAATGGATAAAATATATAAACAGCTCATGACAGAGCTGGAGAACCTGGAAGTCAAGGCGATCGATGCGGTGGGAACAGAGTTTGATCCTGAATTTCACAATGCAGTCATGCAGGTGGAGAGTGATGAATTTGAATCCGGCATAGTAGCGCAGGAGCTTCAGAAAGGTTATATGTACCGAGACAGCGTGGTAAGGCATAGTATGGTAGCAGTAGTTCAATAAAATTAAGGCAAGTTTGACACCCAATCACTATAAATATCAGATAATCATTTTTAAGAGGAGGTCTCTATTATGAGCAAGATAATTGGTATTGATTTAGGAACAACTAATAGCTGTGTGGCAGTTATGGAAGGCGGTAAGCCGGTGGTTATCGCCAATACAGAAGGAGCGAGGACAACACCCTCTGTTGTTGCATTTACAAAGACCGGCGAGCGTCTTGTGGGTGAACCCGCAAAGCGTCAGGCTGTCACCAATGCAGAAAAAACCATTTCTTCTATTAAGAGGGATATGGGTACAGAGAGCAAGAAGACAATTGACGACAAGAAGTACTCTCCGCAGGAAATTTCCGCTATGATTTTGCAGAAATTGAAAGCAGATGCAGAGAATTACTTGGGTGAAAAAGTGACGGAGGCAGTAATTACGGTTCCTGCATATTTCAATGATGCACAGCGTCAGGCTACCAAGGATGCAGGCAAGATTGCCGGACTCGATGTAAAGCGTATCATCAACGAGCCTACGGCCGCTGCGCTGGCCTACGGGCTTGACAATGAAAAAGAGCAGAAAATCATGGTATACGACTTGGGCGGTGGTACATTTGACGTGTCCATCATCGAAATTGGCGAAGGTGTCATCGAGGTATTGTCCACTTCCGGCGATAACCGCCTGGGCGGCGATGATTTCGACCAGAAGATCACGGATTATATGTTGGCAGAGTTCAAGAAGACAGAGGGCATTGACCTCTCGAACGATAAGATGGCATTGCAGAGGCTGAAAGAGGCGGCAGAGAAAGCCAAGAAAGAACTTTCTTCTGCAACCACAACAAATATCAACCTTCCATTTATCACAGCAACAGCAGAGGGACCCAAGCATTTTGACATGAATTTGACAAGAGCGAAATTTGACGAATTGACTCATGATCTGGTAGAGCGTACGGCTATTCCGGTACAGAACGCGCTCAAAGATGCGGGGATTTCAGCTTCAGAGCTGGGCCAGGTATTACTGGTAGGTGGTTCCACTCGTGTTCCTGCCGTACAGGATAAGGTGAAACAGCTGACGGGTAAAGAGCCGAGCAAAACTCTGAATCCGGATGAATGTGTAGCTCTTGGCGCTTCTGTGCAGGGTGGCAAGCTTGCAGGAGATGCAGGCGCAGGCGAAATCCTTCTTTTGGATGTAACACCTTTGTCCTTGTCTATCGAGACTATGGGCGGGGTTGCAACTAGATTGATTGAGCGTAACACGACTATTCCGACCAAGCACAGCCAGATTTTCTCGACAGCAGCAGATAATCAGACCGCTGTTGATATCAATGTGGTACAGGGTGAGCGCCAGTTTGTAAGGGATAACAAATCCTTAGGACAGTTCCGCTTAGACGGTATTCCGCCTGCAAGACGCGGTGTGCCTCAAATTGAAGTAACATTTGATATTGATGCCAACGGTATTGTAAATGTATCGGCAAAAGATTTGGGAACAGGAAAAGAACAGCATATCACCATCACAGCAGGCTCTAACATGTCTGAGGATGACATTAACAAGGCTGTCAAAGAGGCCGCAGAGTTTGAGGCGCAGGATAAGAAACGTAAGGAAGCTATTGATACCAGAAATGATGCTGATTCCTTTGTATTCCAGACTGAGAAAGCGCTGGAAGAGGTTGGCGCTAACATAGATGCGGCAGATAAATCAGCCGTGGAAGCAGACTTAAATGCGCTCAAAGCATTGGTTGAGGCTCATCCTAATGCTGAGGAGATGACAGACGACCAGGTTGGTGAGATGAAAGCAGCCAAAGAGAAACTGATGGAGAGCGCTCAAAAAGTATTTGCCAAAATGTATGAAAATGCACAGGCAGCACAAGGTGCGCAGGGTGCTGGCCCGGACATGGGAAATGCATCTTACAGCAGTGCAGATGACGACGTGGTGGACGCAGATTATAAGGAAGTTTAGTCATGGCAGAACAGAAGAGAGACTATTACGAAGTCCTGGGCGTTGATAAGAATGCAGATGATGCGACGATTAAAAAGGCATATCGCCAGCTTGCCAAAAAGTATCATCCTGACATGAATCCAGGAGACGCGGAGGCAGAGAAAAAATTTAAAGAGGCATCCGAGGCATATGCAGTGCTGAGTGATCCGGATAAGAAGCGTCAATACGACCAGTTTGGCCATGCCGCATTTGAAGGCGGCATGGGCGGTGGCGGAGGATTTGATTTCTCCGGCATGGATATGGGTGATATATTTGGCGATATATTCGGTGACTTTTTTGGTGGAGGGCGTAGACGTTCCTCTGCCAACAATGGCCCGATGAAAGGCGCAAACTTGCGTGCCGCAGTGCGCGTAACTTTCGAGGAAGCAGCCTTTGGATGTGAGAAAGAGATAGAGATTACATTGAAAGATGAGTGTCAGACATGCCATACCACCGGAGCAAAACCAGGAACTACTCCTGAGACGTGTAAGAAATGCGGCGGCAAGGGTAAGGTTGTCTATACACAGCAGTCTTTCCTTGGTATGGTGCAGAACGTGCAGACATGCCCGGAATGCCGGGGAACTGGTAAAATCATCAAAGAAAAATGCCCGGATTGTAATGGAAGCGGCTATATTGCAAAGCGTAAAAAGATTAAAGTTTCTATTCCGGCGGGCATTGACAATGGACAGAGCGTCCGCATTCGGGATAAGGGAGAACCAGGAACGAATGGTGGTCCCAGAGGTGATTTGCTGGTGGAGGTCAATGTCAGCAGGCATCCGATTTTCCAGCGCCAGGACATGAATATCTATTCAACGGCGCCAATTTCATTTGCCCAGGCAGCGTTAGGTGGCGAGGTGCGCATCAGTACGATTGACGGTGATATCTTATATGATGTAAAGCCTGGCACGCAGTCAGATACCAGAATCCGCCTTAAAGGTAAGGGAATTCCGTCTCTTCGTAATTCTTCGGTACGTGGCGACCACTATGTTACCCTGGTAGTCCAGGTGCCCACCAGTTTAAATGGAGAGGCAAAGGAAGCATTGCGCAAATTTGATGAGGTGAGCGGCCAGTCCTTAAAGAAACAGGATGGCGCAGCGGGCACAGAAAAGAAGAAAAAGGGCTTTATGGGCAAAATAAAAGAGACATTAGAAGATATGTAATAATGGGCTGTATTCTGTGAAATGTTGCAGAGTACAGCTTTTTTGAGGCTTTCTATAGAGCACAGCGAAACTCCGAGTTTCTCCTTGCCAATCTGTTTTGGCTATTATATAATGGGTACAGTGTAAATGTTCGGAATCTAAAACGAGGAGGCTGCGATATGAAAAAACGTATATGGTCGTTTTTGATGGTTTTGTGTTTGTTAATATCTGTTCCGTTACCAGTTTGCGCTGAGGGGGATGGAATACAGACAGATATCATAGTGTTGACAGACGAAAATCGTTATAATCCTGAGTATTATCAGAAACCGGAGGCTCGTTATCCTCTTACCAGGGCAAGGTCTTTCAGTGTAACTACGGATTTTGAGGAGTATATTGTCAATGCATTGGAGAACTTTGAGGAGCAGATAGATATCTATGATTACCAGATTCCCAGAGGTGAAGCCAGCCCGGCTTTTTTCCAGATTGTAAACAGCCACCCGGAATTGTTTTATGTATGCAATGAAATTGTCTGCAATTCAGTAAACAACATTTCCAAATCTATCACGGTAAGCTATACAGGTACGCCGGAGGAAATAGGTGTCCAAAAGCAGGCGTTTGAGTTTGCAGCCGACCAGGCGGCGGGACAAGTAGAACCGTCCATGACGGATGTGGAAAAAGCGCTTGTTGTACATGATTACCTGATACAGCTGTGTGAATACGACAAAGAGCGTTTTGACAATAAAACAGTTCCGGATATTTCGCACAGCGCCTATGGCGCGTTGGTGGAAAAGATTGCAGTATGTGACGGTTACGGTAAGGCATATAAATATGTTATGCAGAACAAATTGGGAATAAATTGTGAGATGGTTACGAGTGACAGTATGAATCATGCCTGGAATATGATTCAGCTTGGTGGGAAATGGTACCATGTGGACGTTACCTGGGATGATCCGGTGTGGGATTGTATTGGGCGGGTGAAGCATGCGTATTTTCTGCTCAGTGATCAGGCAATCTCTGATACTGTGCATAATCATAAAGGCTGGGTTACAGATATAAAAGCGGATTCCACGGTTTATGATGATAAATTTTGGACCGAGATTGATTCTGCCATCTGTTTTTATCAGGAGAATTGGTATTATTCAAAGTATCAGAATCTTAAAGTGGATTTGCTAAAAAGGGATAAACTTTTGTCTGGCGGGGAAGAAGTCGTATGCACGGAGGACGCGTGGACTGCTGATGGCGATAAAATATATACTTCCAGCTATATGTTTCTCTCACAAGCAAACGATCAGCTTTATTTTAGCTCTAACACAAAAATCAGACAGCTTTCGGCAGATGGGATGGCACAGGACGTATTCGTGCCGGAGGCAGCAGCAGGACAGCAGATTTTCGGGTTTACCATAAGAGGGAAGAATTTGTGTTATGCCCTTCAGAATTCGCCTAACCTTGGAGGCAGGCAGAACGTCCTGACCCATGAATTGCCGGAACTTGAGCTTTTGCCGATTCAAGGTGTAAGCGCAAAGGATTCATCTGCGGTGTATGATGGGACGGCAAAAAGGATTCCATCATTGAAGGGGCTGCTAGAGAGTGATGAGATCTGGTTTGCAGGGGAAGATGGAAATTTTAGCAAAGAGCAGCCGGAAATGATCGACGCCGGGAATTATAAGGTATTATTTAAAGTTGAACGGCCGGGATATCAGGTTCTTTACGGCGCGGCAGAGTTAAATATTGAGAAAGCGGCACCATCCTATAAACTTCCTGCCGGATTGGAGGGATGTAGCGGAAATCCGCTTGCTTCCATTGGCTTGTCCGGCGGATTTCGCTGGCAGGACCGAAACATAAAAATGTACCGGGAGGGGAAACAGAAATTTCTGGCAGATTATATCCCTGCAGACAGCAAAAATTACAAGTCAGTCCTAGGTATAGAAATAGAAGTGACAGTGAAGTGCCCATATGCCAATTCCGGCCACAAATATAATGAGGAAGTGACGAAGGAGCCGACGGAAACAGAAAAAGGGGAAATGGTGAAGACATGCAGTGTGTGCGGAGATATTCAGATAGAAGAAATCCCTGCAACTCAACCGGAAGAGCCGGAACAACCAGAAGAGCCAGAAGAGCCGGAACAACCAGAAGAGCCGGAAGAGCCAGAAGAGCCGGAACAACCAGAAGAGCCGGAACAACCTACACAGCCGGTATTATCAGGAATTATAGCTGCGGACGTTAGCGGAGTCTATAACGGCAGGCCTTATATGATTGAAATTAAGGGGACGAGGGACGGTGATACCATAGAATATGCAGGTAAAGATGGAAAATACCAGGCTGCCCAGCCGGAAATAATAAACGCCGGGTCATACAAGGTGATGTACAAAGTGACGAGAGAGGGATACCAGCCGTTTATAGGTAGCGTGCAGATTGATATTGCGCGCGCCATTCCGACCTATACTGTCCCTGGGAACCTCAAAGGATTCAGTGGCGCCTCCCTGGGGTCAGTGGAGCTTCCAGACGGTTTCCTCTGGCAGTCAGATCCAGAGACAACGCTTACAACAACAGGAATTCAGAAGTTTTATGTGTGCTACAGGCCGACAGACCAGATAAATTTTATGATTGTCACGGATATTGAGGTGTCTGTTGAGGTGAAATGTCCCGGACATCAGTATAAATGCGTGGTAAATAAAAAGGCTACAGAGACGCAGAAGGGCAAAAGGATATATACTTGTGTGTTGTGCAGAAAAGCCTATACAGAAGAAATATCCATGCTCGCGCCTGCAAGGCCGGCCAGGGTGTCAAAACTCAAGGTATCAAAGAGAACGACAGATTCCCTGACGTTTTCCTGGAAAAAGACTGCTGGTGTAAATTACCGTTTAATGTTCTACCGGGGAAGTAAAGTTGTGTCTACCCAATATGTGGCGGGTAATACCTGCACATTTAAGAAATTGAAACCGGCAACTGTTTATACGTTAAGGGTTACGCCTTACCGCGTTGTCAACCATCAGAACATTTTTGCCAAAGATACCGGAGCCGCTAAGACTGCTACAACCCCAGCGAGGGTAAATTTGAGTACGGCAAAGCGAAAGGGCGGCAGCAAAGTAAGTCTGATATGGAAGAGGGCTGCCGGCGCAAGTGGCTATGAGATTTTCATGAAAACCGGAAATGGCAAATATAAGAAAGTTAAGACTGTAGGAAACGGTAAGACGCTTTCCTTCACAATGACTGAGCTGAGCAAGAAGAAGGCTTACAGTTTCAGGGTACGTCCGTACGTTGTTGTAGATGGGATAAACATTTACGGGGCGTACAGCAATGTAAAAAAGGTCAGAAAGTAACATATCTGTAATGGGGTTAGGATGCGAGGCGACTTAATCTCAAGAGTCAGGCCGGTGCGAGGCTGGTGAAAGAGCCATGCCAGAACGGCATAAAGGGGGAAGAAAGATGGATCAGCCGAAACGGCAGATGGGGAGAATGATTCGGGAACCAATGTCGGAGGATCTTCAGACCAGAATATTGCACAAAGAGAGAAAGCAGCTGGAAGAGGACAGACGCAGATTCAAACAGGAGCAGCAGGAATTCTATACGAGGCAGAGTTTGGAGAAGAAGCGTATGGCAGAGGAAAAACATCTGTTTCAGATGAAATGGAAAATCCTGGAGGGGGAATTGCAAAGGCTTGCCCGGGACAGACAGGACATAGAGGCCGAGAAGAAACGTTATTCCCGCGGAGCGGGCAGCCGCGTGGGAAAGAATTTGGAGGAGCTTCTCCCGCAGGCGCAGATGTTTTTTTCGGGTGTTGACAATATGCATGCATTAAAGAAGAGGTACAAAGACCTCACGAAAATCTACCATCCTGATAATATGGCGGGTGACACCGGCACGTTGCAGATCATCAACCGGGCTTATGAAAGCCTCAAGAAACAGTTCAAGACATAGGAGCACAGATATGAAATGGAAACAATACACGATTCAGACGACCACCCAAGCGGAGGACTTTGTCAGCGGTATGCTGGCAGAGCTGGGGATTGCGGGTGTGCAGATTGAAGATAATATCCCGCTCTCGGCAGAGGACAAAGAAAAGATGTATATTGATATCCTGCCCGAACTGCCCCCGGATAAAGGTGCTGCCAGGATAAGTTTTTTTCTCGATGATGACGGGAACCATGACGAGTTTCTCTCACGCGTGCGCGCAGAATTGGAAAATCTGAGAGCGTTTGTAGATGTGGGAAGTGCGGAAATTATAGAGAAAGAGACGGATGATAAGGACTGGATTGACAATTGGAAGAAATATTTTAAGTCTTTTGTGATTGAAGATATCTTGATTAAACCGACCTGGGAAGAACTGCCGCGGCAGGGAGAGTATCGCAATGTCATTGAGATTGATCCCGGCACTTCTTTTGGCACAGGTAAGCATGAGACTACTCAATTGTGTATCCGGCAGCTTTGTAAGTATATGAAGCCGGGTGACAGGGTATTGGATGTAGGCTGCGGAAGTGGTATTTTGTCTCTCGTCAGTTTAAAGCTGGGTGCGTCTTCTGTGACAGGGACGGATATTGATCCCATATGCATGGAGGCAACGGCAGATAATATGCAAATTAATCGTCTTCCCATGGAGGGAAATCATTTTTTCCATGGAAATCTCATTGACGACGCCGAGTTACAGAAAAAGGTGGGAGAAGCATATGATATTGTAGTTGCCAATATTCTCGCAGATATTATTATCCCGCTGACGCCAGTGATTCCTAAGCATATCAAAAAGGGCGGCATCTATATTGTGAGCGGAATTATTGATTTTAAGGAAGAAGTGGTAAGAAAGGCAGTTGCGGATGCGGGATTTGAAATATTAGAAATTGGCAGCCAGGGAGAATGGCGCAGCATTACTGCCAGAAAATAACATAGGAGCAGGAAAATGTATCAGTTTTTTGTTGAACCAGAGCAGATTCAGGAGACAGAGGTTATCATTACAGGCAGTGACGTAAACCATATAAAGAATGTGCTGCGTATGCGCGCGGGGGAAAAGGTGCGCATCAGCGACAATGCAGGCAGGGATCTATACTGTGAGATAGGAAGCATAGAGGGTGCCCAGATTATACTTACAATTATAAAAGAAGCGGAGGGCACGGAACCATCTCTGAAGATTACACTATTCCAGGGGCTTCCCAAAGGGGACAAGATGGAGTTGGTAATCCAGAAGGCAGTGGAACTTGGCGTGTCAGAAATTATTCCGGTTTCTATGAAGAATTGTGTGGTGAAACTGGACGAGAAGCGGGCGCAGGCGAAACAGGCCAGATGGCAGGCAATAGCAGAGAGTGCGGCCAAACAATCCAAACGCAGCATCATCCCAACAGTCGGTATGCCCATGGGGTTTGCGCAGGCGGTGGAATATGCAAAGAGATTAGATTGGAGGATTCTGCCCTATGAAAACCAGAGAGGCCTGGCGCATACGAGGGAGGTTTTTGGCCGTATTCAAAAAGGCTCCTCGGTGGGAATTTTTATTGGGCCGGAGGGTGGTTATGATTCCGCAGAGATTGCGCTTGTGAAGGGTGATATGGAGATGGTGTCTCTCGGGAACCGTATTCTCCGCACGGAAACGGCGGGTCTCTGTGCGCTTTCTATGTTGATGTACGAAGTGGAGGATTAAGATTTGATGGAAGCATATTTTGACAATTCTGCCACAACGCAGTGTTCCCGGAAAGCAAAAGATATCATGGTGCGCGCGTTGGTGGAGGATTACGGTAATCCCTCCTCTTTGCACGGCAAAGGGATGCAGGGAGAAAATTATATTCGGGACGCCAGGGCAAAGATTTGTAAGACACTCAAAGCAAAGGAGCCAGAGCTGATTTTTACTTCCGGGGGAACGGAATCGAATAATCTTGCCATTTTGGGAGGCGCTATGGCGAATAGGCGCAGTGGCAATCATCTTATTACCACGAGGATTGAACACCCGGCGGTATCTGCGCCCATGAAGTTTTTAGAGGAGCAGGGGTTTGAGGTGACTTATCTCGAGGTGGATAAGGATGGGTGTATTTCTTTAGAGGAGCTGCGGGACGCAGTGACGGACAAGACAATTCTGGTATCCATCATGTATGTGAATAATGAGATTGGGGCAGTAGAACCAGTTGGGGAGGCAGCAAAGATCATCAAGCAGAAAAATCCGGGAACGCTGTTTCATGTGGACGCCATTCAGGCGTATGGAAAATACGTTATCCATCCTGGAAAATTGGGGATTGACATGATGTCGGTCAGCGGTCACAAAATTCACGGCCCCAAAGGAAGCGGATTTCTCTATGTGAAAGAAAAAACCAAGTTAAAGCCGTTGATTTACGGTGGCGGCCAACAAAAGAATATGCGCTCTGGCACGGAGAATGTACCGGGAATTGCAGGATTGGGACAGGCTGCGCAGGAGGCTTATGAAGATTTTGCTGGAAAACAGGCTCATTTATATAGGTTAAAGAAGGCTTTCGTTCAGGGACTTGAAAGTCAGGAATGGGCGCATATCAATGGAAAATCCGGGGAAGACAGCGCTCCGCATATTGTCAGTCTCAGTGTGGACGGCGTGCGCAGTGAGGTGTTGCTTCATGCACTTGAGGATAAGCATATTTATGTATCTGCCGGCAGCGCCTGCGCTTCCAATAAGCCGGCGGTTAGCGCGACGCTTACGGCAATCGGTGTTAGGCGGGAATACCTGGATTCGACTGTGCGCATCAGTTTTTGTGCGCAGAATACGTTGGAAGAAGTGGAATATTGCATTGCCAACTTAAAGGAGCTGGTTCCCATGTTGGGAAAATATACCAGGCGTTAGAAAGGAAAGAACATGTTTAAAGCGTTTTTAATAAAATATGGGGAAATTGGCATAAAGGGTAAGAACCGCCATTTATTTGAGGATGCCCTGGTGCGCCAGATTAAGTATGCCCTAAAGCCTGTGGATGGGGAATTTCAGATTAGTAAAGAACAGGGGCGCATTTATATAGAGGCATTGACGGAATATGATTATGATGAAACAATCGAAAGCCTTCAGCATGTGTTTGGGATTGTGGGGATTTGTCCGGTGGTGCTCACAGAGGAGGAAGGATTTGACAAGCTTGCAGCGGATGTGGTATCTTATGTGGATAAGCGTTATCCTGATAAGCATAAGACTTTCAAGGTGAACACCCGGCGGGCACGCAAGAGTTACCCCATGCCGTCCATGGAGGTAAATGCGGCCCTAGGTGAGAAAATTCTCGAGGCGTTTCCCGATATGACAGTGGACGTGCACAACCCGGATATTCTTCTGAATATAGAAATCCGTTCGAAGATTATTATTTACTCAGAGGTTATTCCCGGGCCAGGCGGGATGCCGGTCGGCACAAACGGCAAGGGAATGCTGCTTTTGTCCGGTGGGATTGACAGCCCGGTAGCCGGCTATATGATAGCCAAGCGCGGTGTTAAGATTGACGCTGTTTATTTCCATGCGCCCCCTTATACCAGTGAGCGCGCCAAGCAGAAAGTTGTGGATTTGGCGAGAATTGTGGCAAAATATACAGGTCCAATTTACCTGAAAGTAGTAAATTTTACGGATATTCAGATGTACATTTATGAGAAATGCCCACATGATGAGCTGACAATTATTATGCGCCGTTATATGATGCGGATAGCAGAGCATTTTGCCAAGGAAACGGAATCTTTGGGATTGATAACGGGGGAGAGCATCGGGCAGGTGGCAAGCCAGACTATGCAGTCTTTGGCTTCCACGGATGAAGTGTGCACGATGCCGGTCTATCGTCCTTTGATTGGTTTTGATAAGCAGGAGATTGTCGAGTTGTCGAAAAAGATCGGCACGTTTGAGACGTCCATTCTTCCTTATGAGGACTGCTGTACCATCTTTGTAGCCAAGCATCCGGTGACGAAACCAAGCCTCAAGGTAATCCGGCGTTCGGAGACACATTTAAAAGAGCAGATTGAGGAGATGGTGAAGACTGCCATTGAGACGACAGAGACAATTATCGTGAAATGGCAAGAGGAAGCCTGATGTCTTGAATTAGAGACAATGAATGGAAATGAAAACCCCCATGAAATTCATGGGGGATAGGTAGCTTGTTAAAATTAAACAAGATACGGTTTGATTACTTCCATGACCTCGTCCTTGTTCTCTTCGGCATGGATTTTTAAATCAATAGGTTTGGACAGGTCAAGACTGAAGATTCCCATAATGGATTTGGCGTCGATAACGTATCTACCAGAGATTAAGTCAAAGTCAAAGTCAAACTGCGTGATGGCGTTGACGAAAGATTTCACCTTGTCGATGGAATTTAAAGAAATTTGTACTTCTATCATAATAAAAGCCTCCTTAATATTAAATTATATTATGTTTAACAGTTTAGAAACATTTTCTTTATCTTATCGCCTTTTAGGGGAAAAGTCAATAACGCCATAACCATTTTCAGGAAGAAAAAGTAACGGTTTGCCCATTGTCAATCACATATGGTGAATTGTTGTAAGAAAATAAGACGCAGAAAGGTATGAAAAGCGACATGAGAAAAGCGGCATTGCACAATCTTGGCTGCAAGGTAAATGCATATGAGACGGAGAGCATGCAACAGTTATTGGAAGCGTCCGGGTATGAAATTGTGCCGTTTGAGGAGGCAGCCGATGTTTATGTCATCAATACATGTTCTGTCACCAATATTGCTGACCGCAAATCCAGGCAGATGATTCACCGAGCCAGGAAGAAGAATCCCAATAGTGTGGTGGTTGCAGCTGGATGTTATGTACAGACAGCGAGAGAACAGGTGCAGAGGGATAACGCCGTTGATATTCTGATTGGTAATAATAAGAAACATGAATTGCCGATACTGTTGGAGCGTTTTTTTTCAGCTCGGCAAACAGAAACAGCGTCCGAATCATTGGCTTTGGTGGAGGATATTGCCAAGGATAGTGATTATGAAACGTTATCCATCAGCCGAACGGCGGAGCGCACGCGGGCGTTTGTCAAGGTACAGGATGGCTGTAACCAGTTTTGTAGTTACTGTATCATTCCGTATGCAAGAGGGAGAGTCAGGAGCCGACAGGTTGCAGATGTACTAGAGGAAGCAGCGCGCATTGCTGCAAACGGCTGCCGGGAGGTTGTACTTACGGGGATCCATCTGAGCTCGTATGGCGTTGATCTGGGAACAAACCTTTTATATTTGATAGAAGAAGTCCATAAGGTGCCGGGGATCGCGCGCATTCGGCTTGGTTCCCTGGAGCCGAAAATCATCACGGAGGAGTTTGCCCGGCGGCTGTCGAAACTTCCCAAAATTTGCCCGCATTTCCATCTGTCTTTGCAGAGTGGATGTGATGATACGTTGCAGCGAATGAACCGCAAATATACTTGCAGGGAATACCAGCATGTTTGTGATATTTTACGGAGCAATTTTGTCCATCCTGCAATAACTACAGATGTCATTGTGGGTTTTCCGGGGGAAACGGACGAAGAGTTTGAGACGACTAGAAGGTTCCTGCGCCAGATTGGTTTTTTTGAGATCCATATTTTTAAATATTCCAGGCGTGAGGGTACACGGGCGGCTAAGATGAAGCATCAGGTGCCAGAGGAAATCAAGCAGGTGCGCAGTGAGACGCTGTTTGGGGACCTTGCGCCGATGAACGAAGAATATTTAAAATATTATCTTGGCAGGCAGGTGGAAGTATTACTGGAAGAGAAAGTTTCTTTCTCTGGGCAGGAATATTTTCTGGGGCATACGAAAGAATATGTAAAAATAGCAGTTGCAGCCTCCGAGCAGGAAGGCGCGAATCTGGAAAATAAGCTGGTGCAGGGAGTTGTCTTATCAAAGCTGAAAGAACATGTTTTGTTGATGGAGAACGTTTTAGAGGAAGCATAAAAGAAACATCTTGAGTTTTCCGAACATTTGTATTAGAATAGTAAAAAGAAAGATTTATTAGAACGAAAGAGCGAAATAAGGGCGTGGAAAAATGCAGGATAAAAATAATACTCAATTTTTTAAAGTGGAGAAAGAGCAGAAGATACACGTAAACGATATTTTGGAAATCGTGTACAGTGCGCTGCGGGAAAAGGGCTACAATCCGGTGAACCAGATTGTCGGGTATATCATGTCCGGCGACCCGACCTATATTACCAGTTACAAGAATGCCAGAAGTCTCATTATGAAAGTGGAACGTGATGAATTGGTAGAGGAAATCTTGCGCCAGTATATTAGGAACAATTTCTGGGAATAGGAGGCGCTGGATGCGGATAATGGGTTTGGACTTTGGCTCCAAAACAGTGGGCGTCGCAGTGAGCGATGCGATGCTTGTGACGGCACAGGGAGTAGAGACTATCCCAAGGAAGTCGCCCGGAAAGCTCAGGCAGACTTTGGCGAGAGTGGAAGAACTGATTGTGGAATACCAAGTAGAACAAATAGTGCTTGGTTTTCCCAAGAACATGAATAACACGGAAGGCGAACGCTGTGAGAAAACGCTGCAATTTAAAGAGATGTTGGAGAGGCGCAGCGGTCTTCCTGTAGTTTTGTGGGACGAGCGTCTGACGACGGTAGCGGCAGAGCGGACATTGATGGAGAGCGGCGTGAGCAGAGAGAGGCGCAAAAGCTATGTGGATAAGATTGCAGCTGTATTGATTTTACAGGGCTATCTGGATGCACAGGCATTTCGAGAAGAGCAAGACGGGATGATAGAATCGTAAAGGAATTATATATGGAAAAAGTGACTTTTCAGTCTCCCCAGGATGGAGAGGCTTTAGAATTTTATGTGATGGAAGAGACACGCATCAATGGCGTTGATTATCTTCTAGTCACGGAGGAAGAGGACGGCGACTGTGAAGCATTTATTTTAAAGCGGCTGTCACAGGAGCAGGAAGAAGAAGCCATTTATGAGATGGTAGAGGCCGAAGATGAATTGGAATACATATCCAAGGTTTTTGTGGAGATTTTGGAAGATGTAGACATCGTCATGTGAGGCAAAAACAGAATATAGAGAGGTGCATTTTGAAGAAAAAAAATAACTCAAAACTGAAAATCATTCCACTCGGAGGATTAGAGCAGATTGGAATGAATATTACTGCCTTTGAAT